>PNKB01000216.1 GCA_013997645.1 Cyanobacteria bacterium PR.3.49
TCGTCTTGCAAGCTTTCGGAACAAACTACCTGTCCGATGCATTCAATAATGCCACCCTTTTCACCGGTAATATTCTTATTCTTTTCGGCGGTCTTGGAGGTCCATTCCACTCTTCGGCAGTGGCGGTACTGACGCCTAAAAAAGAAGACCCGGACAGCGGCCGTATGATGGTGCAGATTTTTCTGGCCACCATGATTTTTCTGATACTCCCCTCGGTGGCAATCTATTTTTTCGCTCCGGAACTCATCCAATTAATTGCACCGGCCAGCGCTCTGGCAGAAGCGAACCGCCAGGAGTATTGGTATGAAACAGTCAAGCAGATTCGGATCATGCTGCCCCTTGTGGCAATCTCCGGCTTCGTTGGCTTGTCTTACGGGGTCTTGAATGTTTACGACAAAATCTTCTGGCCGTCGTTTTCACCCGCCATTGCCAGCCTTGCTATCATCATCGCCGTCTTTGCCTTCGGCGACTCTGCCGGCATTGTCTGCCTTGCCTGGGCGACCCTGGCAGGGGCGATTGGGCAGGCTGTGGTGCAAATACCAGGCATGCTAAAAACTCCTCTCAAATGGAGTTTTAGCTCGCTGCTGCATCCTGGGCTCAAAGAATATTTGCTTATGTTGGGTCCGGCCGCATTCAGCACTTCAATCGGTCAAATCAGTCTTTATGTGCACCTTTATTTCACATCGACAATTCAAGAAGGCGGCTGGACGGCCATCGTCAATGCCAACAGATTGATTCAATTGCCGCTTGGAGTTTTGCTTACTGCCATGCTTGTGCCGATTCTGCCGCGCTTCACTGAGCAGGTGGCTTCCAATCGAATCGATGATTTAAAAGATGAACTTTCAAAAGCGCTTCGCTTACTCTGGTTTCTCGCCCTGCCAATCGCCGCCCTGCTTATGGCAATTCCGACGCCGATTATCAAATTGCTTTTCGAGCGCGGAAAGTTTACATCCCATTCCACCGAGATGGTCACGACCGTAATGATTTTCCTGGCGCCCGGAATTTTCTTCTATTTGGCACGCGACTTGATCACCCGTGTGTTCTATGCGCATCAAGATTCGAAAACACCGTTCTTGATTGCTCTGGCGGCAATAGTTTTGCAAACGATTCTCGACTGGCTTCTGGTCTCGTATTTCAAGACCGGCATCGCCGGCATCGCTATTGCTACGACTCTTGTCACTATATTCAATCTCTTATCGTTGACATTTTTTGCCAGAAAGAAAATCGGGCGGTTGGGCACAACCAAACTTGTTTATCCGACGGCCATCATGCTGACGGCCTCCACCATATGCGGTGCTATTGCCTGGTTCGTCTCCAATCAAGCGACGGCAATTATTCCGCAAAGCTTTATCGGACAGCTTATTTCGCTGTGCCTTTCCTGCGGGCTCGGAATGCTGGCTTACTTATTAGTTTGCGTTACTTTTAAACTGGAGGAGCCATCGAGCGTGGCGGACAGGCTTCTCAAAAGACGCAAGTCAGCGCCGGCAACCGCTTCAAAAGGTTAGACAAATCATTCGCGACACCACCCGGATACGCAATTCGAGCCGCTCAAGGCAGATCAAAAATCTTGTCCTGGGGAACTTGCAAAAGCGCATTCTTGGTCGCCAATGCCAGCGGTTTGAAACGCTGAGCAACCTCGCGCTTGATCGAAGAGCGGGAAAACATTATCACGGCAAATATTTGTCCGGCTGAAAGAATGCCGCCATAACCAAGCACGGACTTAACTCCATACGGCTTGACGAATTCTTCTTGAGCATAAATATAGGGAGAGTTGAGAGCATCCGGCACAAAGAACACGTTGAAGGTCGCCTGGTCCTGATCCATTACGACATTGCTGTCCACAATGGCAACACCATGTGAAGAGCGCTCTGGATGCGTTAGAACCACGTCTGCAAAGGAATTTGATTCGATACCGAACTGTTTGCAGAGCAAAGCGACCATAGGCAATTCGGTGGCCAGGTCCGGGCTGTCGATGGGGATGGCGCGATGTTCGCGTGACTTCGTGCGATCGCACCACTGCTCTTTTTGACCGCATGTGGCAAGCAGGGTCAGGCAACGAGTATCGGGACGCAGCTCCTCGTGCTCACCTCGACGGCTCTCCACGAACCTTTTCAGGGGAGATTCGAGGTCTTTGTAGGGCAAACTGACAAAGAATCGCACCAGAACAAAGGCTTTCTCACCATCCTTGCTGACGGTGAAATCCTCATAAAGGTTATTGACGATCCGGTCTGCGATTTCTTCTTGAGTGCGTGCACCGGCACCCAATTCGCGAAGCTCACCACTGAGCTCCGTCATTTCTTGCAGACTGAAGGTTTCTATTGAAAACATCAAAAACTACTGATCTATCGAGAAGCACAAACCCTTAAGGGCTGTTCTTCAGGTCTATGTCTGCCGCACTTAAATCTTGATTCCAACGGGTATACAGGATTTCCCGAGTTTCCTAGTTTACTCATGCCAATCATTCCTGCACTACCTATATGGGGAAACCCACAGGTAATCTCTGGAAAACCGCCTTCTTATTTCGAGTTTTTGAAAGGTTACTGTCAGGTTCGAGCCAAAACCAGGAAAGCCAGAGAGGTAAGATTGACCATCAGGCTGCCAAGCAGCCATCTGAACACGACAGCGTGATGAAAAACATCACGCTGGAAATGTAGCAAGCCTTAAGTGTTCATTCCGCACAATTTGTTTGCACAGCACGAACCGACTATAGAGGTCTTGTCTGAGTGTCTAGCGACTCAACTTGTGGATCGGAAATGCACGCACGTGATCGGCTCCGGGAGCCTGACGCCACTGCTCCTGCACCGCCGGCGAAGATAAGTCCGCAGAACGGCTCATGGCATAGGTCGGTTCAGGACGCGTCGGAGCGGAATGGCGTGCCACCAAAAATCCCGGCAACTGTGCCGGAGGATGTGACACCACAGGCGAAGGCGGAGCCATCTCCATTGACTCTCGTTCGATCTCAGTCATTCGCTCGATTTCAGCTCGTCGAGCTAATCTCTCGAGCTGCGAGCATCTTCTTTCTCTCATTACTGCCCACGCACACCAGGCAAGGCTGGCTGCCAGAAACAAAAGGAGCACAGCGTGCCCTTTTAAAGTGGCCAACAGGTAGCAGGCGGCTACCACCGGTGCAAGCGACAAAAGCGCTGTCATTTCGCCCTTCTTTCAAATTATTCACTTGTAAAGGCACTCTGCGGTGACAGAGAGCCATCATGTGGATATACAATACAGCCCGCGGTGATATACGAAAAGACTTGTATTTCTTGAAAAAACTGGTAGAGTTGTTAATTCGCGCTCATTAAGCCCGGTTAAGTTACGGCACCATCGGCGCTACCGCCCGATCGTAAATGGATCGCCGCCAGCCGGCGCAGCTTGTCCAGCCGAATTTCCGCCCTGACCCGTGTTTGCCGGCGGTGACTGTGCTTGCGGCACGTCCGGAATCAAAGAATTTGACTGCTGTTGCTGTGGTGGTGCACTGTCTGCGCGCGCGCCACCTCTGCCGGTGGCACCTCCATACCCGCCCGAAGAATGAGACGGATTGGCCAGCTCGGACATTTTCATGCTCACCCAATGAGAATTGTCCTGAAACTTCACCTGCAGAATGCGGACTTTTAAAGATGCGCAGCGCGGATCAATTTTCTCGTGCTTCCACTTTTCCTGGCCGCTTTGCCCTGGTGCCAGAAGTTCCATATCGGGTGCGTGCCAGGTGCCGCGATCGTTCTGTTCGGCATCGGTAAATCGCAAACGGAACTTGACAGCCGAGATTGCTCTTTGCGAAATATTCTTGTAATCAATATAGATACGAGCGTCTATTGGCACGTCGAATGGATCCAGGTCCAGTTCGGCTCGCCCATTGGTCACCGCTACGGGGCAGCCTGACTCGGGTACAAATTCAACGTCCAAACTTCGAACTTTTCCTGGCACTTGACCGTATACATTAATAGGCGCACCCAAGGAAGTCACAGTAAAAATGCAAAACGACAAAGACCCAAACAATAACTTGAAGGTCCGGCGGTTTCTGAAGCTGGCACTCATCGCTTTGAGTCTCCTTGTCATTGCGCATGTTTCCGCCGTAACGTCGGTTACCAGAGCGGCTGACGAACAACTCCATTTCACCATATTACATACAAATGACCTGCACTCGCACGCCGAGCCGTTCTTAGAAAGAGGTCGCATGGTCGGTGGAATGGCGCGCCTCGGTCATCTTATCCACTCGATAAAGGCCAATACACCCAATACTGTTGTCATCGATGCCGGAGACATGTTTCAGGGTACTCCTCTATTCACTCATTACCACGGGGACGTGGAAGTTTCTCTGCTCAACCACATCGGCTACGACATATACACCATCGGCAATCACGAGTTCGACGATGGTGCGGAAAATCTCGGCAAGCAGCTGAAGAAAGCCAAGTTCGACGTGATCTGCTCAAATCTCGATACTGAAGCCCAGCCGGAGCTGAATTCTGTCATCAAGCCGTATGTCATTCGCCAGATCAACGGCAATAGAGTTGGTTTCGTCGGCATTATGACGCCCGAATTGGAAAGACTTTCCTTGTCTCTGGGTGGAGTCAGAGTTAAAAATCTCAAGGACGACTGGCTCATTCCGGTGCGCCAGGCTGTAAAAGAAATTCAGGACAAGGGTGTCAATCACATCGTCGCGGTCACCCACTGCGGGGCTGATCTGGACCAGCAAATTTCACAGGCTATTCCGCAAATAGACGTCATTATCGGCGGACACAGCCATACAAGACTGGATAAGGCGCTCTTTGTCGAGCACGATGACAGCTCCAAAACCATAATCGTGCAGACAGGCAGCTACGGACGAACGCTCGGACGCCTTGATGTCGCTTTCAACAAAGACGGCAGCCTCGACGCAGCCGATACGAAATACCGTCTTATAAACATTACCGACAAAATCCAAGAACATCCCGAGATGAAAGCGTACATCGACAAAAAGGTCGAACCTCTGCTGCCGCTCAGACGCACAATCGTCTCGCAGGCCGAAGACGCTTTCGACAATCGCTGGACAGCGTATCCATGGGATTCTGCGCTCGGCGACTTGATCACGGACGCTCTATGCGAGGCAGGCAAGAGCTATGGCACGACAATTAGCGTGCACAATCGAGGCGGCATGCGCGGTCGCATTGAGAAGGGTGCAATTACACTGGAAAAAGTTCAAGAAATCCTGCCCTTCGACAATCGACTCACTTTTGCGACAATCACCGGCAAAGCTCTTTTGTCGGCACTCGAGCACAGCGTATCCGGACCGGCGGGCGGGCGCTTTCTCGATGTGCACGGTCTGAAACTCGCTTACGATCCAACCAAAAAACGCGGTGAGCGCCTGGTATTCGCCCTGGCAGAAAATAAAGACGGCTCATACAGTCCCGTCGATGAAAGCAAAGAATACAAAGTGGCGATCAACAATTACACCTTCCAATCCGGAGAAGGTTACGACTTTAAGGATGCGAAGAATATTGTCAACACGCCCGAGCGAGTCGGCATTCCATTTCGCCAATATCTGGAAGCGCATCCATCCGTAAAACCGCAAGCACCATCACGTATTGTGCCTGTTACGGAAAACATTCTTTCTTCTTTTCGCAAAGATAAGGTGGTTGCAAGAGTCAAGGGCTTAGCACCCTACTCCAAAATCACCTTGTATCAAGGCACCGGCCGTGGTGCCACGCCGATTGACAATAAATTCCCGGTTCCTTTGGAAAAACCCCTTCAGCTGACGGACGATTTGACTGCTGATCAAAACGGTCAATGTACTTGGCGCGGCAATGTCGCAGGTTCATGGATATGCGCGGTAGCTCGACCACCAAAAGGCAGCGCACTTCGACGTTTGATAATCAGTTATCCGATTGAAATTACAGCGCCCAAACCTGGCGAAGATTCGAAAAATTGATTTTTTAGTTGACAGAGCATACGGATGTATGTATATTGTAGATATAGGAAGTGAGCACTACGGTGATGGTGCATAAGTCCTGTGCGCGAGTGTAACCTAGGGCCCTCGCGCAGGTGAGTGGGCTTGCTGCGATCAATTGCCGTAGATATCGGCGCTGATTTTAAGGGTGCTAAATTTCAGCAATCACGGCCGTGGCCCGGGTCCCAACTTGAGCGACTGCAAGTTTTGCTCTGCTTCTCGATAGCCCGGTTTCAATTTCAAGGCCTGGCGATATTCCGCTTCTGCCAGATCACGTTTTCCCAAACGCGCATAGGCAACACCAAGATTATTGTGAGCTCGCGCATTCTTCGGATCAAAACGAATCGCCGCCTGATAATGACCGACTGCAGTCGAAATCTGCCCCTGATGCTGGTAATAAATACCCAGGTTGTAGTGCGCATCGGCAAACTCCGGATCTATCTTAATTGCTTTTTTGTATTCGTCGAATGCTTTTCGAAGATTACCCTGCTTGAAATAAGTAATCCCCAAACTGGTGTGAGCCTGCGCATAGCCTAAATTTCGCTGTGCTTCAGGATAGTTTGGCTCGATCTTTAACGCGATTTGAAACTCTTGTATCGATTCAGGATATTTGCCCATGTCACTGAATGCGACACCAAGATTATTGTGCGCTTCCACATATTTGGGATTTAGTCCAATAGCCGCTTTGTACTCCTCGACAGCCTTTTCGAGCTGCCCGCTCTTGAAATATGCGCGTCCAAGGCAGTAATGGGCCTGAGAAATCGATGGATCAAGCTTGACCGCTTTTTGAAATTCGTCGAGCGCTTTATCGTTTTTATCCAACTTGTCTGCGCACAATCCCAAATTGTAATGCGCCTCCGCCGATCGAGAGTCCAGCCGCACCGCATCATCAAGATAGCGCTCCGCCTCCCTGAAATTATCTTGATCGATTAATGCCACACCCAAGTTGTAGCGGGCGTCAGCCAATCGAGAGTCACCATCGATTGCCTTGTGATACTCGGCAATCGCCAACTCCAACTTGCCCTGGCGATGATAAATTTTGCCGAGCAAATTATGTGCTCGCCCGTTTTTCGCATCGGCTGAAATTATCGTGTTGAGATAGCTGGCTGCCTCACCCATTTTTCTTTCTACGTACAGCTTTTCTGCTTTGGAAAACAAACTTTCAAAATCTGTCGTTTCTTTCTCTGCAGCAAATGCAGGCAGCAAAAGTAAAACCGCGAACAAATATCCAATCAGCGACGCCACCAAGAAACGGACTGCAACCACTCTTGAGAACCCGGACAGGGGGAGCGCTTTTAAGGCTTTTCGTTTGGATTTAGATAAGTGATCGAAGGAGCTTGATTGAGATGCCAACAAATTTGCCATTGAATGTTCGCCGCAGTGACTGCACAAGTGTCAGTTTAGGATATGTTGATAACCGGCGCAAACGGAAGCGAATTGAAAGGAAATCAGCTATGCTGACTGACTATTCAAGATTTGGGCGGAGCGATGCAAAGAATTTTTATTCCTCTGGCAACTAGTTTCGCGGTGCTTCTAACGCCGCTGCCCGGGCTGGCGAAAAAGAAAGTGGAAGCGGATACCGAGCCGCCGGTGCCTGTTTATGCCAAAGATGACCCGGGTTGCCGCGATGCTGTCGCCAAAGCGGCCACTTTGTTTGCTGCCAACAAAACCGCCGAGGCCATCGCGCTGTTGCGACCCTGGTCTTCTAAATGCATGCACAACTCGCAACTGCACCTTTTGCTTTCGACCATGCTTTTGCGCATCGGCAATGCAAAAGCGGAGGCTCAGACTGAGGCAAAAATCGCTTGCGACATTTCGCCAAACTCTACGGCCGCCCACATGCAGCACGCTTTGACTTTAATGGCAATGGATAAAACATCATCTGCCAAAGATGAATTTGAACGCATCACCGAAATAGACCCGACTTCCTATGACGCCTGGTCTACATTGAGCGATTTGTACGGTCGCCTGAATGAGATGGACAAAGCAAAGGCGGCCGGAGAAAAGGCGGGCATACTCGACCCTTCGGTAAGGCGAGCCAAATTTCGCACTTTGCACAGCCTGCGCACCGCCGGAAAAGCAGACGCCTTACGCAATGAAGCGGCAAGGCTTTTGGCTTCAGACACCGACCCGCCCGAATATTTCGACCAGCTGGCGGCAGAAGCGCTGGCGGTAGGCGCGTACAACGAAGCCGTTTCGGCAGCAAACAAGGCATTGGAGAAGTATCCCAGCTCCGCATCGGCGCTCAAAGCCAAAGCGCTCGGGTTGGTCTTCGCCAACAATCTCGAAGAGGCACGCACAACAGTCGATAAAATGCTCAGCATCACGCCCGATGACAATGATGCACTTTCCATCAAAGCCATGATTTTGAGCGACCAGGGGCATGCTGACGAGTCGGAGCTTTGTTTGAAGAAGGTAGCCAGCGACAGACGACCACTTTTGTTATTGGCCAGAGGGAAGTTGGCCGCTAAGCGCAATGAGGGTGAAGAGGCGATTAAGAACTTCGAGCAAGCCCTGGCGGCTGACGGGTCTTTACTGGTCGTGCACAGCTGTCTTGCCGACGAATTTATTAAAACCGGGCGTTATGAAGATGCTCTGGCGGAAGCCAAAGAATGCCAGAGAGTGCCCGGGCTCAAAATTCTCGGCAATGATTACGAGGCAAAAGCAAAAGAGGGCATGGGCCAAAAATAAGCGGGTTCATAAAATACGCCGCCATCGTGGGAAGATACTATTTATTAGCGGCTGAAAGTCAGGAATAGAGGATGGTTGCCAGTCAAACAGCTACGATTGTCTCCATAAACCCGGCAACCAAAGAGGTTCTGGGTGAGGTGCCAATTCTCGGGCAAAGCGAAGTGCAGGCTGCAGTCGAGCGCAGCTGGGCGGCTTATGAATTGTGGAACGTGCTGCCCTTTCACAAGCGCTCGCGAAAAATTCTTGAAATCCGTCGCGTTATTGAACAGAAACAAGATGAGATCGCCGACCTGGTCTGTCGAGAGGTCGGCAAACCAAGAGTGGAAAGCTATTTATCTGAACTGACAGGACCGCTTGACACCTGCATCTGGCTCAGCGAAAACGCAGAGCGCATGTTGAGAGACCAGATGATTCAGCTGCCCAATCCGCTTTTATCCAGCAAACAAAGTCTGGTGGCGTTTGAACCGCTTGGTCCTATTGGTGTGATTGCGCCCTGGAATTATCCGTTTTCCATTCCAATGATGACCATTCTCATGGCCGTC
>PNKB01000217.1 GCA_013997645.1 Cyanobacteria bacterium PR.3.49
CCGCCGCCACCTCCGCCGCCTCCACCGCCGGAATAAGAGATGCTCAGGCTAGTGACATTGATTTTGGCGGGAGCCCTGATTTGCATCGGGGCTCTCGTCAGCGTAGTCAAAGTTGCCAGTCTTCAGCAACAAGAAGACCGAGAAGTTGTCCTCAATGCACAATTGCTTTCGCTAAAGAAAGAGCCGCAAACGCCTCAGACAAACGAAAAGATCGTCGATACGTATTTGCAGCTGAGAAAATTGTCGGAAGCAATGACGATTCTGCAAGAGCGATGGAAATTCTTGGCGGCTCATTGGAAAACAGCAGACCATGCCGAATTTTGCAGGGTAGCCGCAAAGCTTGCGGCGGTATACGCAGACCGCGGCAATTTCGATCACGCCCTGGATGTGGAAGATATTCGTCTGCAGTACGACAAAAGATTGCATGGTGAAAACAGCCCGGAGGTTGCCCGCGACTTTAACAATCAGGCACTGTGCCTTTATTTGAAGGGGACTACAATGACTGAGCCCCGAGATCGAAAAATGTATTTCAGAAGTGCAATCAAGGCGCTTGAAACTTCCAATTCAATTTGGAAAGAGTTGAAATCTGATCGCTCAGACTTCAATATTGCAAACAACAAAAAACTGGAACAACTGGCGAGAAGAGATTTAGTTTCGTCAAGACTCAACTAGCAAAAAAAGATTTTTCGCTGAAAAATCTTTTTCCTCGAAAACAGCAACTCATCAGTTATTTAACGCGTCAATTGCAGCGCGTTTCTGCTCAAGTCGACAGAAATTTTGAATAGATTGTCTGCCATGGTCAGATGATCGTAATTGTAATTCTGACAAAATTGTCGCGTTTCATCCAGACCATCTACGGCTTGCGCAATTGCATGTCGCATCATATGCACAGCCGGCTCCAGAGAAGACGGTGCTCGCTCTGATGAATAGGCATCAGCAGCCTTTCGGAGCGCGTTCTCAACGCTGTCGAGATAACTGTCGAATTCTGCAACTAGCGCGTCATCAAATATGTCCTCGGAAAGTTTCTTCAATTCGTGCCTGTATTTTCCCAACACCTTCACCATCGTCGAGCGCGCCGGATGAAAAATTCGCTTGAGAAAACGCTCCCGTGATTCGACCGTGTCGGTCTCATCGAGCTTTACTTTGGGATTGCGACGTTGACCATTGATGCCGATGCTGGTGTCGTATTCAGCT
Source organism: Cyanobacteria bacterium PR.3.49 (assembly GCA_013997645.1). GTDB lineage: Bacteria > Cyanobacteriota > Vampirovibrionia > Obscuribacterales > Obscuribacteraceae > QKMZ01. The sequence goes on from PNKB01000217.1 coordinate 1,195, forward strand.
CTGCGTCTTTTATCTTTCAGCGTCTCATACGCTTCATTTATACGAGTCATCCGGCGCGTGGCTTCGGTGCGCTTGCCGGCGTTTTGATAATCGATATCCGGATGGCTGCTCTTTACGAGGGCGCGATACGCGTCCTTTATCTCCTTTTGAGTGACGTTTTCGTCGACACCCAATAGTTCGTAATGATTTTTCTCCTTAGCCATCTTCTCTATATACGGCTTCTAATCCTGCGGCCGGCGCATCTCTGTATTACAAACAATTATGCACTAAATGTTTTAGCCCAATTATCTAACAGCCAAAAACAGCAAACTGAAACTGTCTTTGGCACTATAATTTCACTCTATGCTCTGTCCGTTTTGCAACGCAAAAGATAGCCGCGTCCTTGAATCCCGCCTGGCCGGGGAGAATTCGGTGCGTCGGCGCCGCCAGTGCGAAACCTGCAATAAACGCTTTACGACCTACGAGAGGGTCGAAGTGATGCAGCTGTTGGTAATAAAGCGTTCAGGAAGCCGAGAGCCGTACGCAAGAGAAAAGCTGCGGGCGGGTGTTTCCAGAGCTTGTTCCAAAACAATGGTCACGGCCGAACAAATCGACGACCTGGTCGATTCGGTTGAAACCGAACTAACCGCAGACGGAAAAAGAGAAGTGACTGCGACCAACCTCGGCGAGATTGCACTTGCAAAACTTCGCAATCTGGATCAGGTGGCATACGTGCGTTTTGCTTCGGTGTACCGACAATTTCGCTCCATTGAAGATTTCGTAGCCGAACTCCACTTACTCACTGGGCAGAGCGATTCCGGCACTTCCAGCCCCGCTGATGACCGCGTTTCTGCCACCATATCCAGTACTAGCGACAGCAAATCCAAATAGCAAGGTCAAGCAGCAGTTTTATAAACTGCATCTCATAGATCGTGTCAATTGCTCAACAAAACATGAATATCCTGTATTACCTGTGGTTCTACTGGTAATATTCTCTATCTACACGTAGAATCAAGCGTTCTATAGATGTTCCGTAACCCCTCTGCCGCTCCGTTGCAGGGCAAGAAAAGAGTCTTTTTGTCATGAACCAAATTATCCAAGAAATTGAAGCGCCTCTCATCAAGGACAATGTCCCTCAAATGAATATTGGCGACACCGTCAAGGTCTTCGTCAAGATCGTTGAAGGCAACAAAGAGCGCACCCAGGGCTACGAAGGCGTGATAATCAAACGCCGTGGTTCGGGCGTAGGCGAGACCATCACCGTTCGCCGCGTCTTCCAGGGCATCGGCATTGAGCGCGTATTCCTTGTCAATTCACCTCGCGTTGAAAAAATCACAGTGCAGCGCCGCGGTCATGTCAGACGCGCCAAGCTGTACTACTTGAGAAAGCGCACAGGTAAAGCCACCAGAATCAAAGAAAAGGTTACTGGCAAGAAGGAGCTCGTCACTGCGGGCGCTCCTGCTGAGAAGGCCGCTCCGGCGAAAGCTGAAAAGGCTGCACCGGCGCCGGCTGAAAGCGCTCCAGAAACCACTTCTGAAAGCTAAAGGCAACTGAGAAAGTAATGCCGAAAGGCAGCAAACCAGGAAAGGGTCCGCCGAAAGGCGCGCCCGGCGGGTCCGGCAAGCCGGTCTCTGGCAGTGGTTCGGGCACTCCGCCCAGAAGCGGAGCCAAGCCTGCATCAAAAGGACCGCCGCGTACTGCTTTTCAACTATTGCAGCAGCAGCTCAAATGGGTGGACCTCATATTTGAGGTACTCGACGCGCGCGCGCCTTACTCGAGCAGGCACCCCAAGCATGATGAGATCTTCGGAAATAAGCCCCGCCTCATTTTTCTTACCAAAGACGACCTCGCCGATCCGAAGCTGAGTCGCGAATGGGCGAAAAGATTTTCTGCTGACAACAATAGCAAGACAATTGTTCTGAACTTGAAAGATCGCCGCCGCCAGCCGGAGGTTGTCAATCTGGCATTAGAGCTCAGCCAGGAGAAACTCAAGCAAATAGAAGCAAAGGGGCTTTTGCCGCGACCGGTCAGAATTTGTGTCGTCGGTATGCCTAACACTGGAAAGTCGAGCCTTATAAATTGGCTGATCGGAAAAAAACAGGTAAAAGTTGCCGATCGTCCCGGAGTCACTCGCGGCCCCCAATGGATTAGAGTCCATCCCAAACTTGAATTGCTTGATACGCCCGGCATTTTGCCTCCCAATATTTCTTCTCGCAATGTCGGCGAAAAGTTAGGCATCTTCAATTTGGCACCAGCCGGTGCATACTCACCAGAAGAGCTGGCTGACCGAGCGATTCAGGAGCTGCAAAAGCGCTACCCAGGCGCGATCGAGCGATATCTTCCGGCGCCTGGAGGCGACGGCGCAGACGCTGATACCGAAGCAGTGCCGGCTGAATTGCTCAAGAAATACAGCGATGTTGAAGAGGAAAACGAGCAGCACTGGCAGCTTGAACGCGACCGAACGATCTTCAGCCAATCAAAACAGAATCGCCGCTCCGGTGTGGACACAGATGTGGATGCCCGCGAAGAATCGGACACAGTCGCGGCTGCAAACAATGATGCGCCGAATTTGGAAAAGATCAATTTGCAACTGATTGCCGAAAGAAAGAATTACGTGACCACCAACGGTCGCCCCGATACACCAAGGGCCGCTGCGGTTTTGCTAGGCGACATCCGCAACGGCAGGCTGGGTCGCATCACTTTCGACACTCCGGAAGGAACGCAATAAGTATATTTGCCGCATACACAAACACACAGTCGCGCATATGCGATTTGCTGCGTCGTTCGAATTCTCATTCTTTCGCTTACAGGATTCACAGCTTTTTCGCTTCTCAGCTCTGCTGTGAGAGCGGCTTTTGATGGTACCTTAGCAGGGAGGCTGATTTCCTCATGGGTGCGCTCCCCACCGAGCGTTTTCCGCTAGCACCATCGGAAGTGGCACATGCCAAAAAGCGAAACTGCAATTTCGAAAAAGAACCCGCGCGCACAAGCGGAGTATCTCGAATGTGGAACTCGCCTCAAGCGCATGCTCAAATTCGACGTGCGCATGCGCGGAAAAGAAGCAATACTGATTGGAACGGACGAAGTGGGACGCGGCTGCTTAGCCGGACCTGTGGTTGCTGCTGCAGTTATCTTGCCGGCAATACGAACCGGTTCTAAATTGAGTCAGGCACTCGAAGATTTGAACGACAGCAAGCAATTGTCGAGCCAACAGCGCGAGCGGCTTGCAGAAACAATTCATCAGCATGCGCAATGTGCAATTGCAGAAGCTTCAGTTGTTGAGATTGAAACTATCAATATTCTCAAAGCCAGTCTTCTCGCCATGTCACGTGCAGTCAACAAATTGCTGGATATAAATTCAGAATCTCAAAACTTGATTGACAATTATCTTGTCGCCATCGACGGCAACAAAAAAATTACCGATCTGAAAATGGATCAAGTTACCGTGATAGACGGCGATGCGCATTCCGCCTCGATAGCAGCAGCATCAGTAATTGCCAAAGTCTATCGCGACAAAATGATGGCCGATCTGGCCGTGCAGTTTCCTCAGTATCTCTGGCAGAGCAATAAGGGCTATGCGTCTCAAGCGCATCGCAACGCCATCAAAGAACACGGTCCGACAATCTGGCACCGTAAGACGTTCTTAGACAGAGTATTGAATGAACAGCTTACGCTGGCGCTAGAGCTGTAACTGAAGCCGCAGCTATTGCTTGTGACCAAGAACAGCCGGCAATCCGGCGTTGACCACAGAAGTGGTTTTCTTTTCGGTCTGGGTACCACCATCGAGAATCTGAGTTTTCGAAAGTTGCTCCGTTAAATAGTCGAGACCGACAGCGGTGATCAAGAACGCACGTTCGCCGGTTTCAATCATGTTTTTCTCGCGCAAATACCAGAGTGCGAATTCAACCTCGGAAACATCATCAATCTGCAGCACGTCCATAAGCATCTTACCGGAACAACCACCGCTGGCTGGCTTCTTGCGTCTTTGCGCGAGCAAGACTTGCAACACCGCCACTCTCAATTCAACTTCGTTCCAGGTCAAACTGGTACGCTCGAATTTCGGCATGCTGTCGCGCCCGAACGATGATGCCGCCCCGGCTTGCTTGGCTTGCGGCTTGGAGGCATCCTGCACCGCCAGAGTCATATCATACGCCTGACGTCTGGTGTCATCGGAAAGAGTTTTCCATGCATCAGTGATAATCCTGAATTTTTCAGCATCGCCGGTCTCACTATTGTCCGGGTGGAACATGGCAGCTAAATATCTGTAGGCGTAACGAATGATGGTCGAATGTGCATTGCGATCGACTTGCAGCAATTCGTACAAAGAAAGTTCTTTAGCCTGTGCCGTAGCAGTACCGCCCCCGGGAGCTCCGCCACCAGGTGCTCCTCCGCCGCCGCCACCGGGCGCTCCACCACCTGGAGGTGGCATGCCTGGTCTGGGAGGAGGGGGCGGTGGTTGCCAGTTCGGTGGGACTTGCCAGTTCATTTTGCATTTCCTCTTAGTAAAAACGGACAGGAGACGGGTTGGAAACCGCTGCCTCAGCATGTCTTTCGCCATATGAGGCCTGAATTATTGATCTTTCAAAAGCGAGTTGGATATCACCAGACGCTGGATTTCGGAAGTTCCCTCATAGATTTCCGTGATTTTGGCATCGCGCATATAACGTTCGGCCGGGTAATCAGTGACATACCCATATCCGCCGAAAATCTGCACACATTTGACCGTGGAGCGCATAGCGACTTCGGAAGCGTATAGTTTTGCGTGCGCCGCCGCCCGGGTAAATTTCTCGCCGCGGTCCTGTGCAATCGAGGCGTGGTAGGTCAAAAGGCGCGCTGCATCAATTTCGGTTTGCATTTCAGAGAACATAAAACGGATGGCTTGCAGCTTGTTGATGGTTTTGCCGAAGGCTTCGCGCTCCTTGGCATAACGATAAGCGTGATCCCAAGCGCCCTGGGCGATTCCTACCGCTTGCGAAGCGATGCCGATTCTGCCCCCATCGAGAGTAATCATCGCCACCTTGAAGCCTTCTCCGACCTTGCCGAGCATGTTCTCGATCGGCACGGGCGTGTTTTCAAACATGATCTGGCATGTGGACGAGCCCTTAATGCCGAGTTTGTCTTCCAGCTTGCCGAATGTAAAGCCCGGTGCGCCCTTCTCGACAACCAGTGCAACTAGGCCTTTGTGGCGAAGTGCTCTGTCAGTTTGAGCGATAACCAGGTAATAGTCGGCTTCTACCCCATTTGTAATCCAATTTTTGGAGCCGTTGAGAATGAAGTGGTCACCTTTCAATTCGGCCATGCAGGTGGCAGCGGCTGAGTCCGAGCCGGTTCCTGGTTCGGACAATGCGAAGGCGCCCATCTTCTCACCGCTGCACATGGGCGGCAAGAAACGCTTGCGCTGCTCCTCTGTACCCAGGATGTAGATGGGTTTGGCGCAGAGCGAAACGTGCGCGGAGTACATAACCGAGGTAGTGGCACAGTTCTTCGCCAGTTCTTCCACTACGATTGCGTATGAAACATTATCCAGTCCGGCGCCGCCATATTCTTCAGGGAAGGGCAGTCCGCATACATCAGACGCTGCCAGCATTTCCCAGTTCTCTCTTGGAAATCTGTGGTTTTTGTCAATCTCGGCGGCCCTGGGAGCAAACTCCTTCTGAGCGATTTCGGCAATAGTTTCTTGTATTAACAATTGATCTTCAGTCAATCGAAAGCTTAGTGGCAATTCTTTGGAAGTCGTCGCAGTCAACATTCACACTCACCGTGATTGGCGGGCAATGCCGCCGGGTAACCCATATAATGGAAGCCTCAAAGCCAGTCACAGACCGACTTCGATCGATTCACGAACGATGATTTTACACTATGGCGGCGGTTTTTGAGGCATACGATAATGTCAGCGTAAGAATGACTCGGCGCGGTGAAACCCGGTAGAATTCACCAATGCTCGGTAACTAGCCAATAGGAAGTCGAAAATGGCGATAGCTAAGGTTGTCCTGGTAGAAGATGAGAAGAGCCCCTCCACGGAATTCCGTGCCCAGCTCAAGAAAGAAGGATTCGAGGTGACTGCTTGCGTCGGCGGGTTCGACGCTCTTGACGAGCTTGGCTCACAAGGGGCGGACATCGTCGTAGCATCGACCACACTGTCTGATTTAAGTGGATATCAGCTTTGCTGCCTGATCAAATCGAATGACCGCACAAGCAAATTGCCGGTCATGCTTCTTGCCAAGGGCGATGCCTCCGAGCAGGACGCCTTCTGGAAAATCGCAGCACTGCCGGATGCAGTAATTGATGCCGATACACTCAATCAAGACCTCAAATCAGTTTGCACGCAAATCAAAGGTCTTGTTAGCAAAGCACATGACACAGGCTGGCAGCCGAATATGGTGAAAAACCTTCTGGTGCCGTCGCGTTCATTCTCCAGTGCCAATTTGATCAACAGCTATGCCGGACTGCTCGACGATTTGCTTATCGAGCGCCTGATTTCGCGCGTCACCCGCACAATGGCCGAGGTGATCGATCCGCGCAAGAAATTCGTCGATGCGTATTTCAGTTTGATCAGCCAGCTTTTCTCACCAGATCTTTTGGGTCTGGTAGTAGCCAGCGCCGATGGTCCCTGGGCGGCGTTCAACCTGGAGCCGGGCCTGAGCCAGGGAGCATTTGATAAGTTGGTTGAAAAACTGACAAAAGATCTCGAGGTTGTTGGCGATCTCAACCTTGATATTCGCGGCGAATTGCCAAAAGCTGATGGAGGCAAAGAATTCGAAGAGCTGGAAATCTTGCCGATTACAGTGGATAAACACGGCAAGGCCGCTTTGGTTTTTGCATCCAGCCAAAAAGGATTTTTCAATGCCATTGCCAAAGCATTCATGGGACAACTGCAATTGCAGATGGCGCCTGTGGTGCAATTGCTGGTCGCCAAACGCGAGATCGAAGTGCTTCATGAGCGCGAAGCTTTCAGAGCTGCAATTGATCCTCTCACCGGTCTCTATAATCTCGAATTTCTTGTCGGTTTCCTTCAACAGCAACTGCTTTTCTCATTCAGACAGAGACTGGAAGTCGGCATGGCCATTATCGACATCGATAATTTTGCCAAAATCAATGATGAGTTCGGCTTCGAAATCGGTGACGTCGTGCTCACCACAATCGCCAACCGTTTGCTCAACATCACGCGTTCAAGCGACTTGATTGCGCGTTACGGCGGCGACGAATTTGCGGTCGTACTGCCAAACACCGACGTTGCCGGCGCCAAGATTTTGGCAGAGAAAGTTCGCTCTGAAGTCGAGCGCATCAGCTTCGTCAAAGGTCAGGGCGCACGCGGACCGAAGGTGACGGTAAGTGTGGGATGTTCCAATTTCAATATGGAAGATCTCAACCCGGAGACTATCCTGAGAGACGCCAAACTTGCTCTGCAGCAAGCCAAGGAAGCAGGACGCAATCAGGTCGCCACTCAAGGCTAATTAATTTGCCGACTGTGGAATTCAACAGTTTGCCGGCGAAATCTTGCCGGTATGATCTTGGCATTGGAAGACGGAAGCCCGTGACACTGCAGGTGGTGAGGGGAAGAGAGGGGTGCTTGGAACTCTCTCTGCTTGTAGTGTCACCTTACTAGTTAGCCTTGGCGAACCGGCACCATTTCGTCGTAACACCGGTCAATTGCTTCGACAATTGCACCCGGGGCAAAGCCGCCGACAAGATGGGCGACAGCCATTGAAGCTCCTGCGGCGACACCTTCCTTGACGTTGCCGTCCTCATAACTTCGCAGGCCTTCGTGGCGAGACAACAGGAAATCAGGACACGAGCATGCAAAAGGCGCACGCAACATACGGCTGAGTTCACCAACATTCGACGATCGGTCATCGACCACCCATTTTGTCGTGATCACTGAAATACGCCTGGCAATTGTCTTGTCGAGCGCCTTCATGTCAGTTTTCAAAAGTGCTTGCGCCAGTG
>PNKB01000218.1 GCA_013997645.1 Cyanobacteria bacterium PR.3.49
GGATTTCAACAGAGCCCTGCAAATAATCCAGAGCATGCTTGATTTGGAGAGTGGGAAGCGGCAGCATTTTGCGGCTGATGTTAGCAAGTTGATTACTTTGGCCAACTTCCTTGCAAAGAACGGACAGCCGGAAGAGGCGCTTTCCTTGCTTAAAAAGCTGACTCCATTTTTACAGGATTATTCACTTATATTGCTGCGTGTCAATCAATGTGCTGAGATTGCGCTGTTAGAGGACGGCACTAAGAACAGTGGCGCGAAAAATTCTCATAATGCTTGGGCAAGTTTGGAAGCAGCACTCGCAGACGCAACATCGCCAAGTACGTCTAGATCAAATGCGAGTGACTTCCAATCATTGGAAACCAATAATCAGGAACGCCTCCGAACCTTGGGTATCTGCTATTTGCTAGGTGGGGAGCCGCAAAAGGCAGAAAAATTCTTGAAGCATGGTTTGGAAAAACACCATGTCGATGGTTTTCCGGAACGGCGTCTGAGAATTGATTATGCTCTCTGTCTATTGAATTTAGATCGCATCAACGACGCCAAAAATGCGATTGATAACTCTTTCAAGCTTGTTCGCCTAGAAGATGGGTATGGTTTTCCGCAAAACCTCGCCAGGGTTGCCCGCAAATTCGAACTAATGGGAAAACCGGACGAGGCGATCAAGCTGTTCGAGAGAGGTTTGTCCGTGGATAGTAACGCTAAGTTTAGCCAGTCGAAGTGCTATTACTCTATTGAGCTTGCGACACTGTATATGAATAACGGGAGACCCGAAAAAGCAACTGCTATATTCGAGTCTGTCGGCTATAGGCGCGATGATACGGCGATGTTTCGCGATTGGAATTTACGGTACGCAGACCTGTTGGAGAGAAGCGGAAAAAAAACTGAAGCGCTCCAACAATGTTTGTCTATGCTTCGCAACGATTGGATTTCTCCGCAAGAAAGAGTGCTTGCCCTTGGACCTGCTTTGCGCTTACTGAATGAAGGTGTCAAGCTCTCTGAAGAAGACGTTGATGCACTGGGCAACTTCCACGTATGGCTTCATCTTCATCCCAATGATCGTCATATGTTCACTACGCTTGCCGACATTGCTAAAAAACAAGGTTGGAGCGAAAAGTCGCAGAAAAAAATTGATGAGTTGCTCGTGCAGTTCGGTCTTTCTAAAGTTGATCCGATCGCAGCGATGCAAGTCGAGCTCGCTCAACAAGTGAAGAAGAGAGATTTAGAAAACGTTATCAAGTCGTTACGCGCTCTGCAAAAAACAAAAGAAAATGCTACCCACATGAGGCAAATGGATAATCCCGGCAATTTGATCGCGGATATTCAGTTTGAACTGCTGATGAATGCGGGTGAGTATGAAGCACTGAAAGAGATCATAGTCCTTTCAATCCGCGCTAGAACAGAGTTATTTCCGGAACCAGGCGATCGTGCAATCAATTCGAAAGGCATATTGGTCAACTTTTATGCTCACCGAAGTCAGCCTGCAGAGGCATTGAAAGCCTTTGCGAGTCTGGCAAATGAGCTTGATAATCGTTTTGAAATGTCTAAGTTGGTCAATACTGAGCGACATTATGATGGCGCTTTCGTGATGCCGCTTGAAGCTGCAAAGGTTTGCGTTGCGCACAAAGACCTCGACACAGCGGAAAAGATTGCCTTGCAGTGCCAAGCTCTACAAGAGAAGTGGCTCGGTAAGGAGAGCTTGTGTAAAGTCGAAACTCTGAAAGTCCTCGCCCTGGTCTATGAGAAAAAGGGACAACTTCAGAAGGCTGAAGACGCTTTGCGTAAGGCATTTGAAATAACTTGCTGGAACCGCGGATATCTTTCCAATTACTCGCAGATAGTAAGACCACAGTATGCTGCGATTCTTAGACTTAGAGGAAAGTCTGCTGCGGCCGATGAAATGGCCAACTTGAAGGCCGAAAATGACAGCCCGCCTACAATCGATTGGGAATATGGGCCCTACCTAAGATCAGTTCATTCACCTCCCCCAGAACACTTTAAAGACAGCGCTGAGTTACAGTTGAAGGAGTGGTTGCCGAAGGCGATACAGGTCTCGGGGCACTTAGGTGCGGAGCGAGTTTTAGATTATCTTGTGCGTTTTTACAAAGACAGAAACAACTTGGAAGAGGCACAAAAGTACCTGCTCCAAAAGCTTGAAATTTGGAATTTGGTGGAAGGAAAGTGTTCTGTTAATCAATCAAAAGTTATGCTTGAACTGGCGCGCAATGAGTTTAATCGAAAGGATGAAAAAGCGGCATTCGTGTGGCTGTTGAAAGCCGAAACGGAAGATAGCCTCACACCAAACATCTATGATACGCCGCAGAGGTTGGTTGCCTATGCAGATTTGTACGCAGACTTGGGCAATAGATCAAAGGCGAATTCTTTTGGGCGCAGAGCTTTGCTCATGCTTGAAGAACGGAGTTATTTCCCGGCGAAGAATGATCTGCAAATTTTGAAGACACTACAGAAGGTAATTTCGCCTTCCAGTGACAAGCCCGCGTTTAATCGCGTGCAGACCGCTCTGCAAAAAGTAGAAGCTTTAAACAAGCGATAAATCATTGTGTTAGCACTTTTCCAGTATGAGTCGCATAGTTTTTGATCCGTTTTTCACAACGAGCTTTGCTTCGTTGCTATCGGTTTTGGAAAGTTCGATTCTGTATTTTCCGGCACTAATTATGCGCGTTTTCAGCTTCAGGTCGGATTTGATTTCAGCATCTTTATCTTCGACGGCTTTCTTGTGGCGCTCCATAATTTTTACGCGGTTGCCGGCGCCTTCTTGTCGATACTCGATTTCAATTTTTCCTTCGAATGCAGGCAACAAAAATGCAGAGACATCCACTGATAGTTCCAGGGTGGTCGCGTCCGCCTTCAACACTTTACCGTCGCCGCTGTACGCGTCGTTGCTGTCAATGTCAAACTTGTCGTGCGCCTGAAAGGGGAAGAAACTCTGCCATACGACTGAAGCCATCTTGATTTCCTCGTTTTGATGCCTTCTGTCCAGACTGAAAGCTCGCCGATTCGTTCCGTTTTGGAAAAAACTTGCACGCGCGTCGGCGCCTGTGGGCGTTTGCTGGGACATTTAATCTTTAGGCAGCCGCACTTTGCCGATGCATTGATAGAGTTAGGTAGAAATTGGGTGGAGCAGATTGCAAATGGACGAAAAGTCCCGGCTGTTAGCTTTAGATGTAGGAGATGCAAGGATTGGCGTCGCTGTTTGCGATCCTACAGGCATGATTGTCACCCCAGTAGAAACGGTTCATCGCAAAAACATGAAAATGGATGTCGCGCGCATTGCAGACATCGCGAAACGAGAAGAAGTTGGTGCGGTGGTAATCGGCTTGCCGAAAAACATGGACGGCACTGAAGGCGAACAGGCAGCCAAAGTCAGATCGTTTGCGAAAAAACTCGAGCGCGAAACTGGATTGACAGTGCACTTTGAGGACGAGAGGTTGAGCACATTCGCCGCGACAGAACGATTAGTCGAGCGCGGTGTTAAAACAGGAACCAATCGAGATCTGGTCGACATGGAAGCGGCCGCAATTATTTTGCAGTCGTTTTTGGATCGGCAAAAGAAGTGACTTTATTCCAATTTTTTTAGCCGCTCCAGAATTCGAGATTGAGTGAGCTTTGAACCTTCATCACCCAGACCGTCGAAAAGCCCGCTGGCTAGAAAACTGTTTTCGATCTTGAGAGCGGTTTCGAATTCTCTTTTGGCATCGCTTTTTCGCCCAAGTGAGAAGTAGGCGTCTCCAAGAATCATATGCATTTCGCCCGTGTATTCCTGTCCGGCACCATCGAATTCTCTTATTTCAATGGCCTTTTCGTACAGCTTCGCCCCCGTGGCAAAGTCATTTTTTTGAAAATAGTAGGAAGCGTTGCCGGAAAGCCCTCCACTGATGGAACCATTGTCCATCCATGCGGGTTTTACTTTATTAACAACAACCCAGAGCAATCTGTTTGCCGGAATTTTTGCATCAGTTTGTTTTGCAAGAATTATCATATACAGAATATCGCCTGCTAAATCCCTCTGATCCATCTCCCGAAGTTTCGGAAAAATATCGCTCAAGTCATTTAGATAAGTTTTAGTTTGCGAACTTGAAAGTGGCGCAAACGGTACCTCATAACTTCTCTTTAGGTCGCCCACTAAGCCTTGAGCAAGAGCTACCGGCGGTCGGATTTATTGAGACAGCGCCGCGCGAGCTTGCTGTTTCATATCTTCAGGATAAAGCGAACCTTCTGCAGCAAGTTTCAATTCCTCAGTCAACGATTTTTCTGGGGTCCATTCCGCTCCAGGTGCGTTAATTGCATTGAGCACACAGCGAGCAATTTTTACACCGAGCTCTCTACGTTCTAGTTGTTCGACTGACGGTTGGTAGAAGTGCCGACCTCCCCAAATCGTGCTCAATTCGCGCGCCTTATAGAGGGCATGGCGCGCGCAGTAGCGCTGATCTAGTGCAGGCATTTTTGGATAAATTTCAAGCCACTCATCGACTAAGTGTTTGTCCTTATACAGCATCTCCCGATCGCCGTGAAAGCCCCACATTTGCTGAAGTGCATTTGCTAATCGTGCATTTTTCGTTCCGAATTTTTGACGATAGAGATTTATTCTTTGTTCTGCGCGGTCTTCAATCGCTTTGGTTCTGATCGGGGAGTCGGCAAAGGTTGGCAGAGACATCACAAAAATCGCGATGCAAATTGAGAGCGAAAGTTTTTGAAATGATTTTTGCATTGTCAGTATTCTTGTCTGCACAAGTTTTGTTGAGATCAGTGCGCCTTAGCACCAGTATTTGGCACGGGCAAGCAATAGCCCTGACGTTCTGAGAGCATATTTCCGAAGATTTCTATTTTGCCGTCATTATCATAATTGGATTTGACCATACGATATGCAACTGCTTTTTCGCCCATTAGGAGATTGCCCTGATATACAACCTCAAGGTATAAACCAGGATCTACAGACATACAACCTTGTCCGCCCAATTGAAACCAATCAAATCTGTTGAACGGCTCTTTGTCAGTTTTTCTTTGGTTGATATATGCAGTTCTCTCTCGTTGCGACACTTTCGACTCGCTGAAAAACGGTTCACCGAGCAGACCACGAACTTCCTGCCGACTTTTGCCAATTAGTGCATAGTGATGAGCAATGTCAAAGACCATGCCAGAGCGCCATCCAAGAGTTTGCCACCTGACTCTATCGAACTTACCGAATGGTCTGACAAAATATGCACCAGGCTTTGCGTCGAGGTCTAAAAAATCAAAGGCAGTTGTGTAACTGCCCGGCACTACGCGCAGATCTTTGTCTTCCCAATCTGTTGTTGTTTTCACGATGTCAAAGCGATCAGGAGTAAGGCGAAATCTTTTCACTTTTAAATTGTCCGGCGTAAACTCAACTTCGACCGGACCGCACTTCCATGCGCTTCCTTCTTGTTTGGGGTGTCCCACAAACTGGCATAAGTGTTGCTTCGGTGCACCCACGACGAAAAGCATCTTATTCATTTCTTTAGCTGCACTGGCAGGGTCATGATTTTTCCAATGCCAATCAGTTGAGTTAATGTCAAAGTAACCATCTTCACTGTGCTGACCAATGACAAAAAAGAACGGTTTGTTTTCGGCGAAGGAGACTTCAAGGACTATGTTTTCGCTCTCGTAGGTTCCGAAATCATAAAATGCCACCGGGCGCCCCCATTCCGTTCCAGTTCTTATCGGTGGACCTAACAGTTCGATCACCTCAGCTTGAGTTTTTGAGAAGACTCCAGAGCGGAGAAGGTCCATCAGCATGTAACGGCGCAAAGGTACAGTTGATTTCCAAATACTTGAATCAAACTTGCGCTGTCCCGGCGATTCCAGAATCGCACGATCTAATGTGTCCGGATTCAGCGGAATTTTTGTAGCCGTGTTTGGCGGAACTTTCATGGGCTGGCAGTATGCCGGTGCCATTGCAACTGCGCCGAATGTCAAATATGCGACAACCACTGAAATTGCTGTTTTACGCACCTGAAGATTTGATATCTCGTAACGGAAACAATACGCACATTGTAGATCGCACCGCGATTTTTGGCTCTCATGCACCTGTTTTGTCTTTCAATATCAACAATGAGCAGTTGATTGGGCGATGCATTCAATTTCCGTTTTCCGCGTCCAATTTCATTTTTGGAAGTTCTCCAAGCTGAACACCCCAGGCTTTGCTCAAAGAATATCGGCAAGCGTCGTTCAATTTTAGTGCGAGAGTTTGCAGTTCAACTTCATGATTTTTGCCTGTCTTTGTGTAGTCCCAAAGGACGTTTCCGTAAGCTACCATCGCTTGAGCAACTTCGCGATCTTCAAATAGACATAACTCTCCATAATAAAGAGTCCAGAATCGCGTATGTGCTTCTTCAAAACCAGAATCACCTTTGGCCCTTGTCGACAAAGCTCCGGTTAAATTAGAGACTTCCCGATACAGCTCCAATTGCCTCGTGAGAAATGGCTGTTTTGTCTCTCGTTGCCTTGTCTCGCTGTATTGAACTGCCCCTGCCACCAGCGAAATAGCGGCAATAAAACAACTGACGATGGTGACAATCCTTTCGACTTTCGATTCCGCGCTCATGGCAACTCCTCAGCCGCATATTTCTGAACCGTTTTTCTTTCTAAACTTACCCGATTATGTGCTTTTCCAGACTTAAGGACTTTGGATACGTGGAAAGATATATGGAGTGCTCGGGAGGCTACTTTTATGGCGCGGCAGCCAGGTGTGGTTTTTCTCAACATTCTGCTCGGCCTATTCTTCGGTTTGCAACCAGCAGTTTTCGCGCAGTCAGCGAGACCCTATCCGGACGAATTACTCACGGTTGAGTTTCCCCGACATACCTTGCATTACCTTGAGTATCCGATAACCAAAGGAAGGACAGAGCAACTAACTGAGGTCAGAAATAGTGCAGGTACAGTTATTGCGGCACCGAATTCGTCCGCGGCGGATTTTCTTGAAGATGCTTCTGCTAAAAATCTCGACCTTTCATGGTCTAAGCTCAACAATCTGATCATCACCCGATACAAACAAGAGCGAGTGACAGTGAAAGGTCTCAAACTCGCATGTGCCGATCTGTCAGGTTGCAGTTTTGGGGCGACTGATTTCGTAAGTTGTGATTTGCGAGCGGTTAATTTTAGCAAAGTGATTTTCTCGACTAACGTTACTTTTACCGATTGCAATTTGCAGGGTGCTCATTTCAAGGAAACTTGGGGGTGCGGGAAGTTCAATCGATGTGCGATGCAGGGAGCAAATTTTTCGCGCAGCCAATGTCGTCCGGGTTTGTTTTCGGGCTGCAATCTCGAAGGTGCGGATTTTACCAGCTGCAATGTCGAGAATCTTGCATTCGTGAATACTGAATTGAACCGCGCTAAATTTACTGGTGCAACATTGAGCTACGCCAACATTACTGCTTGTCCTGTAAAGGGCATTGTTGTTGATGCGGAAGTCGACCGAGTCATCAGAGCAAACGGTAAATGGGGAAAAGCCTGGCATGACGGAGATCCTCGTGAGGTGGTGCAGCCGATTCCCTCGAGAACTCCTCACTTCACCAAAACTCACTGCGTTAGCGTTGCTGACTTTTTCACTATCCACATGAAGAATGGCAAATCGGTCATCTTTAGCAGCGTGTCGTCAGGATTTGGCAACGACCCAAATCGGAAAGGCTGGGTTGATTGGATTCAATTGGTAGGGCGGCAATTGTCTTATTCTTTTCAGCCGAAGATAGGTGGTGGCATTCATGCGAAAGTGAGCATCTCAAATGAAGGTTTTATTTCGATTACTTCATTTCGCGACTATCATCCGGAAAGATACAACTGGCAAGGAAAGTCTCATGTAGTGAACGTTCCTAATGGTGAAATGCAAATGCAGTATGCAGTACGTCACGCAGCAAACATGGTAAACGCGCATCGACTGCCATTTCCTGCGAAAAGCGGAGTGGAGCGCGTGACTGTCGAAATGGATTTTGGTGGATATCCAAGTATGCCTGGCTCGACAAAAGCGTCTCAGCATCCGGTGGATTGAGTTAGAGTGTTGACTAAAGTAGAGAGAGTTGACTGAGAGGGATGAACTGCGCAAGTATGAACATCAAACTAGAATTCCCTCACACTTACTCTATCGAGATACCACCAGAGCTTCCCGGCACTGGCGAGAATGTGTTTTACATTCCTGGTGGGGACGGCAATCGGCATAATGGTGCACTTATTTTGGTTCACCCTCCTGAAGGAAAATCCTGGTTTGGTGTGATTGCGGGAATGCGAAATGACTATTCTTCGGATGGCGGCGTTTATTCTTGCCCAGACGAAAACCAATTTTGTGTAGCGGTCGACGGTGCTGCATATTTCATCGATTCGCGCGATCCTAGCGCATGGAAAGAAGTTCCGGTTTCATACGTTGTGGAAGTGCACACTCTTCCGTCCAAAGAGATGATGTTCTTCGTAACTTTTGACGAGATTGTTGCGCACGGGCGTGAGGGCGTGCTTTGGAAGACGGAGCGGCTTTCAATTGACGGAGTTTCGATCACATCGATTGACGAGGATACTATCAAAGGGGCAAGCGCTTGTTTTTGCAGTGCTGATGAAGCCGCTCATGAATTTACAGTCGATGTGAAAACCGGCAAACACACGGGCGGATATTCGGAATTTCACTGAGTGGTAGTTTGACTATTTGTGATTACTGCCGTCTACGCACTTGCGGCCTACGAAACATCGAATCGTGCAAGTCTTGCAATGGCACTGATACATCCATGGCTCGTCCCCATTGATTGGATATCTGTACTGTTCGTGTTTCCGGATCGTAGCCCACTATAGATAGAACATGCCCTCCGCGTCCTGAAGAGCGGGGAAACATCGGTCCGTCCACTTCGACTCCAACCACGAGAGGAAAATTGTTGGTGGCTCTGGCACGAGTGAGCGCTTCCGCCAACTGATCTACATTTTCAACCACAGTGGTGCCGCTCTTTTCGTTAGCATCTCTGGAACGTCGATGCCCAATCACATAGTTTTGCTCAAGTCCGAGATTCCTCCCAAGAGAGTTAATCTCATTCAAATCCAGCCCTCCAAAAGCACTGGCTCGTCTTGCTTCTCGCTGAGAGA
>PNKB01000219.1 GCA_013997645.1 Cyanobacteria bacterium PR.3.49
CCTATACTTGGCATTTCAGAGGTGCGCTCCGGACATAGGAACTGCTAACGGAAAAGCGTTAACAAGCGCCGGATCAATAAACAGGGCATACGAAGCGGCAATCAAATATGCGATGCATATGCGCACGTTCAGGAATCAATAATAGGTAGTGTGCTCAAAGTCGGCAAAAATGTGCGCTCAGTACTGCGCCCCACTTTTACTTCCACATTGTGCTCGCGTCGGTCATCAACCAGCGTAATCGCCTTATCCGGCTGGAGCGCTCCATCCACTATTACTTCCTGCTGAACATCGGATCCCGGCAGCTGCAATACGGTGATGTGATAAACAGTTTCGCGATAGCGATAGTGAATCTTGTATTCGCTCCATTCAACCGGCAAACATGGCTCAAAGCGAAGTTTGTCAATCTGCAGTCGAATACCCAGAATCGACTCGACTATCAGGCGATACATCCAGCTTGCCGACCCCGTGTACCACGTCCAGCCACCTCGCCCGGTGTGTGGCGAAACAGCATAAACGTCCGCTGCCACTACATATGGTTCTACCTTGTATGTGAACGTTGCGTTGGGATCAAGCGCATGATTGACTGGATTTATCATGGAAAACAGTTGCCATGCCTTTTGCCCGTCTCCAAGCGCAGCGAATGCCATCGTCAGCCAGATAGCGGCATGGGTGTATTGTCCGCCATTTTCACGAACGCCGGGCACATATCCCTTTATGTAACCGGGATTCATTTCCGACTTATCAAAAGGTGGATCCAGAAGCTGAATCAGCGCATCTTTTTGACGAACCAGATGCTCAAACGCAGAGTTCATCCCTTGTTTCGAACGCTCAATTTCACCGGCACCAGACAAAACAGACCAGCTTTGAGAGATTGAATCTATTTTGCACTCCGTGTTGGTGCTTGATCCCAGCGGATTTCCGTCGTCGAAATATGCTCGTCTATACCAATCTCCATCCCAGCCGTGTTTGGACAAATTCTGCCGGAGCTGCGCTGCCTCAGCCTCACAACGATTGGCAAAAGCTTCGTCATTGCGCAGTCGAGCCAGTTTCATAAAGCGACGCAGCACTTCGTGCAAGAAGAATCCCAGCCAGACACTTTCGCCCAGCCCCTCTGCCCCGACAAGATTCATACCGTCGTTCCAGTCGCCCGTGCCCATCAATGGCAAACCATGAACGCCAAAATTCAATCCATTGAGAATAGCTTTTTGACAATGTTCGTAAAGACTGGCTGTCTCTTGCGAACGGCCGGGCAGATCGTAATATGAATCATCTTGCGGATTGACAGGACGCCCGGTCAGATAGTGGGACTGCTCATCGAGCACACCTGTATCGCCGGTCATCATTACGTAGCGACATACCGCCAGCGGCAACCACAAGTAGTCGTCGGAAATTCGCGTGCGCACACCACGCCCTGTCGGCGGATGCCACCAATGCTGGACATCGCCTTCGACAAACTGACGTGATGCGCACAAGAGCAATTGCTTGCGCAAAAGCAGTGGTTCTGCATGAACAAGCGCCATCGCATCTTGCAACTGATCTCTAAAACCGAATGCGCCACCTGATTGATAGTAGCCGCTCCTTGCCCAAAGGCGGCAGGCAATGGTCTGATAAAGAAGCCACCCGTTGGCGACCATATTGAGAGCCGGATCGGGAGTCTGGACATTGAGAGCGCCGAGGGTGTGTTTCCAATATTGGCAAAGCGCCTCGTAAGTCTCATGCCTTGCCTTGGCGCCGCGAAAACGATTGATGAGATTGTTGGTATCAGCAGCGTCCTGCCCGATACCGAAGCGAATTATGATCTCCCGCTCTTCACCATCTTGCAATTCAAACGGCACTTGCACAGCACCACATGGATCTAATGCCGCGCCAACTCGGCCTGACAATTTTTGCTTGTACATTGCCGCAGGATCATGCAGATTGCCATTGCGGCCGAGAAATTCGGCTCTGTCACCGGTGACGGAACGATTGATTTCATCAACATCTATAAAAGCAATCCGCTCGCCGAACTCTCTGTTATATGGATTGCGTGCGAGCAATGCTCCGGTTTTCGAATCGACTTCAGTGCTTATGTGCATAACAGTATTTTGGCGCAAGTCACCAAACACCCATTCGAAATAGGCGGTTGCAGACAGTTTGCGCGCCCGACCTGAATTATTGCGAACTTTCAAGGCAGCAATCTTTACAGGTGCATCGAGCACGACAAATACGCACAATTCTGTAGTAATACCACCCTCGGTGTGTTCGAATACGCTATACCCAAAACCATGGCGGGTCGAATATGGAGTGGGACCGCGCACCGGCATCGGTGTAGGAGACCAGAAATAGCCGGTTTCCTCATCACGCAAATAAAACGCTTCGCCGGAATCGTCGGTGACAGGGTCATTGTTCCAGGGTGTGAGTCTAAATTCGTGCGCATTCTCGAGCCATGTATAGGAAAGTCCGTTTTCGGAAATAACCGATCCAAAATGAGGATTTGCCAGCACATTCACCCAGGGCAGTGGTGTTACATTCTTATGAGCAGTGCTGATTACGTATTCACGCCCGTCGGTGGTAAATCCGCCCAATCCATTGAAGAAGATCAAATCGCTTCTCTGCTGGACGGGTCCGGAAATATTCTCGGGGGTATGACTGCGAGTAGGCACAAATGGTGCGGTGCGCACTTCGCGCGACGTGCGACGATTCAGCTGCTCGTGCAAAGTTCCGTTGCTGTCTTTGATGATGGCTCTGGCCACTGTCTGCAACAGAATTCTATCTTCAATTGATATTTGCTCGATTTGGCGGACAAATATTCCACCCGGCTTGTCTATAAGACTTGCCTCTACGCCACCGGCAATCAATCCCATGATCTGGTCCTGGATCAATTGTCGATAACCGGCTTTATCTTCATTCCAGATGACGAGATCAACGGGAAGTCCTTTGAGACGCCAGTAAGCATGCGCCTGAACCACCTGCCGGACCAGGTCGATATTGTTGGGATCTTTGATTTGCAAAAGGACTATGGGCAAGTCGCCGGAAATAGCGTACGCCCAGAGATCAGATTGTCCGCGGCGATTTTTTATAATGACATTGGCTTCCGCTCGCAAAGTCGAGTTGGAATAGACGACTGAATTTGCAAGACGCGCGTAAAGTTGTCCGTCCGATTCGTTGGCATTTAATTGACGCAATACAACCTGGCTGTGCGTCCAGGCAAGGTCGAAGACTCTGTCGGCAAGACCCTTATCTTGATACTTCTCAACCAGACCTATGCATACATCTCGACTGTCCGCAATTCCTGTGACGATATTTACAGTGGCAGAACCTTCCGGCTCCAGCATAATTTGATAACGGACGGAGACTATCGGGTCAAGCACCGAGCCTTGTGTGTTCGAGAGTGAGCCGGGTTGTTTCATGGCGGCAGGCGCAGCCAGCGTGTTGCCTCTGCCGATGAATTTCATTCTGTCGGTTTCGCGCGAAACGTCGCCTACAACAGCTCCATGAACAGACATCAAATGGAATATCCACGGTTGATGCTCATCTTCCGAACGCGGTCTTCTGTTGCAGAGAATCGCTTGCCCTTGCTCGATCAATTCTGTCTGAACGAACAAATTGCTGAAGGCAGGGTGCGCATTATCGTGCGCAGGATTAGCCCCTACTACTTCCGCATAGCTGGTTACATCGATTGTCCTGCGCGAGCGAGAGCGATTGGTTATGCGCACTCTGCGCAACTCTATATCGTCCTCTGACGACACCACCACTTCCGTATAAGTATCCAAATCATGATCGCGCCGGCGGAACTCAACGCGAGCTTCGGAGAAAATTGCTTCGTACAGTTCGGGCTGCTTCAACGTCGGCTGATAAGTTGTAGACCAGAATTCACCGCTGGCGGTGTCCCTGAGAAAACAGAAAGTACCCCACTGATCGCGGGTGGTGTCTTCGCGCCAGCGGGTCACAGCAACATCTTTCCAGTGACTGTAGCCCCCGCCGGAGTTGGTGACCATCACGTGATATCTGCCATTGGAGAGAAGCTGAATCTCAGGCGTAATGGTATTTGCATTACCGAAGAATCGCACCGGCGCTTCATCGCCGACAGACCCAAACCGCACTTCTGCTGTTTCGGCAGTCTGCGAGTGGAATGCCGTCGCTTTCGGAACTCTCTCTTGAAGGAGCAGGAGCGTAGCCTGGAAAGAGGCGTCGCTCTCAAATCTCTTTTGCATAGGCTGATTGAGAAGCACATAAGCAAGGGAGAGAAAACTCATGCCTTGATGGTGTGCCATATAAGATTGAATGACGGCTCGACTGTGACCGCGAGGGATACGCGCCGCCGTGTAATCAACCGCCTCGTAAAATCCGTAGCTTCCGGCAAAGCCTTCATCCTTCAGCCTTTCCATATTGGCGCAAGCTTGCTCCGGCGCCACCATTAGCGCCATCACAGTTGCATAAGGCGCAATGACCAGATCTTGAGCCAAACCGCGTTTCAATCCCAGCCCGGGCACCCCAAAGGCACGATATTGATAGTTGAGGTGCACGTCGACAGCGAAGTATCCCGACTCGGAAATTCCCCAGGGAACGTTGCGCTGTTTTCCATATTCAATTTGTCGCTCGACTGATGCCTGGTATGTTTGATCGAGAAGAGTATTCTGGTAGTTGGGCATCACCAGGAGTGGCATCAAGTATTCAAACATCGACCCTGACCAGGAGAAGAGTACCGGCTTACCGCCGGCAGTAGTCAGCGAACGTCCTAGAGCAAACCAACTCTCTTGAGGCAACTGCCCCTGGGCAATGGCGACGAAATTGCACAAGCGTGCTTCCGATGCGAGCAAATCGTAATAACTCGCATCTACACGTTTTTCATCCGCGTTGTAGCCGATCGCGAGCAATCGCTTGCTTTTGTCGTACAAGAAATCAAATTCCATGTAGGACAGCTCTTCGGCGTGCATTACTAATTGGCTGATGATGCCCAATCTCTCTTTTGCGCGGCGGCTCGCCTCTGAAAAGAGTGTCAAAAGTTCGCTAAAACACTTTACAGACTGCGGTGTTTTGCCGGGAGCAAAGGATTTTTGAATGAGCGGCATCAAGTTGGTGTAAATGTCAGACAATTCACGCAACGTTGGGATTTTCTCTATCTGCGGAAATTCTTCTGCTGCCTCTGCCAGCCCAGGCAGCGATGTCCAGGGTATTAGCAAAACCAATTCCGTGTAGGCTGCGGACGTCTGACGCTTTAATGCAGTTGCCCATGATTTAATTTCAATGCCGGAGCCGTCACCAATGCGCAATAGAATTTCAGACGCACAATTTTGAAACTGCTCGAGGCAGTCATGCATAGCCGTTATTGTTGTCGGAGGTTCCAGACAAGCAGTCTTGAGCAAGTCTTGAAACTTGGCCAATTCAGGAACAACTATCGTTTCTCCGACTACATCACGCAAGACCTCCAGCGTATCTCGAAACCCGGAAAACACCTGACTGGAAATTACAGGCTCACCTTCCAGAGCGAGAAGTCCCGCCCGCAAAGTAATGAGATGGCCGGCCAGGTTGCCGCTGTCAACTGTAGAGATATAGAGTGGTCTGAGCGGTTTTAGCGTTTTCGTGTCGTACCAGTTATAAAGATGGCCCCGGTATCTTTCCAGCGCACGCATGGTGACAAGCGTGCTGTAACAGCGCTCCAGCAATTCGCCTGATTGTATGTAGCCAAAGTCGTATGCTCCAAGATTGGCGAGCAGGGACAAGCCCATGTTAGTAGGAGAGGTTCGATGCGCCACTACATAGATCGGTACCTCTTGCATATTATCGGGTGGCAAAAAGTGATCTTCTGCAGCTACGAATTTTTCGAAAAACGCCCAGGTTTTGCGAGCGACAACGCGCAGAAATATTTGTTGTTCGGGCGTAAGTTTTGAGGCAGGAGACGACAGTGGTCTGCTGAGCCACCAGGCGAATGCCGGAGCGGCCATCCATAGCACCAGTATGGGTGCTGCAGCTAGAATTTCCGATGGTCTCTGGAGCAGCAGATAGAAAAGCACACAGGAGGCTATGAAGGGACAGCCGGCCATGCGCGAATACAGTCCCCAAAAGTCTTTTGCCTGTATACGATTTGTCTCTGAAGATGCATTCCAAACAAGCAGATGCTTCTTCGTAATGATCATGCGCGCCAGAGTGCGAACAATTGCATCCAGACTGTAAAGAGCCTCATGCGGAAGGCACGCCAATCCGAACATCGCTTGTCCTAGATGGCGCGCGCTAGAACTCAGAGAACCCTTAATATGTTGCCCCCACAAAACATCCTCAGGCTTTCGTACCAGATCCAAAAATGAGGAGGCTAATGAAGGAATCAGCACTATGGCTAATGCTGTTGCAGTCCAAATCCATGACGGGTTAAGCAATGTCCAACCGGTAATCAGCATTGCCACCGTCGCAGCTGGCACGAGGCTTCGTCTTAAATTATCGAAAATCTTCCATTGCGATAGGAAAGTAAGGGGGTTTCGCTGCCGTCGTTTTTGGGAGACCGGAACAGTTTGCCGCAGCCAAGAAATAATTTGCCAGTCACCGCGGATCCAGCGATGCCGTCTTGCCACGTCTGCACTGTAAGTGGAAGGATATTCTTCGTATAGCTGCACGTCACTCAAAAGTCCAGAGCGCACATAGCAGCCTTCCAGCAGGTCATGGCTTAGAATACGGTTTTCAGGAAACCGATCGCTGAGCGCCTTTTCAAAAATATCGATGTCATAAATGCCCTTGCCTATGAAAGATCCTTCGTGAAAAACATCCTGATAAACATCGGACACGGCACGCGTATACGGGTCGATGCCAGCATCGCTACCGTGCAAGGCCGCATATCGAGACAAATTTGTGCCAGGCAAACTCACACCGACTCGCGGCTGGAGTATGCCGTAGCCGCTCGCCACCAACTTCTTTTCCTCATCGTATTGAGGTCGATTCAAAGGATGCGTCATTGCTCCGACGAACTGCCTGGCAGCATCGCGCGGAAGCTGAGTATCCGTATCGAGGGTGATAACAAACTTGGTGCCGGACAAAGTGGCAACATCGCCGACAATCGCAGAAAAACACTCACGGCTGCCTCCACGCAAAATGGAATTGAGCGCTCCCAGTTTGCCACGCTTGCGTTCATACCCCATCCAAACGCCTTCGGAAGGATTGAAAAGCCGCGGTCTGTGAAAGAGAAAGAAATTATCTCGAGCGCCAGTTCTGTATTTTTGATTTAAATCGTTGATCTTTCTGCTTACCGCTTGAATAAGTTCCGCATCTTGCGGCATCACTTCGGCCGGCGCATCGAAAAAATCTGTCAACAATGCGAAGCTCAGGTTTTCATCCCGATTTGCCAGAAAACGCACTTCCAGCGCTTCGACCAGATCTTCGATATTGTTCAAACTCGAAATCATAGTAGGAACCACAACCAGTGTTTTTTCACTTGGTGGAATTCCTTTAGAAAAATCCAGCTTGGGCAGTGGCTTGGAAGGAACAAGCAAAGTGGCAAGCCAGTTCACCAGAGCAATTGCTAAATGACTGGAACTAATTAGTGTGACCAATGCAACAAATGCCACCACTTTCAAGGAAGCACCGCCTACGATGGCAGACTCAGAAAGGCCAAAAGTAATGGCAGCGGTAAGAAGGAAAATCGGGGCGAGATAGCAAAACAGCGGAAATCTTCGCCCGAATTGAGCGCACCCGTCTAAAAACGAAAGCTTGACTCTGGCTTCCTTCTCCAGTTGAGACAAACCATCATCAACCAGATAAAAACCTACATGTTTGGCCCTTTCATTTCCGGTTGCATTTGAGGCAAGGCGAAGGGCAGTCTGTGCGACATCCTTCTCCGACAAATCTGTTTTCTTTGCCAATCTTTCAACCACATGCCTGTATTCGTCACGCGTCGAAAAATCCATATCTTCATAGGCGCCGAGCGGATCTTTAGAAAGCGCCTGCTCGACTACACTTTGACCTTCAACAAACTTTCGCCAATCCATAGCGCCAAGAAAGCGAAGCGATCCAATGCTGTTGCTGATCGATACCTGGTCGGCTGCTTGAATTTGAGCTTCAGCCTGCACCATTTGCTCGATTGTCGTACTGGCCTCCGAAAGGCGCTGTTCTATCCATGTCAGTCCCAGAGCCAGAGCGGAACTTTGCCCTTGAAGCTTTCTGGCTAATTCCGAAACAAAGGCGCTCACCAAAGGAGGATTGGAACGCGCCATATCGGCGATTACAAGAATGAGACTCTTGGGATCATTGGTTGCCGCATCAATCATTTTGTCGGCCCAGACACCGGCTTGCAGATGCTCGTTCATATGGACGATCATCCGGGCGGCAACTCTTCTGAGATTCTCGATGAGAGCAAGGCGGAGCATGATTGGAATCGCCCAGAGCTCCCCGATTTTCAGCTCGGTTACTGTTTGATAGGACGCAACAAAACGATAGAGACTGTCCGGCTCGAGCTTTCCGTCGCCATGTGAGACATTCGTCAAGGCAATATCGTAGACTCGGGGAAATCCGGCCGAAACACCACTTGTAAGGTGCGGCAATTCTCGGCTGTATCCTTTGGGCAAATGCTTCTTGGCAGTGCGAATTTGCTCTTCAATCAGATAGAAGTTATCTAAGAGCCATTCGCCGGCCGAAGTGATGCGGCGATTGTCATTAACTGCCTCAGTAAGAAGATTGCAGGCGTAGGTCAGAACCTGCTCATTTTCAGCCAAACGCGAAAGCAGCTGGTCGGGGGCGCGCCCGAATTCAACTTTATGCAACCCAGCCAGCGTTTTGCCGTGCTGCTCCATTTGGTCAGCACTAAACAACTCGGCGCGAAGAGGAAGCTCTTCGGCAAAGTATTCGTGCAAATTTCCGCCTTCACGGCGATCAAAGAGCGGACGCCGGACCTTCTGAAGCGCCATTATCACCCGACAAGTGCCCTAACTGCTGAAAGGCGCTATCAAATCGTGAAAGTTCCCGAATCGGAAAAGTTAGACAACCAAATAGACCAACATGCTCAGCATAAACAGATTCAAACAAAAACACCAGCCAGATTGCTCTGCGCTGGTGTTCTTACTACTGCCTGACTGCTCATTGCATTGAGCTCAGTATTTCATCACGCTTCAGTCAGTCC
>PNKB01000220.1 GCA_013997645.1 Cyanobacteria bacterium PR.3.49
TCATTGTCGGCAATGAATGCTCCAGTTGTTTCTTTCTGCGCCTTCAAATAGAGCGCGCGAGTTAAGCCTTCGACGGCAGCGATATTTCCAGGGCTCTTTTGCAAGATGGTCTCGTAATCTTTGATGGCATCGGCAATTTTTTCCAATCGCAGACTGTTGCTGGCAATGCGTTGCAAGAGTTCCGTGTTGTTCGGCATCAGGTCCATGCCAGAGCGCAACTCTGCAATGGCGTGCTCGATATCGCCTCTGCTTTCGCGAATTTCAGCAATCTTGATGTAAGGCGAAGCATTTTCAGGTTTGATTCTGATTGTCTCTTGAAACTCTTTGATGGCTGCCACCATATTGCCCTGCGCGGCGTAAGCTTTGCCGAGTTCGTAGTGCACGGGAGCGCTGTTTCTGAACTGGTACAAAGATGTGTTCAATTCTTTGATCGCTTCATCAACCATGCCTTGTTTCAAATAAGCGCGTCCCAACCCGTAGTGAGCTGAAGAATTGCCGGTATTAATAGCGGTGGCTTGTTTGAAGGCGGCGATTGATTCACCGGTGCGTCCGCTGTCCAATTGAACCATTCCCAAACCGGCGTATGCTTCGGAGTAATTCTTGTCTCCACGAATTGCCGTGTTGAAAGCTTCTTCAGCCTTGTCCAGACGTCCCTCTTCTTTATAAACACGTCCGAGGGTGTTATATGCTTCCGGAAGGTTCGGATCTGTTGCAAGCGCCATGCTGCATTCTGCGCCAGCTTGTTTGAGCAGCGCATCTTTGTTTTTGCGCAAGGTGTTGGACGATGACTGCAGTCTGTTCAGAAGCACCTGAGCTTTGCCGCAGTGAGCCATTGCATTCTTAGGATCTGTCTTCAATACATTGTCAAATTCTTCGTCAGCGCGATCCAGTTTGAAACTTTTCGCGTATGCGTATGCCAATCCATTTCGTACATTCAAATCTTTAGGTTGAGCATTGAGAGCCGTTCTATAAAGGTCGGCTGCTTCATTATATTTTCCTTTTCGCACAAGTTCGTCTGCTATTTGTTGTTCTTGGCTGATTCGAGCTTTTAAAGTCTTCTGCGAAGAACGCGCCTGC
Organism: Cyanobacteria bacterium PR.3.49; assembly: GCA_013997645.1. GTDB lineage: Bacteria > Cyanobacteriota > Vampirovibrionia > Obscuribacterales > Obscuribacteraceae > QKMZ01. The sequence goes on from PNKB01000220.1 coordinate 1,078, forward strand.
GCTTCGCAGTTTGAGTTTAGAGAGCCGCACAGAAAGAGCGAACCTGCAATCAACAATATGGATTTCTTATTCAACTCCATTATCAAAATTCCCCTCTACGTTTCCGAGATGCCACCATAGTGCGGCTCTGCACTTGAAACAATTCCGGCAACCGAATAAGAAAACATAGGATTGACTATACGCTTGAAATGGGAACCCAGGCACGGGATGGGCTCTTGATGCAGTTCTCAAGAGTGTGAATTCTTATGTGTTTTGATACAAAACTGCGACATATAAAGGTGAGAGGCATCTGATAAATGGCTTATTCACCTTGATTCGCCAGACCGGACTCTCACAAATGGTGGCGAAACGTATTCGAGAACATCGTTATAGGTGATGGGTGATGATCGGGAGCATACCTCAGCAAAGGTAGCTAGGTTCCAAAATTTTCTGTCCGCGTAGCACCAAAATGCTGCAAGATAGTTTTGCAGGTATTTGCGGCTAAATCCATGGTGATATTTTCGAATATAGTCTATGAACTCATCGATCAATGCCCACGATGGACTCAATTTGTCTCGCGCTTTCTGAGGCAATTCTTTCAATATCACTTTTCTTGCATATCGATCGCCGGGCAATCTAGTAATCAACTCATTCAATTCGAGCAGGGTGAGAGTGGCTGATACAGCGCTAGCAGGCATACCTGATTTTTTCGTCAGCTCATCTATATGAATTGCTTCCGCGCTAAGTTGCTTTACTAATTCTTTTTCGGCATCGGTTAGTTGCAGTTGTGCAGATTGGTTTTCCGATTCTTCATAGCTGCTTTCAGTCAATTCGGAATCGTCTTGAACCTCAGTCGAATCGTAATTGAATTGCTGGTCGACTCGCATATGTTCAGAGACTGGATGCATTCTTGCTTCCGTCTCTCTGCTGCGGCGGATAAAGCCCATTCTGAATTCTCCCGAATAGATCTCCGGCATATTCGTCATTTCTTGAAGAACCATGTAAGTGAGTTCTGTAAAGATCAAATCAGCAGTAGATTGAGCGATGTTCATTGCTCGTGCGAAGTCGTTGGAACTAGTGGCGTATCCCTGCATCAAAAACCAACTTCTTGTTGCCCAAGCAACTATCCGCCGCTTTCCGCCAAAAATGGTATCTGCAAGTACGTTTGTGATTTTCTTGCAATTCGCGCAGCGAAATGTCTTGCCTCCAAACTTTCTAGTCGTACATTGCGTGCCGCAAAATTTGCAATGAAAACCATCTATGGGCTCAACCAATTTGCACAAAAATTCAAGGCAGTCCGTGTATGAAGGATAGGCAGAAAAAAATTGTTTTAAATTGCGCTGCAAATCCTTATCGACCAGCGATTTGATATTTGGTAGAGAATTCATCAAGGACATTTTTGTTTCCTCTACCGGTAAAACGGATTTTCGAGGCAAAAAGTTCAAAAATTTTTGCGTAATCGCCAGCATTTAATCTTTCACATTGCAATTGGATCAGAATTTCTCGAGCCTGTTGGTTTTGGTCAGTGAACCGATATCGGTTCACTGACCAAAACCAACAGGCAATGGGAGTTTGGGAAATTTTGGCGCCAGACAGTATTTCAGGATGAAAGTTTATTGATTTTGCTGAAATAGCCAACCCGTGCTATTCTATTTATTGACCGAGCGTTCGGTAAATGAAGTTCAGCCCACCAGACTGGGGGTGTTCAAAATGTCAGCGGAGAATAAAATGCCCAAGACAGCTATGCCTATTAAGGAATCTGAGGAAAAGATCGACAATCTCGAATCTCAGATACTTGACGCTCCGACAAAGCACGAGCGCATGCCCAGCCCCGAAGAGCTGTTGCTCAATGTGGAAGATGCTCCGAAGATCACTGACAAATTGAATCTGTTTCCGTTCGACTGGCGTGTAGAAACACCCAGATTGATGGAAATCTATGAAAATTCGAGAGATCCAGGCTGGTCTCCAAGCCAATTGCCCTGGGAGACATTGAACGTTGAAGGCATGACGCAGGATCAGCGCTATGCGATTGCCTATTGGTGGGCGCTTCTGTCTGTGTTTGATGCCTCTGGACCAGCAGTTTTTGCTAGAGCCATGATTCATGCTTATGAAGTGCACGAGGAAGACGCAATTCGTAAGTGCTTTTTCTCTGTAACTCGCGATGAAATGAATCACGAGGAAGTTTGCGGAAAGGCAATAAACAAGCTGACACCAAATGGACCACTTGGGTATGAGCCGACAACCGAGCTCGGAAAGTTGGCACGCAATAACATCGAATGGCTCTATCACAACGGTGCTCGCTATTGGAACGGCTATAAAAAAGCAGTCGAGCACTATCCGATGCCTATTCTTTTCAGTTCATTCCTATTTGGCGAAGTTGCTTCATCAACTCTCTTTCACAGCATGTACGAAAGCACCGATATCCCTGTGTTCAAAGAAGCATTCAAGAATATTGGACGTGATGAAGGCAGGCACTTGAGCTTCTGCTTGGCGTTGCTCAAAGAAGTGCTACCGAAGATGTCTGAAGAAGACAGAGACACAGTCACAAAGCAGTTCAGAGCCGGATTCATTTTCCTGTCCGGAATTCTTTACGAGCCGCCCGAAGAGTTCTGGCAATTGCCACCAACATTCCTTCCCGCTCAGCGCCTGCTCGAAGAAAAGGCGCGTGAGGCAGGATTCGGCATTCTCACTCTAGAGAAGAGAAAAGAAAACTGGAGAACCGCAGTCGTGAGGCTGAAAACAATCGTTGAGCCATATGGAGTCAAATTCCCCGCTTTGCCGGAGATTGACGTGGATGGCGAGACTGTAGCTTTTGATGCGGACAAAATAGTCCCAATCTTTTAGAATAGGGCGATGGTCAGACCGCGCGCTGAAAATTATCTAGAACGGCAGCAAGGAATACTTGATGCAGCTGCAGCTATGTTTGCAAAACATGGTTTCAACGGTACTAGTATCGCGGCGTTGGCCGATTCCTGCGGTGTTTCAAAGGCGCTTCTTTATCATTACTATGATTCGAAAGAGGCGCTTCTCTATGACATGTTGCTTGTTCACTGCAAGCTTTTGTCGGAGACTGCCAGCAATGCAACCAAGCAGTCTGATAAGGCGGAAGAACAGTTGCGACTACTTGTGCGTGCGTTAATGGAGCTCTACATGAGCTCGCGCGATAAACACGTTGTTTTGCTAAATGATCTTCATTGCTTGCCTGAAGTTCAGCAAACTGAAATCAAGGAAGAAGAACGAAAAGTTCTACAAGAAATCAAAGACCTAATTGCGCGATTGCGTCCTGATTTAAAGGCACCACAGGTGACATCATTGACTATGTACCTAATGGGGGCTGTGAATTGGACATACACATGGTTTAAACCTCAAGGGCATGTGTCAGCCTCTGAATTCGCCGACCTGGCAACGGAGACCTTCCTAAACGGATTAATGCAAGCAGCAAGCTAAGAGGGCGCTTTTATGCGGTTCCGCATTTGCTGCAGATAATTGCACTATTGACATAGACAGCCGCCTCGCCCTTTTCGACAGTGGACCGGCACTTTCGACATACACCCGTGTAGCGCACAATAAATGCATTGCCTTCCTTGCCTGTTCTCAAATATTTGAGGGCGTTCTTGTCTGACTTTGCCAGGCGTTTGAGCCTCTTTGTCAATGTGACTATCTCTGCATCAGCCTTTGCGCTTCTTTCAGGCAGATGCAAGAGACTGTTGATGCGATCGATAACTGCTTGAGTTTCATCGACTTCTGCCACTGCCGACACGCCATTGCGTGCATTGGCTTGGTTCGTACGTCCACATGTATAACACTCCACCTTCTTAGTCAGTGGGTCGTACCAGATTTGCTCTCCTCTTTGTATGGCTCTGGAGCATCTGCATGTTCCCACATACAAAGACTCCATCAGTTTGGGAACGGGTGTAACATCCGAAGGGACTAGCTTTGCGTGTCTCACCATTTCTTCCATCCTCAAAACACTTGAGACTGCTGGCCCAACGTAACTGCCAGCTTTGATTTCAGATTAGTTTGGTTGCTGAACAAATTGAATGTGGAATTCGACAGTCTCTCTACTGAAATGCCTTAAATTCGTAAATTTAGGAAGGGGCTTGGGTTTGATCAATGAACCGTTATCGGTTCATTGATCAAACCCACAAGATGCAAGACGAAATTTTCGCTTTGCAACTCGCCTTAGCCTATCTATTTTTGAGAATTGCTTTCCACTGCGGCTCTTCTTTGATCAAATTGAGCGCTTGGGCGAGCAGCGTTTTGCCCGGCTCCATGCGGTGCCACGTTGATGCACCTGAAGGATGTGGCAGCGGAATTATGTCGAATTGGTGATTGAAAGCAACCTGTCTATGCTTGGTTCCAATGATATTGGCCAACTGAGTTTTTCCGAAGAATTGCTCAATTGCTAATTTGCCGACCGGTAAAACAAGCTCCGGGCAGAGTAAATCAAATTCCGCCTGCATCCATGCTGAACAGTTCCTTATTTCAACGTCATTCGGCACCCTGTCTCCGCCGGTCTTTGCCTTTCCAGGAAAGCACCGGCATACAGCTGCCATATATACGTTCTGCCGGAATGTTTCTTCGTCCACTCCTATAGACTCAAACCATTTGAAAAGTGTCTTTCCAGCAGTCCAGGCAAATGGTCTGCCCATTTCTCCTTCTCTTGGACCAGGAGCCTGGCCTATCAAATATATTTTGCTCAATACTGGTCTGCCGGTGACCACTGGTCCTATCATCAGAGGGCAGGCTGTGCAGCCTTTCAGCTTTTCAATATGCTGAGAAATCAAGATCTTCGATTCTTTGGCAACCGGCATGCGTGCAATGAATTCCCTGAATGAGTGTGCGTGCGCCTCTGCACGCTTAGTGTAGTTTATCCGCAAAGGCATCCACATATAAGAATGAAAGTGTTTGAGCTTAAGGTCGCGCAAAACCAGCATCTACTCTTTGTTTTCGTAGAAGTAATTTCGGGCAGGCGCCCATTTTTTCAAGACTGCCGTCAAAAAACTCGCTACTAACATACATAGTGAAGATCCTGATGGTGAGCGAATCGCCTTGCAGTGCCTCACCTTAAATCCGGATCGATATCCATCAGGCTCCGAATCTCTCGAGAGTCTGGCTGTCGCTTCGAAAGCCGCATCACTACTGCATTTGAACTAGTCGATAGTAGACAAAAATGTCGCCGTAATGGATTAAAAGCTGGGCGTTTTCATTAACTCTGCTTCTCTACCGCGTTAAGTAGTGAGTTTTGAAACGCGCCTGGAATCAGCTTCTCGGGACGCGATATATTGAGCCGTTATCTGGAATGCATGTGTTGGACTGTATTGCATTAATTGTGAGAGCGGGCTTATCATAAACACAACAGAAACCGCTTTATATCCGCATTGCAATCGACCGTTCAGGACGAACGAAAAAGGGTCCTCGAAACTAGGTTATTGAATGCATCAGTCAATAAGACACTCAGGTGCTCTTGATTGGCGAGCGGTCCGCATCTTAAATCACGGAACAAATCGAACTACAAGTATAGTCAGTTCCACCGGTGTGGTGGCACGGGCGGTGCTCGCGTCATCACGCCGAATAGCTAGAAATCTAGCGAAGGAGGCATTCATGAAAAATATCGCTGATCTGGTCGTAAAGGCTGAAATGCTGGAAGAGCGCGGCGAGTATCGCAAAGCTGAGCGCATGTACAAAAAGGCGCTGGTAATGCAAGAAAAGTCCGTTGGAGAAGATCATCCTGAACTGGCTGATTATCTCTATAACCTCGGCATGATTCAATGCGCTCTGGAAAAGAACAATGAAGCCGAGATCATCCTCAGCAGATTACTGACACTGTTGCAAGATGACGCTACCGAACGCGATTACGACGCGCAAGAAATCGTTCTTTTGATCGATTCCATTCGCAATGGAAACGAAGAAGAGGATCTCTCTGAACTTCAAGCAGCTACCGCGTAAGCGGCAGCTGCTCCCTGCGGGGAGTTTGGGATTTTCTGGTTTTGCCGGATTTTCTATCCAAATTTGGCCGAGCAAGAGAATTGCTTTTTTGTCGCGAAGAGTTCTGAACTTTCAGTAAATTGAGATTGATGATCTCAACTACTGTGGCGAAGCCGGCGGCAAAAAACAGATGTGTTTCGGAAACCCTTAAACCTGTCCCTTCCATAATTGATATCCAGCCCACGGCATGGAGAACGACAAGAGCTACTGTTTCAAGAGTAGGCGCTTTGGCAAGCACTTCTTGAATCTTGTGGCCGAACATCATCATCACCAACTGCGCCATTACAAGCGCCGTGATGATTAATCTGAAGTCGTTCGCCACGGCAAGGGCTGCCATCATCGAGTCAATCGACAGTATCACATCGATGATGATTATCTGCGCTGTCATGGCAAGGCAATGCATGGATATCGGCTCCGGAGGATTGAGCTGTTTCTGTGTCACATGAGCGACTATTTCCATAGCGCTCTTTATGACAAGAAATGCACCACCGAGAATAAGCACGATTTGTCTGGTTTCGAGCTTTTCTCCCCAGGCTGTAAATGTGAAAATGTGAGATTGCATCAGCTTGAACAGTCCCACAAGCAAAACAGTTCTGAGCAACAACGTGCCGCCAAAGGATAGAACATGCACGACTCGACGTTTGTTTTCGTCCAGTCGGTCTGTCATCGCTGTGACCAGAGCGTGATTGTCGACACTGAGAAACATCTCGAGAGTCGACAAGAGGAAAAGAAGCACAAGTGCTTCCGGTTGAGTGATCCAGCTCATTGCGGAACCCCTTGCTCTTGCATTAATGGACTGCTTTTTTTGGCGCTGATTGTGAGTTTGAAAAAGCCCAGTATGTCTGTTTTACACCCGCTGGCTTGACAACCCTGGCTTTCGTAATGCGGTTTTAATAGTCCCTCAAAGTTTCAGGATTTAGTACTCTATGGCTCTGGCACATCGACAATCGCGAGGAAAAGGCAGATGGCCCACGGAGTCCATGGCGGCACGCTGGCGCCGATTGATGAAATCGCTTCGTCATTGGGGTTGGCAAAAAACGATATCGAGCAATTCGGGCTTGGCAAAGCCAAAATCACGTATGAGGCGATGTCGCGCTTGCTCAATGCAAAAAAGAAGCGCGGCAAACTCGTCCTTGTTACGGCTATAACACCGACAAAGGCCGGCGAAGGAAAAACCACAACCAGTATAGGCTTGGCGCAGGCGTTGTGGAAACTCGGTAAGAAGTCGCTTGCGGCTCTTCGAGAACCTTCGCTCGGTCCGGTGTTCGGTATGAAAGGCGGCGGAACCGGTGGCGGCAAAGCACAGCTCGTTCCGATGGCCGACATCAACTTGCACTGCACGGGCGACCTGCATGCAATTACTACTGCCAACAATCTTTTGGCGGCGCTTACAGACAACCACATATTCTATGGAAATCAATTGAACATTGATTCGCGTACGATTCAATTCAAGCGAGCCATCGATATGAACGAGCGTGCTTTACGCGACATTGTTCAGGGTCTGGGCGGCAAAGGCAATGGTTACCCGCGCCAGTCAAGCTATCTTATAACTGCTGCCTCAGAAGTAATGGCAATACTTTGCCTGGCAGATTCCATGGCGGATTTGAAATTGCGTCTGGCAAATATAATTGTTGGACAAGACACGAAGGGCAAACCTGTCAAAGCCGGCGATCTGCAAGCCGTGGGCTCCATGGCTGCACTCTTGCGTGATGCCTTGCGCCCCAATCTGGTACAGACTTTCGAGAACACTCCGGCATTCGTTCACGGCGGCCCGTTCGGCAATATTGCTCACGGCTGTTCCAGTGTTCTTGCCACGCGCCTGGCCTTAAGCCTTGCCGATATCGTTGTCACCGAAGCCGGTTTCGG
>PNKB01000221.1 GCA_013997645.1 Cyanobacteria bacterium PR.3.49
GCACTTTCGACTTCATAAACTGCATCAATTATTCCGTCTTGCAGGTCTCTTGGATGCCCGGTCAAAAAACGAATTCGTTTCAGATCGTCGTATTTAGCCAGCCGCCTGATCAAGTCACCAAGGTGTATTTGGGGATCCAGATCATGACCGTATGCCGTCACATTTTGACCCAGCAACGTAACTTCCAAATATCCAGCTTGCGTAAGTTCTTCGATTTCCTTTTCGATTGCTTCGGCAGTTCTGCTCTTCTCACGGCCGCGCACATAAGGAACGATGCAATAGGTGCAGTTGTAGTCGCAACCGTAGATAACTGAAACCCATGCAGAAAAATCGCTCTGCCTGATCACCGGCAACTCGGGCAGATCTTCGGGCAGTTCTTGAGCGATTTCGACAACGCTCTTTTTTTCTCTTTGTGCTTCTAAAATGAGATCAGGCAAGCGCTGCAAATTATGCGTTCCGAAGACCACATCAATGTAGGGCATGCGCGTCAAAATTGAAGCGCCTTTTTCTTGCGCGACACAACCCCCCACAGCAATCATCAATTCCGGGCGCTTGCGCTTTTGTTTTCCCCAGGCACCCAGGTAACTGAACACCTTATCTTCCGCGCCTTCTCGAATAGCGCATGTGTTGAGGATAAGCAAATCAGCTTGCTTGGAATCGAGCGTTTGCTCGTAGCCGATTTCATTCAAAAGTCCGAGCATATTCTCGGAATCGGCTTTATTCATCTGGCAGCCGAAAGTTTCGACGAAGACTCGCCGTAAAGATTTCTCGCTGTTTAAGGAAATGCCTGCCATAAAGCCTATCAGCGTTGCGGCCCGGTGTATCGGACCTTTGAGCGGATTGACCATTATATGGCAGTCCACTCAAATACGCTATTTTATGGCTTGCAGCTTGAGTCTCGGCTGCAACATGGCGCAATGAATCGCTGAAATTGAACCGGCAGCGATAACAGAATCAAAACCGGCTCAGGGATGTTGAAATCTGAGATTGATAGGCGAAATCGACATCCTGAACACGAGAATAAAAACGAGAAAAGGACGAACGCACCCATTCCAGGCGTTCCTCATGCGTTTGCGGGGGAAGAATTTCACGCATATCCGTCTTGAAAACGAGCGTCGGTTGCCCATCTTTATCAGAGCGAATGCTGAGACCTGCATCTAACATATTCATCACCTTAGCCAGAAAATGGAGGCGCCAAAATCTGCCCGCGGCGTCAGGGCCTGGGGCTAGGGGACTTCCGGCACCAATAGTGAAAGTTGTCTAATTCTAGCGCATAAAGTCTCCACCGATCGCTTGACAGCCTCCGGTTTTAACTGCCTCCCCCAATTTCCGGTCCAAAACTTGTCTAAACGGTGATGGTTTCGGGAACATAAGCTTGAGGGTCAGCCAACATTTATTTAGCTCAAAGACGCATTCTCAACTGTTCGGTTCATTCATTTAGACCCGAACGAGTCCATGCGCAAAGGCCCCGCGGACAGTGCTCGTTTCGAGGACCCGATGACGAACAGCCAGGCTGGAGCGAAAGAGCATACGAAAACCTCTGATTTGAAGGATATCCAAACTTCAATTCATTCGCGCCGGTCAATCGAGCCCGGCGCAATTCTTCTGGAAAGATACGAAGTCATAAAGCTGCTCGGCAAAGGCGGCATGGGCAGTGTTTACCATGTGCAGCACGTGCATCTCAAATCCAATTATGCGCTCAAACTGCTCGATTCTCAGTCCAGCGATTCCAACTGGCGTCGCTTTGAAAATGAAGCAAGAGCCGCCAATCGCTTGGATCATCCCAACCTAATCAAAGTGCATGACTCGGGGCTGCTGCCGGACGGTCAACCCTTTTTCGTTATGGAATTGGTGCCCGGTATAACTCTTTGCGATCTGCTGAAAAAAAAGGGCAGACTACCCATCCTTTCCGCTCTCAACATATTCATTCAGGTCGGATTTGCACTGGCTTATGCGCACGACAACGGTGTCATCCACAGGGATTTGAAACCCAGCAATATCATGCTTGTGGAAAGTTCAAGCGGCAGCCTGTTTTCCAGTGTCAAAGTTGTCGACCTTGGAATTGCAAAACTTACCGGCGTAGACGAATTCAATCAGCAGACTCTGACGAAAACCGGCGAGATTTTCGGCAGCCCTCTCTACATGAGCCCCGAGCAATGTCTCGGCATCCCTGTAGATCAGCGGGCGGATCTCTACTCGTTCGGTTGCGCTCTGTACGAGACACTCACAGGAGCACCGCCGGTGATGGGCGACAGTGCCTTGTCCACTATGATGAAACATCAAACGGAAAAACCGCTCAGCTTGAGAGAAGCTTCGCTGGGAACGATTTTTCCAAATGCGATCGAACAGTTGGTGGCAAAACTGCTGGAAAAAGATCCCAACAACCGATTTCCCAATGCACAATTTCTTACGGCCGCCCTCGTCAATATTCAGCAGGAGCTGCAAGAGAAAAGAAACGATGATGCACCTGTAATTGTTCAGACTATGCTCAACGAGAAGAACGTTTCCACCATTTTCAGCACGCGAAATATAATTGCCGCACTTCTTGCTCTTTTGGCATACTGGATGGGTTTTCTCACAGGGCATTTTTCGTTCCAGGAAAGTGCCAAAAATGATTCGCACGCACAGACTAAAGAAGCCGCAAAAATACTCTCCGATGGCATGAGAGCAGTGCCCAGAGAAACCGACCATTTGCTCGAAGGAAAAGTTAAGTCTGGCGAGGACCCTTACTTGGGCACAGGTAATGGTCCTTTCAGCAAGCGCGTAAGCAATTCCGAGGTTGAATTCACATTTCCAACCGCATTTGCTATAGGAAAGATTGCCCCCGCAAAAGGATTTGTCAACGAGCGCAGTTATCTTCCGGCCAGAGGAAAATTGAGATTTCCGGCTGGACCGTTTATGTTCAAAGCAAATACAGAGTTATACATGTATCCCAACTTGATGGAGAAATTCCGTCCCAACGAATTGAGTGATCTGACCTTGAAGCAATGTGCAGGCGACAGCGCCATATTACTCTCCAAACTCGACCAGCAAAAAAATCTCGTCTCTCTCGATCTTGCCGGTACTCCGGTCAGCGACAGACAATTCGAGAGCTTGAAAAACATGTCCAAGTTAGAGAATCTCTGGCTGACCAGCGCCGGTACTTCCGCATCCGCAATTATCAAACTGCCTCGACTGAGACATCTTCGCACACTCGACATTTCAGAAACCAGAAATGCAAGGTTGGTCTTAAATGCTTTGCGCTCTTCGAATTCTTTAACAACACTGAGATTGAAAGGTTGCAAAATCCAGGCAGAGGATTTACGCATTGCCAGTGGATTTCCAAATCTCACAGACTTGGATGTATGCAGCAATCCTGAAGTCAATGACGACAATCTCAAATTATTGCTGCCCTTGAAAAAGCTGAATTATCTAAATATAGAACGCTGTTCCGTCACTCCTGCATGCGCCAAAACACTCAAACTGATGCCGCTTACTTTGCTGATGGTTGACAACAAAACATTCCCTAAGGAAAAACTTGAGCAGCTGAAAGCAGAGCTGCCAAAGACAAGAGTAGTACCTATAGTTAATCGAGAAAGTGACTTTCAATCTCTTATGCAGAAAATTGGCGATAGCGAATGAGTCAAAAATTCGAAGTGATTGAGCTGCTCGGCTGTGGTGGCACTTATGCATCAAGCTTCACTAGGTTTGGAGTTTCCAGACAGTATCGAATTCGTTGTAGCGAATTTATGGTGATGCAAAAAAAATAATGGGTTCGCAAAATTCAGATCTAAAATTCAACTACGCAGCCGGCGCCATCCTGCAAAATCGTTTCAGGATTATCGAGCTACTGGGCACTGGCGGCATGGGCAGCGTATACAAAGTAGAAGATATCGAGAGTGGAGGCACATACGCTCTTAAGTTTCTCCACAAACAGCAAACCAATGATGCTTCGTGGCGGCGATTTGACATTGAAGCCAGAACAGCGAACAAATTAGATCATCCCAATTTGATCAAAGTTCATGAAACAGGCCTTTTGCCTGATGGTCAGCCATATTTCACGATGGACCTTGTAGAAGGAGAATCGCTGGCCGATGCATTGAAAGAGAGAGGACGGCTGCCGCTCGAGAAAGCACTAAAAATATTCATTCAAGTTGGATTTGCACTTAGTTATGCACACTCGAATGGAGTCATTCACCGCGACATAAAGCCGAGCAATATAATGCTGCAAAAAGTCGAGGATGATACGACGCTAGGCTCGATCGTCAAAGTTGTCGATTTCGGCATCGCAAAACTGACAGGACAGGATGAATTCAATCAGCAAACCCTGACAAGAACTGGAGAAATATTCGGCAGCCCTCTCTACATGAGCCCGGAACAGTGCACCGGCAGCGGCATAGATCACCGCTCCGACCTTTATTCTCTCGGCTGCGTGATGTATGAAGTTTTGACAGGAGCACCACCATTAGTGGGAGAGAATGCCCTCTCGACAATGATGAAGCATCAATCGGAAACAGCCATAACACTGAGAGAAGCTTCAATGGGAATTGAATTTCCCGAGAAGATCGAACAAATAGTGGCGGCCTTGTTAGCAAAAGACATCAATCTCAGATATCAATCAGCTCAGTTATTGACGAGCGACCTGGTCAATTTCGAGGCGGCGCCGCAGGTCGTATCTGCAGCGACAGTCAAAGCCAAACCCAAGCAGCCAAAGGCTGCCTCTAGCGGCTCACGAACGGCAATAGCCGTAATCGTCGGCGTTGTTCTTTTCCTCGCCGGAATTGCCTGTGGATACGGCATACCGCACGAGAAGACCCAAGCCTATTCCGTAGGCACAGATCTGAAGTTTTCCGAGCATATACAGGCCGATTCATTCAGCAAACAGACAGAAATGGAAGGCATCGAGGGTGCTCAAAAAACATACATGGCTCCATACGTTGACGCGGCCCAAAAATTTCTGATTGATATGGAAAAGGAACACAGTTACTTCTCCTTCATCGATAAGACTGAAAAATTGCGAAAGTTTCAATTTCCTGATGTCAAAATCGGGATGATCGGGGAAACTCAGATTTGCAATCTTGTTGCCAAAAACACCGTCTTTTTTCCGGAGCTGATGCCGATCGAATTTTATCCTACAGATTTATTCAAAAAGCATCCGGCTCTTTTCAAACGATTCCGGAGCGACGATCTGACGGCATTGAACTTATGCGTAAAGCGGACGGACCTGGGAAAAGAGTTTCTCGAATTCGCAGACGTAAACAAAGTCCTAGCCAACTGCACCCACATGAAATCGCTTAAGTGTCTCAATCTGGATGATTCAGACTTGAACAGCGAAGGCTGGAACAAGGTAAACGAGTTTCCCAGATTGACTCAATTGCATTTAGCGCGCACAATTTTGCCCGGAGAGGAGATTGCAAAATTCAAGTACTTCAAAAAGCTTGAGTATTTCAGATTAACCAATTCTGCAAAAATTACTCCCGTATTGGAAAAACTGCGCGGTTCGCAAGCAATGCTGGTTCTGAATTTGAATAAGACATATCTTGATGACAATGATGCGCGACTGCTTGAAACTTTGACTAAACTTAGGTCGCTGGAAATCGGTGCCACAAAAATAACCGATGAAGCAATCAAAGTCCTACCGGCAAATTTGGTCGAGCTGAATATCGAGTCGTGCAAACTAACTCCGGCTTGCATTGAAAGTTTTGCCCGTTTTAAAAAACTCCGGCATTTAAAAATCAGCAGCGAGATGTTTTCACAAAAAGAGCTGCAGCGCCTCAAAGAATTGATGCCGCTCGTTCAATTCAACGATTCTCACCCGGAGTAAAGATGAGTCCGGAAGAAAATGCATCAGTGGAATCGAAAACGGACCGGCGCGATCAAGAGATTACCAGGCTGGTCGAGGGTGAGTCCCTGGTTATTGAACCAGGAACGATGATCTTGAAAAAGTACAAAGTTTTGCAGTTGCTCGGAACTGGCGGAATGGGCAGCGTCTACAAAGCTGTCGATACCGAATCGAATACTGGTATGGAATATGCGATTAAGTTTCTCAACAGACAGCAAAAGAACGATGCAGCAATGCGGCGTTTTGAAATCGAAGCAAGAGCAGCCAACAAACTCGATCATCCCAATCTTATAAAGGTTCATGAGTCTGGGCTTCTGCCCGATGGTCAGCCGTTTTTCATTATGGATTTAGTGGAGGGTGATTCACTTGCCGACCTTCTGAGCAAGCACGGCAGACTATCCGTCGATAAAGCAACCAATATATTCATTCAGGTTGGGTTTGCCCTTAGCTACGCTCACTCCAATGGCGTCGTCCATCGCGACATCAAGCCCAGCAACATCATGATTCAATCCGTGGATGATGATAAGACACTAGGCTCGGTAGTGAAAGTCGTAGATTTCGGCATAGCGAAATTGACCGGTCAGGACGAATTTAATCAGCAGACTTTGACAAGAACTGGAGAGATTTTCGGCAGCCCACTCTACATGAGCCCGGAGCAATGCCTGGGCACAGGAGTGGATCATCGATCGGACCTCTACTCTCTGGGCTGCGTTCTCTATGAAGCGCTTACCGGTGCACCGCCCCTGGTGGGCGACACGGCATTATCCACAATGCTGAAACATCAGGGCGAAACTGCCGTTTCCCTAAAGGAAGCATCAATGGGAATTGAGTTTCCGGCGCAACTTGAAATTATCGTGTCGCGACTTTTGGCCAAAGACGTAGAAAATCGATATCAATCCGCGCAGCAATTTACGTCTGATCTGGTCAGCTTCGATTGTGGTCAAGCCAGCATGATCAGCGCTCCTGAGGCAAAAACAATATTTATTCCTCGTCCTCAAGAGTCTATGACTTTCAGCAGAGAAATAAAACTATTGGCGGCAGCGGTGATCTTCCTTTGCGGAGTTCCAATCGGTTACTTTATTCCGCGAGCTGAAACGCCTGCTGCGCCACCTCAGGCAGGAGAACAGATTCCGCCTGTCGAGCCCGCTAAAATTGAGCAGACATTGACTGAATTAGCCAATACGCCTGGCTATTTTTCAACGTTTGGACCAGGCCGCGACGAGCGAACATTCAACTTTCCCGAGTTCAGCATCGGCAAGATATCGTTTGTCAAAAACAAATCTAAAGTAGCCAGAGGTAAGGTTCTCAGCGGTCCGAAATTTCATGGAGCGCTTTTTACTCCCGGTGCTGAGTTGCGTAAACATCCGGAGTTACTGGACAAATTCAGAGCAGATGACCTGTGTGGTCTGAATGTTTCAAGTCCAATCTCGTTGACCTCCTTTATAGATGTCTCATTGAGTGTGGACAGTCTGATTTTGCATTCCCTGCGCATCAAAAGCTTGCAGTCCATAGACATCAGCGACTCAAAAATCAGGCCTGAGACATTGAGAAAGCTCGACACACTGCCAAACCTCCAAAATCTCTGGGCTGCCAGGGCGGACATTAGCGGAAAAGATCTGGCACAGTTGCAAGTGCTGTCTCGACTAGAAGTCCTTTGCACAGAGCATATCAGGGGCTTTACTCCCGGTATCAAAAAAATCGCCGAGGGAAATTCCATCAATTATCTGTCTCAAAACGACAGCGAATTTGGCTTGGAGCAAATGCGCTTGTTGTCGAAATGCGGATCTATGGTCAGCCTCGATATTCAAAAGAATAGGGGTGTAACCGACGAATGCATTGCTTTTGCTCCCGCCAATTTGGAAAATCTCACCATTTCAGGTTGTCCGGTCACACCAAAATGCATTCCGGCGCTGGCCAAGCTGAAGCGATTGAAGAATTTACACATTTCCTTGAACGGCTGGAGCAATGAAGACCTGCAAAAGCTGAGACACGCACTGCCAAAAGCGGAGTTGAATCCTTAGTTTTTAGCTTTCGAATAGCTGGTTTTCACATAATCATCAACAAGCTGAATAAAATCGCTGGCCAGGTTCGGTCCTGAAAGAGTCGTTCTGTGCTCGCCGTCGATGTAGACGGGCGCGCGAGGTTCTTCGCCGGTGCCGGGCAAGGAGATGCCGATGTCGGCATGGCGAGACTCACCGGGTCCGTTAACGATGCAGCCCATGACGGCCACTTTTAAGTCTTTGGCATCAGGATACAACTTTTGCCATTGTTGACGCCGGGAAGACAAATGTTCTTCAATTTCCTTGGCAAGTTCCTGAAAAACGGTGCTTGTTGTTCTGCCGCAGCCTGGACAAGCAGTCACCTGCGGCTTGAATGCACGAATTTTCAAGGACTGAAGAATCTGCTGGCAGACATGTACTTCTTGAGTGCGTTTTTCACCTGGCTCAGGCGTGAGGCTGACTCGAATAGTGTCGCCGATTCCTTCGAAGAGCAGCACCGACAAAGCCGCACTGGATGCAACCATGCCTTTCATCGACATGCCGGCTTCGGTAAGCCCCAGGTGCAAAGCATGATCGCTGCGTGACGCTAGGCGTCGATAAACTTCAATTAGATCCGGAACTTCTGAAACTTTTGCGCTCAGCACAATTTTGTCTTTGGAGAGCCCGTATTCAACCGCCTTAGCTGCCGACTGAACAGCGCTTTCTACAATCGCTTCGATAAGTACTTCGTGTGCTTCTTTTGGCACGGAAAGAGCTGCATTGTCATCCATCATGCGCTTGAGCAAGTCTTGGTCGAGTGAGCCCCAATTGACACCGATGCGCACTGGTTTGTCCCATTTGATCGCACAGTCGATCATCGCTTTGAAATTTTCATCATGCTTTTCGCCACGCCCGACATTACCTGGGTTGATGCGATATTTCGCAAGCAACCGTGCGCAGTCAGTGAACTCCGAAAGCAGAATATGACCGTTGTAATGAAAGTCGCCGACCAGGGGCACA
>PNKB01000222.1 GCA_013997645.1 Cyanobacteria bacterium PR.3.49
ATGCGATCCATGATTTTGTATTTCTCGAGAAACAAACTGCCAGGCGAAAGCCCGGCTGGCTCAGCCGTTTGATTTCCCTGTGCTTGCGGAGTGCCGGTCGTGCTACTCAGGTTCAAAGTAGTCTCATTTGTCTGACCGGCGTCAAAGTCATCCATGCTCGAGTTTCCCACCAGGATTTCGTACCCCTGAAGCCACTCTATCAACGAGTTGTTGTCGACTTGTTAAATGGCATCCAAACGCTCAACTGGCTTGAAAAATAAGCTCAAAATACAATTCTGCCGAGCACTTTCGCGCCCGACAGAATCGCTTACCCTGTTCCGTTTTAACCTTGATACAGTTACCAACGCCGCGTGACCAGCTGGTATCTGTAATTTAAAAAACTGGTTGGACATTGATTGGACAAGTCCGATAAAAATATTAGTCCGTATCACTCTTGAGCGAGAATTTGCAGTCCGGTTTTGCTGCCTGCAGGCTCATCACCTTTTCTCGTGTAACTTGCGTGGATGAGAGTTGCACTTTTTTAAGATTTTTCAGCGCCAGCAGCTCGTCCAGATACTTATCTGAGATGCCTGTTTTGGAAACTTTGAGATATGTGAGCTTGCGGAGATTTTTGATCTTCAGAATCGCATCGTCGGTTATATAGGTGCCTCCGATGTCCAATCTTGTGAGATTGGGGCAGGCTTGGACAATCTTTGCCACTGCAAAATCATGGATGCGAGTGCGAGCGAGGTCCACTTCATCCAATTTTTTTAGCGCCTTCAATTTTTCCAGTGTCATGCCGCGCACCAGAGTTGATGAAAGGTCAAGTTCGAGCAAATTGGTTAAGGTAAGCAGTTTTCCAATTTTTGCATCGTCCATGTCGGAATAACTTAGATCGAGATTTTGCAGGCCGGTCATTTTTGCAAGCGTCTTAAAATTGCTTTCGGTAATGGTCACATCATGCAGGCGCAGATGCTGAATATCTTCAGGCTTCATTTTTGCCAATGAATCGAAATACTTCATACCTTCGGGCGTTGCAATGACATAGAGTGCAAACCCGTCTTCAACCGTTACAGTGCCCTTGGTTGTGCCAAGCATTTTCAAAGGGCCGTTTTTGCCGAGCGGATGAGTGAGGACCGTGCCGACAGGCTTTGGCGTGTCAGGAAAAACCACCTTGCGCGCCGCTTGGGCCGGTGATTGCAGAAGTAAAAACCAGAAAAGTGACGCCCAGAAACATAACCCGAAAAAAAACTTCAGTCGCGCCGGTGGAACGCTGCCCTCCATGTTATTTGTTTTCGCTTGCGCTTTCAGCCGCACTGCTCGCATTCTCTTCTTCTTCCAGAGGAATGGTAAACCAGAAGATTGTCCCGCCGCCGGGATTGTCTTTCACACCAATGTGCCCTGCATGCGCTTCGATTACCTGTTTTGCAATCGGCAATCCGAGACCCGTGCCTTTATGTTTGTGCGCTTCCGACTCGACTTGTTTGAAGCGCTCAAAAATATCTGTTTTATAAGAGTCGGGTATGCCGGGACCCTGATCGGCAATCTCAAGCAGCACGTCGTTGTTTTTCCTTGATGTGGTTATTTTGATGATGCCGCCTTCAGGCGAAAATTTCACTGCATTGGAAAGCAGGTTGACCAGTGCCTGCGTGAGCCTGTCTGCGTCAGCCGCCACCGCGAAGTCTTTGCCTTCGACCTTGGTGGTCAACTGTTTTGCTTCGATCAAAGATTCGATCGAAACAATAGATGCATAGGCAATTTCTTGTATCGATTGACTCTCCAAATTGAGAGTAAACTGTCCCGATTCGAATTTGTCATAGTCGAGTAGATCGTTGATCAGGCGCAATAAACGATCTGCGGAATTCTCCGCGCCGCGAATGCGCTTTACTGCGTTGTCGCTGAGCTTGCCCATGACGCCCAGGGCCAGTGATTCCAGAACTGCCCGAATGGAAGCGATGGGAGAGCGCAAATCGTGCGCCACTGTGTCCATCAACTTTTGTTTGATGCGCTCGAACTCACGCTCGCGGGTCACGTCTCTAAATACGCAGAACAACGCACGCTCGCTGGTAGACCAGAAGCTGGATATGACAACGTCGATTATTCTGCCGTCCTTTCTTATGAGCCTGGCATCAAACGCGCCTTGCGATTTTGCCTTGATATGGTCTTCTGCTTGTCTGGTTGTTTTTTGAGCAGATTCTTTTTCAAGCAATTGCATAAGGCGCAACCCGGTTACTTCTTCCGGCGAATAACCCCATACTCTCTGGCATGCGGAAGAAACGCGCAGCAAAGTCAAATGTTCATCTAAAGAGCAAAGCACATCGGCAGCGTTATCGACAAGCGCCAGTTGTTTGCTGTTCGCTTCTGTCAGCGCGTCTGCCATATTGTGAAAAGCTGCATCTAGTTGTGCTACTTCATCATCGCCTTCCAATGGCTTGCTGAGCGGTTTTCCGGAGGCGAGAAGAAGAGCGTTGTTGCCGACGACAGAAAGCCTTCCTGATACGTGTTTTGAAAATAGATAGCCGAATCCGATTGCAACACAGATGTTCGCAAAAATTCCCGCACAAATTGTTGCGACTACCCAACCACGCGATTTGTCGGCAGTGGCGCTCATTTGCAAATCCATTGCGTAGTCGTTGAGCTTCTGATAGTTTTCCACAATAGAGTTCATGTATACAAAACCCTTCTTGTTGAAAATGCGCGCGTCAATGGTGCCGCCGAAGTGAGTGCTCGCCCCGTTTCTAATCATCAAAAGAAACTGGCGCGCTTTTTCGCTGTCTTCGAGTGCATTGGCGAGAAGATATTTGCGCTTCTCGTCGTTTTTCAAAAGCTCTTTTAGATCTCCTTCCGACTTTTGAATTGACACAAGTGTTTTGTCTAGTTTCTCGCCTGCTTCCTCGCTTCTAGTCGAGTGCCATGTTTTGCCGGCGAATGCAGCTTGAAATGAATTTGCCTGCAAACTGGAAACAACCGACGCCAACTTAGCTCCGAGAATCTGTTCCTTCAGGTCGCGTTCTGCGTCTTGAATTACGTTGATCAAGATCCATATGAATATAATGCTTACCAGGACCGGCACGGTTACGATGATGATGCCCAACCGGCGCAGCGACAGTCCTTTAAGCATTGCTATTCATCTACTTTGTAGCCGCGTCCGACGATATTTGTGATCGGCGAAGGACTGCCGGGAATATCGATTTTTTGCCGCAATCTTGTAATGCATTTGCGCACTGCATCGACGGAAGAATCGGAATCGCAGGACCAGAGCCTATCCAACAATTCATCGACACTGAAAACACGGCCTTTGTTTCTAATCAAGTGTTCGAGCAGTGCAAATTCTTTCGGGTGCAGCGAAACTTCCTTGCCGCGGCGAAAGCATTTGAATTCGCCCACTTGCAATGTCAAATCGCCCGCTGTCAAGGTTTCTCCCTTGTACTCCGTCGGGCGCCTCAGCAAAGCTTTGACTCTTGATTTCAGCTCGACCAGATTAAAAGGTTTTGTCAGGTAATCGTCTGCGCCGCCATCCAGACCTGAGACTTTGCTGTCGATGCCGCTGTTGGCCGTCAACATTATGACCGGCGTTGATTTGCCGGCGTCGCGCATCTTCTTAAGCACGTCGATGCCTTCCATCGACGGCAAATTCCAGTCCAGGATAACAAGATCGTATTCAAGAGAGTCGAGCCTGTCCCAGCCGTCAGCGCCATCGTCGACGTGCTCCACTGTGTAATGCTCTTGAGCGAGCATATCGACGACGCTTTGCGCCATCAGTGCATCGTCTTCAACCAGGAGAATTTTTGCCATGGTCTTTGCAGTCGCTTGCGTTTTTGCCGGAGCGTCGCCAATGCCGGTGTCGAACAAAGGCACTATAGCAGCCTTGAGGCAATTATCAAATGGTTTGACCGCACTGTCCAATCGATGTCCAAGCACCCGCTTATTGTGTTTGAACGACCCCCTTGCTGAGGATACGACAATGGCTGGAGCCTACAGAGATGTTGTCGAACAACAGTTGGACCATAGTCAAAGGAGCACTGATTCAACAACCGCCAATCTCTTCGAAAGCGCATACCAAACAAACTATTACGGCTTTTCTAATCCCATGGATTTTTCCGTGAATGCGGATTTGCCTACTATTACTATTGGTGATTCGCTTGATGATATGAGTGCAAATCGCGGGCATGAGAGTACATTTGCCGCGATGAGTCCTGTCAAATCTATGAAAATGATGGCGGCGCGCGATTCCATGGAATTCAACGAGAACAAGGACGGATCCTATTCGTATACAGCCGAACGAGGCGACACGTATTGGAAAGTGGCGCGGACAGTGCTGATGGATATGAACGGCGTTAGCATCGCTTCTGACATAAAGCATGCTGATATTCAGAAAATGGTCAAAACATTGCTTGCTTACAACGACAAGCCAACGTCCGGAGCGGGCGCAAACAGCTTGTTGGTGGGCGAAGAGATCCGCATTCCCAAAGACCTCGCTGATGTTGTGGAGGAGCATCGGGACAGGGGCGCTGAGCGCAAAGGCAGAGAATTTAGAGGAGAAAGAGAAACAAAAGACAAATCTGATGAGAATAAGCCGCAGGGCGAATGGAAATTTCGTGCCGATGAGAAATTGGAGAAGGGGGAAGAACTGACCGCTGATGAAAAGAGAGCCTGGCTCAGCTCATTCGATGGCATCAAAGCAACCGATCCCAGGCTCGAACCTGTAGACGGTGCTTACAATCCACTCCAGCCACCGGGCTTAGAACCCGGAACCCTGGGAGATTACGATGCGGATTTCTGGAACTACGATGGAGAAGAGAAAACAATCACAAGTGATACCACCGATGATGAGACGGGATTGCGCACAAAAACATATAGAGGACAAATAGATTCCGGCATTTGGGCCAATGGACAGGCCTACAACGACACACCTTATTCAGCATCGGAGACAATCAACAAAAACGGCGTAGTTACCGAACGCACCATCACATATCGAGATAGTCGTGTTGAACTCAATTTTGAAGGACCGGCAGGAGAGACGGTTGATGATTACATCTCGATGGTCAATACCAGCCTCGAACCCAAGTCAGGCAATTACAGAACCCATATCCAAACGACTGATGGTGCCAACTATTACATGATGGTAGACGGGCAAACAGGGCAGGTCTTGAGAAACACAATCAGCATGACGGAGGATATTCTCGACGATTAGCCGCTAAAGAGCCGAAGAAAGCGTCAGCGTGCGCATTCGGCAGATAGATTTCAGCAAGGGCAGAAAACCCGCCAGCTCCCGGCGGGTTTTCTATTTTTTTCTGCTGCGATCGACTGTTCCAAAAATTGTCTTTAAGTCTGTGTATTTGATATTGTGATCGTGATCGAAAACAATATCGCCGCCGCGAATTTTTTTG
Source organism: Cyanobacteria bacterium PR.3.49 (assembly GCA_013997645.1). Taxonomy (GTDB): domain Bacteria; phylum Cyanobacteriota; class Vampirovibrionia; order Obscuribacterales; family Obscuribacteraceae; genus QKMZ01. Next base: position 5,370 of record PNKB01000222.1, read on the forward strand.
ATTTCGTCGAGCTGCGCTTTGGAATATTCACTGAACATTCTCGGCATCACGACTCGACACTGGCGGTTTTTTACAAATTCTCGAACTCCTTCAATAGACACGCCTGTTTCGCGCAAGTTGATGTAATCGAGTTTTAGCTGTCCCAAATATTTGAGACCGGTGTCACTTATTTTGGGATTGTTGGAAACATCAAGAAGAACAATGCTTTTTCCCTTGGCAATATTTTGCGCACTGGCATCGGTGAGATTGCAGCGATTGAGCACCAGGCGTTTCAAACTTTTATAATTGCTCAGACTTCTAAGTGCCTCGTCCTTTACTTGTCCGGAGCCAAATCGCAGCATCTGCAATTTCGGACATGAAGAGAGACTTTTTAAACAGGTTCCATTGACTGTCGAGCCGGTCAGAGAAACCGCCTGAAGATTCGGCAGACCAGCCAGCTCGGCCGCGCCTACATCACTTGTATCAGATCGATCGAAGTCAACTGCCAATAAGCCTGTCAAATGGCGCAGATATTTCACCGCTCTATCGCTCATCTGCATTTCATTGTCGTCCATCGCAGTGAATTGCATTCTTATGTAGGCGATCGAGTCAGGCGGCAGCTTATTCAGTATCTCTGGGCGCTGGAAGAATCTGGGTCCCGGCTCGAAAAATATAATTGCATCGGCCGGCACTTTTATTTTCCCTCTTGCTTGCCCAAGCGGCGAGCGTTCGGCATGAGTTTCCAGCGGATTGACGTGGATTACCCTACTGAGATTGCCGTAACTCGTGTCGCTAGGAAACTCGAGAATCTTTTCCTGCGTTTTTGAAGATGCTGATACTGCTGTGACGCCGAGCACAACTGTAACGATGCAAGGCAGCAAAGCTGAAGTAACGACGCAAGGCAGCAAAGCTGGAGTAGCGACGTCTTTGTGCGCCGCATTGCTGTTGGAATTTTGCGCCGGTCTGATCTTCAAGGTCGGTCTTTTCGCGAAACCTTCTCATTTATACCCAATTAAAACGCCCCCGGTTAAGGGGGCGCTCCTCTTCTCCATAAACCTTTGCCGGTCAGCTTTACAGCCGGTGCCGACTTTGTTATTTCTCGCAGCGCAACTTATCCAAGCGTTGCTTCAGTCTTTCTGCTGTTTGCCGCGTCCTGACACTCCTGCTGGATGCATATTTATCTATTTCCACCTTGAGAGTGTCATAGTCTTTTGGCGTCGGTAGAAATGCATGTCCTCCCAGCTTTCCACCTTGCAGCGCATGCAGTCCCTGTAAAGCACGCATCAAAATCACATTTTGTCTGGATGTTTCCAGCGCTGTTTCTTCAGGCATCGGGCAGGCGACGATGAGCTTGTTGGCGACATGCCAATAGCCTTGTGTTGGTTCTTGTTTTGCTAACAGCGACAATTTCGATGCTGGGAATTCAACGGTCGTGGTTTGCGTAACCTTGAGGTGAGTCAATTCGTGAAGGGGCGGCTCGAAACTTAAAACATTGACTTCATCGGTTTTTGCAGCTGGATTGTTTTGCTCGCTCAGTCTCTCGCGATGTTTTTGGATAAACTCTCTGTAGCCTCCGGGATAGCCGCAACCGATTGCGATTGAATCACGGCTCATGCTGCCATTGCCGTTCTTCTCGCGCAGCAATTTAATCCTTGGGGTATCCCACCCGTCATGGATGTCCTTGAGTTTTTCCAGCATGTCCGGCGGGTATTTGAAGTCTTTGTCCTCGCCCTGATACTTGTCTGCTTTCTTCAAGAATTTTTCGATGCTGCCTCTGGCAATTTTGCCGTCTTTGCCGGAAAACCAGCCATTATCAGATGTTTCCAATTGATCAAATATGCGAGTGCGGCTAGGGTCCAGCAAGGCATCAGCTATTTTTTCGCTCTTGTTGGGCTGAGTCGCTTGAGAGATGTACCGTTCATTAGATGTTCTGCTTCGTTGTGCACGCAGGTCGTTTTCGGTGATGCCAAATGCGTTGGTGTTTTTGCCGCCATCTTTTGTGTCGCCATTTCTCAAAGTATCGAAATTCAAAGTGAGCGAAGGAATAAACATTCTGTCAGCCGCTGTGAGATTTTCAGAATTTTTTCTGTCCAATATTGCCTGACGAGTAATCTGTCCATCTCGCTTAAGACCCGCACCACCCCTTGGATCGTTCAGATATTCGACCATCAGGCCGCTCATGTCGTTGTTTAAGGATTTGACTAAACTCTCTTCGTATTGGGCTTTGAGCGCATCGTTGGCGAACTGTGTGCCGGAAATTTCTTTGATAAACAGCTGGTAAGCATCGCTAGAAGTCGTGGCAGATTGAATTTGTCTGGCGTCGCGATTTGCCTCGCTGACTGCCCCTTCTGAGGTTCTAACAACCTGATCGGTCATAATTTTGCTCTCCAACTAAAGTGCATGCTGCCACTTTATCGACGAGTTGTTACCAAGTTGCAAAATCGGCTGACAGTTGGATTTTGCCGCCTGTGTGTTATCTCGGCGCGCGATTTGCAATTCCATAACAACAAACAGCTATTAATAGGTTCGAGGGTGCCACTCTCGTTTCTATCCGGTGATTCTAAATGGGCGGCGACAGGCAAGCTGAGAAAGCTTCGACATCAAACAGGCAAGGCGAAAATGATGCGCTTTCAGAGTATCGAATGGATACGAAAGCAGCAGGAACTGGATTGAAAGAAACCTTCAATGTCTGCTCTACTGGAGATTTGAAACTGAATGATCTTTCGCTGTTCTCCAGCAAAGATGTTTTTCCCAGCAAGGATGGGTCAATAGGCGTCGATTCGGCCGGCCGGCTTTCCGTTTATAAAAACTGTGATCAGGTATTCAGTTACGGACCCAATGGCGGTGACACTTTTATCTGGATTCCTCAGAACGGGCAAACGGTTCTGAGTGAGATAAAACACGATGATGGGCGAGTTCATCGATTCAATTCTATGAGCAACGAGTGGCTGGTTTTTGATCCGTATGGACGTTTAGAAAACCGGCAAACTTCGCACATTGCAAGCTTTTCCGTCAAAGGCATTACGGTCGATGTGCCCATCTCAGGGCCTGTTTCGGTGGAAAAGCTTCGGCTCGAGCATGATAGATTTCGAGCTGTCATAACCGGAAACGATCTTCCGTTTTCCAGCGATGAAATAGAAAACCTTGCTCGCCGGTTCGAGCTGAGAGAAGGTCTCAGGCTGGATGCCTACAAAGATTCCAAGCAAATCTGGACCATCGGCATAGGCTTGAATTTGGAGACCTCAGGCGCGAAGGAAACTCTTCAAGCCGTCGGTGCCGATTACGATGAGATTTGGCGCCGCAAGGATTCGGTTAATCCTGTTCTGCTGACACAACAGCAAGCTGATCAGTTGTTGAAACTAACCATGCGAAAAGCCGTTTATGAATGCAAGCAGTTCTACGGCAATGATTCTACTGATGGAAAACCGCTCTATGACAAGAT
>PNKB01000223.1 GCA_013997645.1 Cyanobacteria bacterium PR.3.49
CTCGTTGCATCTGCTCGCGACGCCAACTTGTTCAGCTAACACAAAGAATAAACGCCACGCAATCAGGCAATCAGAAGAGGGAGTCGAAAGACTCCCTCTTTATTTGAAAAGTTCTTTGCTCAGTAGTGTTTAATAGATCTATGGCGATACTCAAAACAATTTTCAATTCATCTCCGTTTCACGCGGTCTGTCAGTTTATTGGTTATTTGTCCTTTTCCTGTCTGGCATTTTTTGTTGCATGTTTCGTTTGCACCCTTGTTGCTGACGCCTCGATCGAAAGACAAAAGATTATCGAGTCCGCCATGTCTCCCGATGGCAAACTCAAAGCTGTTGTCTACGAGCACATTTATCAAATCGGCCGCTACCGAAACATAAATGTCTCAGTCATCGACGCAGACTCTCAGCCCGAAAGAGAGCGCGACGGCAATCTCTTTTCCTTTACGGATGCTTCTGCAAAAGTGCGCTGGGTTGACGATCAGCATGTGCAGATTTTGCACACTGGAAAAACCTGGCGATCCACACCTTTTACTTTCATTGCTTTTGATGGTCGAAGTCTGAACGTGGAAAGCGTTTCATTGAAGGACAATTCAAACTGACCCGCTGGTGTCACAGTTGGTGATTACTCTAGAGTTGCTCACTTTGAGCGGCTGTACGTAACCCTCTTACTAATCAATTATTTAATCGCGTGAGGTAGAAATATGACTCGCCAACTTTTGCATCGCATTTTTTCAATCGCAGCAACGTCTGCAGTTGTGCTGGCACTCACCACCGGCTCCCCCGTATTTGCACAAGCGCAAGGTGATCAATTCTCGTCCGCCGGCGACGCCGGTGCGATGAGTTCGGAAGTTCAAGGAAATACAGGTACGCAAACGCAGCATGAAAGTGACGGCGGCTCCGTTATGCTTCAAGGCGCGACAAACGGAACGATAGGACCGCAAGGTGGAGACGCCACCTATGTGACTGGCGTCAACACGGCAGGTTCGGTCCGCGTCAACAACCTGGCCAACTTAGAAGCCCTGCTCAACATCGTTGCCAACGGCATGGAAATTCTGGGTATCGCCTGGGGCGGACCGACAATGATCTTCGGCTTTATGCATATGGCCGCAGGTTCGCAGGATGCAATGAAGAAAGTTATGTTCGGATGCGCCGGTGTGACTGGCGGTCTGGCCACGCCTGGCTGTATCAACTGGCTGGTTGCATCCGCACGAGACGCCAATTTGTTCAGTTAGTAGCCATCTAGATTCGGTTCGAAATCAGGAAAGTGCATGTCGGGCTCAGCTATTTTGTTGACCATTTTTGTTCGTGCAACAAAACGATCGAGCCCCTCATTCACCTCTTCAGCGCAAATTTCGCAGATCGTAAGCTCGACGTTTTCAGCACTTTGAATAACTCTGAGCATCGCGTTTTTTCGAGAAATTTTGTGCGCGCAAACCGAGCAGCCTTCCTTTTGAACAAACTTGCCTTTGCGATCTCGAAATTGATTTACAAAACCTTCCACGCAAACGTGGCAAACGCTGATATTGTTGCTCTCCAACACAAATCTCGACGCAGCGTCATGTGTCTCGCCGCAAAACATGCACTCCCGCCAGAGCATCGCATCCATCTTATTCTGGTCCTGTAGCGGAACAATCTCGTCGGATTTAGCGGACACAAACTGAAGAACGCCGTCCGGCGAACCAAACGTGAAATTCAATGTCCACGGAGGAATTTCGTATTTGTCATGCCAGGTTGCAATGTTGGTTTCCGAGTCGCTGCTCGAACTTGCTTTCGCTGAATGCGAATTGGTTGGTGTCGCACATAGAATTTGCCGGACCTCATCGCGACTACTGTTGGTAGGTATCGAAAAAGGTAGGGGACCTTCGAATGGTTGGCAATTTCCTGACGCAACGCGGTTAGTAAAAATGTGAAAGGAGACTCGCTCAATGCTTCCGGTGGAGCCGTCATAGAAGAGCGAAAAGCCCAAGGCACTGAAGTTGTAGAGTTTTCTAAGTTCGTAAGCATAGCTGTGCAGATGAGGTTTGAATTCGTCTAAAAACTCAAGCAAGGCTGGGTCGTCATCGCGTTTTCCCAGAAGCCGCAATATGCGTTCCGACAGTTCCATTCCTGTGCAACCTTAAACCCGCGCATGCACTGCGCGCGGCTCTTTATCCAAATTGGCGACCCTATTTCCAGAATACAACAAGGTGCCGTCCGTGCGGGGGCGTCGTCTTCCGGAATCGCTTGGCGGGCGGGCGGTTTCAGCAAACGGTTCGGCTTCGTACTTTTCGCATTGCCGCCGCCGCCTCCTCTCGGTATTGTTTTCTCATCCTAAGGAATGCGACCGCCATGTCGGGCAATTTCGAGATCCTCTCAACTGAAACCAGCGGCAGACGTGAATCTACTTCTGGTTTTGCCTTTTTCGCGGATGCTTACAAGGGCGCGAGCGATTTTGTTGAGAAACATCCGATTGCGGCGGCGGGCATGGTCATTGCAGCCGTCGCAGCCCCAAGGTTGGGAACGACACTTTTGCGCAAACTGGGCTCCGCGGCCCCGTTGGCGGATGAAGCTGCCAGCGTTGCAGCCATAGGACGTGCCGATGCAACCGTTTTCAAATCCGAGCTACCTGCGCTTTCGGAGTTGCCAGCTGTATCGCAAGCGGCGTCTAATCCGCGCTTCCGCATCAACGCCGATGCCAGCATACGCCGCTTTCAGCCCGAAGATGAAATGCGTGTTGGCGAAATAGCCAATCGCCTTGGGCTGGATAAGTTCTATGAAGGCGGCAGAACGACCGTCCTGGAGGCTCAGGGGCACGGAATCGTCGGCTATGGGCAGATTATCCCGGGCTGGACCAGGAATGGCTCCGTGACGCCAGGCAAGGTCGAGATACTCGGTGTTTTGCCTGAGTTTCGCAATCGCTCCAACATGCTCATCAAAGGAATGGTCGACGACATGCGCGATGTCGGCGGCACCTGGCGGACTTCGGCATTCGACGATACGAGCGGTCGCTTGATGCGCTATTACGAGAAGAAAAATCTTGTGCAGGTTCACGACCGGTGGTCCAGTACTTCCGGCAGCGGACACCACCCAATTACGCATTACACTTTCAGTGTGAGATAGCTCTGCAGCAATTGTTATTCAAGCGCGATCAGTGAAAAGAGCTCACTGTTGAGTATCAAAAAACCACTAATTTTTTTCGCATGTAACGAGTGGAAAAGAGCCCGGAATACTGAATATTTGGCGGTTTTGAAAGCCTGGCGAAAGAAACCTTTCGCATGCTTGTTGCATTTTTTACTCGTTTGGGGATTGGGAGAAGCGCATGAATAAAGCCTCTCCGGATATTTTTTGCAGGATGTGGAAATGCTGAAAGGTTTCTTTCAAAACCTTCCATCAACCGAAATAGTGATGGCATAAGGATTTCGTAGTGGTCGTCACAATCCCTTGACATTGATTCTGCGTAGGAATATTGTTCCTATGCTCACTTTTGAGCAGCTTCCGAATCACATTTACTATGAATAGCTCGGGGAGGTATCTATGCTTCGCTCTTTATCGTGTCGTCTAGCTAGCTGGAGTTTTGCAGCTGCTGTTGTTGCGAGTCTATCTCTGAATATGCCCGCGTTTGCGCAAGCTCAGGGAGATCAATTCTCGTCTGCAGGCAATGAGGGTCAATATTCTTCTATGGTGCAAGGCAACACCGGAACGCAATCCATGCATGAGCTGGATGCAAATGCTCCGATGCTGCAAGGCGCCACCAACGGTACCATCGGACCGCAAGGCGGCGACGCGACCTATATCACCGGCGTCAATACCGCTGGAACTGTGCGCGTCAACAACTTGGCCAACTTGGAAGCCTTGCTCAACATCATCGCCAATGGTATGGAAATCCTCGGCATTGCCTGGGGCGGACCAACTATGATCATGGGCTTCATGCGCATGGCCGCCGGCACTCAAGACGCTATGAAGAAGGTTCTCTTCGGCGCCGCTGGTGTCACCGGTGGGTTAGCAACACCTGGTTGTATCAACTGGCTGGTTGCCTCCGCACGCGATGCCAACTTGTTCAGCTAACATCCTAAGTTTCAAAAGTTAGTTCAGGAAATCAGTGGGAAGGAGCAGCAATGCTCCTTCTTTCTTCTAGTTTCAGTCGTGCATCTACGGTATGCAATGAGTATTTTTCTTTCTAATCTAGAAACTTACTAAACGATCCATGAGGCCAGAAAGATGCAATTGGACCTGCTGACTCAAGTCGCGCAGCGTTATGCGCCGCTGATTTTACTTGCCTACATGGTTTGCATTTGCATCGAAATTTCAGTCGATTATTTGTTGAAAACGAAGTTCTACAACCTAGACGACACTCTTCAAAATCTGATGATGTTTTTCGTCAACCGCATGACCGGTGGCTTGGGCGGTGCATTCATGTTTTCAATGTTGGCGCTTGCTGAGCATTTTTCGATGTGGAAATTCCATGGAATGGCCGGCTGGATCGCGACTTTCTTTATTGTCGATTTACTGTTCTACATCCAACATCGTTTTTTTCACACCGATTCAATACTCGCTCCGTTTCACGAAATCCATCACACCAGCACGCATTACAATCTGACGACGACCTTGCGCGCCAGTATTGTCCTGCCCTGGATCAATCCGCTGTTTTACTTCCCAGCGGTTATTCTCGGTTGTGACCCACTGGCTGTGATTTTGTGTTTTAGCCTTATTCAGGTCTACCAGTTTTTCCTTCATACACAATACGTCCCATCGCTCGGAATACTCGAAGGAGTACTAAACACCCCGTCCGCACATCGCGTGCATCACGGCAATTTGCCGGATCAGTACGGAAGCAATCTTGGCGGCGTGTTTGTAATTTGGGATCGAATCTTCAGAACGTACATGACTGAACCCGAACAGTTGACCTATGGTGTCCGTGGTGTACCGATGGAGAAGAATTTCTTCATTGCACAGGTGAAGCCATTCTCCAATTATTTCAAGCGTTGGATGAAACAGATTCAGAAAGAAAGAATCTAGCCTTGTACGTCTGACTATTCGGCTGATGCTATTTGTGAAACTCTCATTTGCAGGTGTTTCGGCAATTGCACAAGGGCCGTTTTGCGCTTTGGTTTGATCTTCAAATCAATCAGTTTTGTCGCGCGGTCCGAGGCTTTATTTGCGGCTGCAATGAATTCATCTGCCGATTTAAAATCGTTGGAAGTCGCACTCTTGATTGCGTAATTGAGCCAGTGTTGAGAGCTTTTCAGATTCTCCAAAGCCATTGGAATTTCGGGGAAAACGGCAACTCCCGTTGCACCTAAAAGCTGTGGGCATTCGCTAATTATCGACTCGTTTTTAACTTCCCAATTGCGAGCTTGCTCTCGCCAACCATCAATGTTTGTGCGCTTGTCGTGCTCATTCCATTGATCGTGATTCTCGTGCAAAGTCGCTACTATCTGTTCTGCATCCGAAATCAGACTCGAAAGAGAGTCGATGGACTCGCGAACCCCGTCGTGCGTAGGGCAACCGGACCAAAGTTCGACTTCTTGAACGATTGAAGTCGTGCCGCCAGCCGATGCTTCGGCAGTTACTTCAATTGCAGGTGTCGACTTTTGTTGGTCAACGTACTCCTCATGGAGCGAAACACCGATGCAGCCAGCCAGAACTATTGCAAAACAGTAGTGAACAATGAATGTCTTTGGGGAGATTGCATCAGCAGATTTCATTTGGGCGCGCTCCTTTGCCCGGACTCGCCAGCGGGCAAATCCAGAACGACGTGAACCAAGCTGTGACCGGCGAATCTGCTACTTCGCCTGGACACTCGCATATGTTCCTAACTTAACACCGGATTGTTTTGGGCTTGTAAAGAGAAGCGCAAAGCCGCATGAAATTGGTGCAAGAACATCGCCAGGAGCCTAGCTATTCGCACGACCCCACTGGTGCGGGAACTTTCAGCTTTGGTTTTGGTCCTTGCAATCGCATGGGGAGAAAAGCAATGAAATCGAATCATCTTAAATTAGTATCCGACAATACCGTTGAAGATTTCACCGAAGAACAGTTGCTCACTGAAAAGTCTGAAGAAGCAACAGGCGTTCCACAGTGTGAAAATGGTGTTTGCCTAATGTCGTTTGATTTCGCAGCCAAGCTGAGAGCGCAGAGAGCCAACAAGGCTGCTTAATCAACTTTAAACTATCATTGCAATCATTTGGCCCGATCACTTTAAGTGGAAGATGCGGCGGCGAAAAGAAATCAAAGTTGCAAAAGTGAGGAGCGATAGTGCAATTGCCATTGGCCTTGCATCTAAAATGCCATAGCAGGCGTGATGTTGAACTAACGTTCCTTCAATGTGCAGCTTCTTACCACACGAATACTTTATCTCTGAACCCTTGACCGAGGTGGGCACCATGCACGGCAAGTTGGGTGTGTCGGCATACAAAACTCCGGCAAGCATTGAAAACAGAATTACTCCTGCAAATGTTTGAGTCCAGCTTTGCATTTTCGTGTGCATGAAAACACCGGTCAGAGTACTATTCAGTACTCCGAGTGTCTCATAAGGTTATGCTCGCTGTAAATCGGTAGAAATCCCACCCAAACTGGGAATAAGAACCAAGAACAGCGGGAATCCAGGGCTGGGATTAAATGGCCGAGAAAAATTTGCACGTCCTTCTCTCTTCAATCAGTCCGTGGTTGCACGACGAGACATACGTCTTTTGCACCGTCAGCGATAAACAGTTCAGAGCACTCAAGACCGAGCCGATTTGTTTTTTCCGAGAGAGCGAAGGCGTTTCCATCATTGTCGAACAGTCTGCCGCTGATGCTGCTGTCCTCGCTTATGACGGCACATGGTCTTTGATTACGTGCGAAGTAGATTCGGATCTAAACGCAGTCGGCTTCATTGCTGCAATGTCCAAGATCGTTGCTGAGGCTGGCATTTCAATCAACCCGGTTTCTGCATATCATCACGATCATTTGTTCGTTCCATCCGACCGGGCGCAAGATGCGCTGGCATTGCTGCAAGAGGCTCCGATGTGTCCACTTCCGACGCGACAACCAATTACCGACATCAGAGATTTGATACCGCTGGTTTTTAGCGAGCAGAAAGCAGTGAAGGCGCCTGGCTCTTTGCTGACACAAGGCATCGCATTGATACGATCGAAGTTCGGTTACACTTTGCCAGACGATATGAAATTGTTTTACGAGCGGTGCGCGGACGTAAAAGTGTTCGACCGCTATTCGATAATTTCATTGCAAAGGGCGATGGATATTGACAGATCTATGTTGCCGCAGAGTTGGCTTCCATTCTGTGAAATGCCAAATGGAAAGATGATTGCGATTGACCTTAGCGAGCCGAATGATCACTATCCAATCATTGACCTAGACAACAATGGTTTTGACTACATCGTTATTGCTCTCAGCTTCACTGAGTTTATAGACAAAATTCTTTCGCACAGTGGTGATTCGATTTACTGGATCGACCACAGTGAGCAAGCTGGAACAGTGAATGTGCATTTAAGCAATAAGCAGTTGCGCCAGAAGCACAAAGAATATTGGGATTCACTCGGTGATACCACAAAGGGTGAGCGCTGTTTGAACGGGTCATGCGACACGCATCGCATCAGCCTAAGTGTATTTTGCAAGAAGCATCAGTTTGAACAGATAGCAAAGATCGAGTGTCCTTTCACCACTGATAAGCCGCGCAAGACGTTCGCGGAATATACATTTGACTAGACATACAAAAAACAGAGTAGCTAGTTAACAGGTATGCTGGGTGTAGAGCACGGAACTGTATCTACATGGATAAACATGCCGCTTTTAGACAATGGATGCGAGTTTTTGCAGTGCGCATGCGCATCGGCATTGTTGTGCTTCTTGCAGGGTCAGCTATCTACGCAGATCTTACGAAGACCTGGAACGACTTCTACACAATATTGCCGTTTGGGCTGTTCCTCATTCCTGGCTATATAGAATGGCCTTTTGAAGTGAGATGGCCGCAGCATCCCGCATTTCGTATGTTCTTGTCGATGGTCCCAATTTTCACACCTGCGTGTTTTATAGGGTCTTACAATCGTTTTGGCTTACAGGGCGCAGTTCTATACACGTCCGCCACCATCATCGTGGAACTGCTCTGCCTGGCGTTTCTAGCCACCTGGCTGAAGCGTAATGGTATGAAGCTCTAGTCCAGGTATGCGTGCAGAATCAGTTTTACATGGCTTGAAACGCTGATTTGGCGATAGTTTCGCAAAAGTGTAGTCTGGACAACAATTCAGCTCTTGACTTCGATGTGAGTTGCGCTTAATCTGTAGTCCGGCACGCTTTAGAGCCGATTTTGTCCAAACCTTACTAATTTTTTCAACACCTGCCTTCACTGGAGGATCTTATATGCGTAAAGTCAAAGCATTGGGAGTCGTCGCTGCTGTAGCTCTCGGCCTTGCTCTCAACTTGCCAGCATTCGCGCAAGCCCAAGGTGACCAGTTCTCGTCCGCCGGTAATGAAGGTCAGTATGCATCTGATGTTCAAGGCAACACCGGCACACAAACTATGCAAGAACGTGATGCTTCCGCCCCTACATTGCAAGGCGCCACCAACGGTACCATAGGACCACAAGGCTCTGATGCCACCTACATCACCGGCGTCAACACCGCAGGTACTGTACGCGTCAACAACTTGGCTAACTTAGAAGCCTTGCTCAACATCATCGCCAACGGTATGGAAATCCTCGGTATTGCATGGGGT
>PNKB01000224.1 GCA_013997645.1 Cyanobacteria bacterium PR.3.49
GCCAATCTGGAAGAAGCCAATGCCTGCATCTTTGCTGCTGGCGCTGTCGTACCATTTAATCAGTTCTTGCATGTATTCCAGACCACCGCGAATGATCTGGCATGACGACAATTCGCCGGTGACGACGTGCGATACGAAGATGTTGCCGAGCGTGCTGTCTTCCCATCCGGGGACGAATATCGGCAAGTTTTTCTCTGCGGCTGCCAGAATCCATGAGTCTTTCGGATCGATCTGATACTCGCTTTTCAGAACGCCGGATTTAACCAAGCGGTACATCACTTCATGAGGAAAGAGCCTTTCATTGGCTTTGTCTGCGGCTTCCCAGATATCGAGCACATGCTTTTCGATTTTGCGAATGGCCGTATCTTCTGGAATGCAAGTGTCGGTGACGCGGTTCAAGCCGCGCTCACGCAGCGCTGTTTCTTGCTGCGGGGTGAGCTCTCTGTAGTTGGGGATGCGCTCGTAGTGATCGTGTGCAACCAGGTTGAATACGTCTTCTTCCAGGTTCGCGCCCGTGCAGGTAATCGCCTGCACTTTGTCATTGCGAATCATCTCGGCAAGCGACAAGCCAAGCTCGGCAGTGCTCATGGCGCCCGCCAGAGTGATCATCATTTTCTTGCCGGTGCGCAGATGTTCGACATAAGCGCGTGCCGCGTCTTTCACCGTGGCTGCGTTGAAATGACGAAAATGATGCTCAATGAAATTCGTAATGTTTGACTCTGCCATCGCACCGTCCCCTATCAATAAATCGTTTCCGGCGTGGAAATTTAACACGTAAGAGCTTGAAAGTGCCGTTTAGAGCAGAAGAAAGTTAATACTGTTACGTTTTGACTTCGCAAGCCGCGAGCTGTCTAATAGTTGCGGCGACCCTGGCAGACAATCAAGACAGTTATCAAGCGCGAACAAGGGCGGGCGAAGACAGGTTTGTGGGATGAAACTCCTGATATTGGGCGGAACTGTTTTTCTCGGGCGGCACATCGTTTCGGCAGCGCTGGAAGCAGGGCATAGCGTAACGACTTTCAACCGTGGCACGCATATTCTTGCAGAACACCAGTCTATTGAAAAATTGCATGGTGACCGAGAAAAGAATCTGGATGCTCTGCAAAACAGAAGCTGGGACGCTGTTATAGACACTTGCGGATACGCTCCCGACGCAGTCTCAAAGTCAGCAGAGGCTTTGAAAGATTCTGCAGACAACTATGTTTTCATCTCCAGCATCTCGGTCTTCAAAAATTTCGCTGCCCGTGGAATGAACGAGTCAGCACCTGTCAAATCAATTGAAAGCGGCGACGAGGTCGAATACGGCTCACTCAAGGCGGCCTGCGAGAAAGCAGTGGAAAGAGCTTTTTGCGAGGGCTCCACAATCATTCGCCCCGGGCTTATTGTCGGACCGTACGATCCCACCGACCGATTCACATATTGGCCTTCGAGAGTCTCAAAGGGCGGACGCGTGATCGCACCCGGGGCACCGGAGCGCTGCATTCAATTCATTGATGTTCGCGATCTGGCTAAGTGGACAATACGTTTGATTGAAAATCAAAGCAGAGGAACGTTCAACGCCACAGGACCAGAAAAGCCTCTTTCCATGCGGGAGTTTCTCAATGAATGCAATGCCGTCGGTGGTAATTCTGCCCAGTTTGTCTGGATGAACGATGAAGCTTTGGCAGAAGCGAAAGTCGATGCCTGGATGGAGATGCCTTTATGGATCCCAGCCAGCGATGAGGAACACAGGGGTTTTCTTCACATGGATTGCAGTAAAGGTCAAAGTGCAGGCCTGCAATATTCCCCCTTGTCGAAAACAATCAGGGATACCTTGACCTGGTCGGCAACACGTGATGCCTCGCACGTGTGGAAAGCGGGACTGGCAGCCGACAAAGAATGCAGGCTGCTGCAGTCGAACTAATTCTTTTGCGCCATAAGTTTGTCGAACGCGCCGGCTAGTTTTACAAATGGAATTGAATTTTTCTCGTTGGCTTCTTGTGTCGATGCAAACTTGATGTCGCCGACTTTCATTACCATGTCGTACTCGCCGAGGGCTTGTTGAAGCATAACCAGAGCCAGATTATCTTGGTCTTCTTGCTTGTTATATCCTTTGATGAAAACGGTGATATTTGCTTTTTCGCCGGCGCGCACAATGCCCGCGCGCATATCTTTTACTGCTATCTCAATGCCCTCTTGATCTTTGCCTTTGCCGCTCGAAAGGTTAAGCGGAGCACCTTTGATTGCGAGCTCCTTCAGATTCGCCTCTGAAATTCTTTGCCGAAATGCGACTATTTTCCACTGCTCCATTTTAGGAGCAGCCTTTACCACCTGCTGCACGACAGGGAAGAGCTCAGGAATGCCGTCGGCACTCACTGCCATCTCGCGCTTGCCATTGGCCACCGGGCCAATTTCGTAAGTCAGTTCTTCTTCTATTCGCTTCAACTTTTCGCCCAGACTGACATGCTCCATATCGCCAGGATCGTCCGAGGCGAAAAGAGCTTTTTGATTGGTTTGAAACCAACTCCAAAAGAAAGGTATCTGATCAACATGAACGTTTCGCTGCGGCTGAGAACATGCCGCCACACAAAGAGCGCACAAGACAACGAAGAGCATTTTTCCGGCTGTATGCATGACACTCCTGAGATTTCGAAAGCACTAGGTCGGCACAAACATATGAAGAATACGATACCTTTTTAGGCTTTAAGAATGCTATGTCCTGATAAAATCTGGGCATGTCAAACCCTGGAGGTATCCCATATGCGAGGCCAATCGCCGTATTTCGTTGCCGCCTCAACCTTGCTCGTGCTGGCTGGAGTTTGTGCTCCGGCTCTTGCAGATGCCTATAGCGATGGCACCGCCAGCTATGCAGGGGGAAACTTTGCCAAGGCGAAAGATCAATTTGTCAAAGCGACTGCGGCCAAACCGAAATCCTGGCAAGCGCATTATCAGCTCGCTAATACTTACATGCAGTTGAAAGACTCCGCCAATGCGAAGAAGAGCTACGCAAAATGTATCTCTTGTTCTCCGCCGGCAGACATCAAAGCGAACTGCCAAACAGCGATCTCATACATCGCGACAAATCCTACGCTCACGCCGCCGGCTGCCGCAGCTCCGCGCCCACAGCCATATACACCAAGCTATAGCTCTCCTTCCCAAACAGCAGCAGACGGCGACAATGCATCATCTGTAGAGGCAAAACGCGCTGCTATTTTGCAGGAAGGCGAAGCTGAAATTGCAAAAATGCGCGAGCAAGAAAACGAAAAATTGAAGGAAGCGGAAGCAAATGGTAATCAGCGGTACCTTACGCACGACGGTCAGGAAGTGATGGGCTTGACTCGGGAAGACAAAGCCGCCATGGAAAAGGAGATCGAGCGCAAAGCCGCTGAAATCCGGGACCGCTACAAAAGAAGAGCCGCGTCCATCAGGTAGTGCGCGTACAGCAATTCTCAAAAGTGAAGTAAGTCGCAACCAGCGGACGCAACAGATACGCAACTGTTGCTCTCAAGGTCTTTTCGACTTTTCGGCATTGTAATTTGATAGCACGTGCCGAGCCAGGAGAAATCCGGGCGGGATTCGCTTTGGAGTATTCGAGATGACATCCGCATTTAATACAACCGATGAACCACAGAAAAATTCAGAACAAGAAGTGGGCGACGGAAACAACCTTGAGATGTGGCTGGGAACGCATCTCAATAAGATAGGAGTTGTATTTCTCGTCTGCGGTCTGGCGCTTTTGATCGTCAATCAGTTTCAATACTTCACC
This sequence comes from Cyanobacteria bacterium PR.3.49, assembly GCA_013997645.1. GTDB lineage: Bacteria > Cyanobacteriota > Vampirovibrionia > Obscuribacterales > Obscuribacteraceae > QKMZ01. The sequence continues at coordinate 3,746 of PNKB01000224.1, forward strand.
CCACTGTTGAAAATAATCACCGGCCTTATCTCTGGAGGTTCGCTGATTGCTGCAGGGTTGTGGTTCGAAAAACGCTCTAACTTGCCGGTCTATGGCTATGCACTTTCAGCAGGCGGCTGGGCACTTTCTTACTTTACTGCATACGCTGCACATCATATTCCTGCCGTTCGCATTGTCGAAAGCCCGGTCGTCGGACTGCTTTTACTGCTGGGCATTTCCTACGGCGCCGTACTTCACTTTCTGCGCCTGCGATCCGAACTGATCACGACAATCAGCCTTTCGCTCGCTTTCATGACCACTTGCTTCAGCAGTGTTTCGCTATTCACACTGATTTCAAGTGTTGTTCTTGTAGGAAGTCTTGTATACATCGTGGCAAAAATGCGTTGGCACTGGCTTTTTGCAGCAGGCGTGATTTCCTCATATGCAATTTACTGTTTTTTCCTGCTGCCGAATGTCGTTAACGATCCCTGGATTCAGACCCTCGGTTATTCGGCAGCGCAATCGAAATTTTGGCTGACAATCAGCTTTTCGAGCCTGCTCTGGGGGGCCTTCATGGCGGCGCTATTTTCTCTTACCGAATCAGACAAAAACAAAAAGGTGATTCTCATATCAGCGACTACCGTGAACTGCATCGCATATACGACTGCAGTTTTAGGAGCGATGGACGTAGTTTATCCGGAAAAAAGATTTGCATTTGTCTTGTCGCTCGGGCTTGCCTACTTGATCTCCGCACCCCGTGGAATGCGGGCGATTTTGCCAAGCGTTTCTCAATTGCATACAGTTTTTGCGCTTTTCTTGCTCTCGCTTGCCGTTCCATTGCATTTTACAAACGAATGGGTAAGCGCAATCTGGCTCATGGAAGTTCCGCTTCTCGCCTGGATCGGCATCAAAAATGGGCTTGCGGTTTACACAAAATTTGCAGGAATTCTGGCAGCCGTATCGTTTGTTCCTGTCATCGGTCACGATGTCTGGCAAAACTACCCGCTCGAGAATTCGCCTCTGGGAATCGAGCTTGGAAAAATGATCGGCATTTTGGCCACTGGCGCATACTTGGCCGCATTTGCCTGCCATCGAGTTTTGCAGAAGACGAATGGGCTGTGCTCGAGATCCTATTTCTTAATGGCTTCTTTGACAGCGACCTGCCTGGTGCTAGGGTACTGCGGTGCCGACTGGATTCCATTAATGCTAATCGCCGGTGGTGGCATAACTGCATTGACGGGTTTCAAAATAAAAGATGTCTTTGCTCGACGACTGGGTGAATTTGCCATTCTCTCTGCCGGACTGACGCTCTTTCAAACCGGCGCCAATGAGGTTTTGAACCTTCTTGGTGCGGTGACCATATTCGTTATCGAACGCTGCTACAAGCCGTATCGAACAGAACGTCTATCCAAGGTCCGAGTGAGCCTGAGCGTTCTATCCATGCTCACGATAGGGTTTCAAATACATCTAATGCTCCACACTGTCGGCTGCGCTGCTCAGTGGGGCGTCGCCGCGATGCTTTTGCTTTGGTTCGGATTCAAAACAAAAGACAAGGTTTACAGAATAGCAGGCCTGATATTGATTGCTCTTGCGGGTTTTGACTACTCGATTATGTCTGCAGGATTGTCGAAAGGCAGCGTCTTCAATCTCAATTTTAAAGATCTCAGTGCATTGATGCTGATTGCAAGCTCGGCGACGGGAGCGTCTCTCTATTACAAGGAAGAAAACCGTGAATCAGTGGGTCCTCTATGGACAGCCGGATTCACCGGATGTGTGACGATTGCATATATCATCCTGCAAAATCTGCTTTCCATAAAACTGCCTCACGCTTATCTTCCCGCCGGTTGCGCTGCCGCAGCGATGATTCCCCTGGTGGTTGGAATTGCCAGCTCGTATCCGTCATTGCGTGCCCTGGGATGGATTACGGCTCTCACTCTGCCCATGTTGGCATTGGGACTGCCTATAGGAGACTGGGAGCTTTTTGGAACGTTATTACTGTCCAGCGTTTTCTACGGTTTTTATTTAATTTTCAAGAACATGTCCGACAAAGCGCCGATGGAAGTAAATCTCGAACACGGTTTTTCGCTATTGGCGACGACTCTAGTCGCTTGCTTAATCGCCATTCACAGCAGCAAATGCATGACCTTGCTCTGGGCCTTTCAAGGACTGACACTGCTCGGTGCCGGTTTCGTCTCCAAAGACAAACCTTTCAGAATATATGGTCTTTCCATGCTGGCGCTAGTTTGCGGCAAATTGATTTTCGTCGACATGGCCACGATGCAGATGGCTTACCGAATCATGTCTTTCATCGCCGTAGGACTTGTCTTGCTGACTACATCATACTTCTATGTGCGATTTCCAGGGCGGGCCGGAGGAGTTGGACGCAACGGTGAAACTCCAGAGAAAGACCCGGATATTACACAAGCGAAGTGGATTGACGTGCGTTAAAACGAGACGAAAAGGGCGATGCAAACGCACCGCCCCTCCGTTTTCTTTTGTGGTGGATTAAATGTGATGTTGCGGCAATAGCGCTACGTGGTCTCTGGTCACCAGGTTTGCCAGCGTACGAGCCAAACCTTGCTTCTTGATCTCAGCGAAAGACTTCACTTCCACTATGTCGTATTTGGCGCTTTGATTAACCAAACCTTCGTCCAAATCGGCGAGGAACTTGGGCGCGCGGCGGTCGTTTCCAACTTGCAAAATAGCAATCAAAATTTCATCCGAGCGCTTCATATTTTTCGTAGCGCGAATGATCGCCTCTTTTGTCTTCATGCCGTCTTCCGGGGCGCCATCAGTGATCATGGCCAGCAACAAAGGTTTTGCATTCGCACCATTGGCATCGCGATGAGCGAAATACTCGTTCAAATGGTGAGTCAAAACACGACTGACATTGGTGCCGCCGCTCGGCTCGACTTCGTTGAATAGAGTTTCTACTTTCTCACCGTCGACATCGGCATAAGAATCGTAATTGTTTGAAAACATGCTTATCTTCAAGCCGGCCGGCAAAACTTTTTTGATTTGATCAGCCAGATTTCTGGCTTGATTTTTGCACCAGTCCCAACGGGTTATCGAATCGCCTGGGTCAGCGGCCACTGCCGTCGGACGATCGAGAGCGTCGACTGCAGGCTGCTTTTGCGGGGCGTTGCGCTGATTGAGTCGATAAGTCATCGAGGCCGATTTATCGATAACCAGAGCCAGATCGTATGTTCCAAGCTTCTGGATTTCCGGTTCACGAAGGGCGACTGCCTGCGGCAGGAATGGACTGTATTCGACAAAACTCGTCGCGAAAGACGGTATTGCTGTCCCGATCATCAGTGCCAGAGCGCTCTGCCCGACAAAAAATTTGCTCAATCTTCTTTTAGTTGTTTTCCGACCCACTTTAGCTTCCATGTCCCTGGCTCCCCAAAAAACTGCCTACGCGAATCCATTCAGCAATTCGCCTAATGAAAGGTTGCTGTTTTCCGCTTTGTTGCCGGTATCGACGGGAAGGACCAGCTGTAGTTCCCATCGATGCAAAATTTTGTTTCCCTGAGGTCTTAAGACCATCGCGGGCATTACCGCGCCCGTGGAATATAGAGGATGTTGGCCACTAAAAAGCCCCGGAATCCCTCGATGCCATCTGGTTACACTCGCATACTACGTGCGTTCTTGATTGCCACCTTTTTCATATCAGCAAGTGGAGCCCTTTGGTCTCCCGCTACTCATGCTCATGAAACCTGGCAATCGATAAAGTCTGACGCTGATATGCTTTCTGCCAAAGGAAACTTTCGTGCCGCCGCCGGCGGTTATGAACGAGCGCTGGCGCTCTGCCCTCAGGCACGCGAAAACGATCGCGTAGATATGCAATTGGCGCTGGCTACTGCCTACAACCACTTGATGGAAATCGACAAGGCTGTATTAGTTCTAAAGGATGCGAACATTGTTCTAAAGCAATTGAAGAAGAAAAATACGCTAGATCCGCAGGTATTGGTCAATTTGCAGACCCTTATCGAAACGTGCGACAAAGGATACGACCCAGCGACTTCTTACGAAAAACGCACCAGATACAAAGCACGCATGACGGAAGCGGTGAACAATATCTGCGCCGATGTCTATCCGCGTGGGCTCACAACCAAACGAAAGCTTGCTTATGCGCGCAGTTTCATAGCCAATGGCGACCTTCCAGGATGTCTTAAAAGCCTTGAGGAGCTGTACGGCAGCATCAAGAAATCAAATTCGAGCGACCCGCTTCTTTCTCAATGTGAATGGGGATTGGCGGCGGTTCAACAGCGGCTGGGCAAACCACAATTGATGGCGACACTGGCCAATCGAGAGAGGAAGCTTCACAGCCAAGCGCATGTTCTGGGCGAAGTGGCTAATGCCAATTTGTGGGCAGCGAATTATGATGAAGGCAAACGTAATCTGGATAAAGCTCTTCTCTTGCTAAAACGAAAACCGAATCGCGACGACAGTGAGCTTATTCTCAATGTCTATATCGATATCTGCCAGGATGTCGCCGACTACAAGGCCGAGGAAATTTGGCAGCGCAAGCGACTGGCACTATTCGCCCCAGGCGAACCCAAATACCAGGTATATCAACGGGGATTGGCTCACAACTTAAGGCGCCAGAAACGCTTTGCCGATGCGGACAAAGTCAGGCCCAAAACCGGGCATCATCGAAACGGTGCGCTTACCGAGTGGGATTGGTTTTTGACCGATAAGGAAAAGGAAGATGTGGCCAGGGCCGATGCAGAAGGCAGAGGGCGGAATATTTCAATACCTAGAGAGCAAGGCAAATCTGCCGGGGAGCGCCCCTAGCTTGCAAAAGAAATTTTGGGGCATATAGAAAGAACGCAGCGCGGAGCTTCGCCAGCATGAACGAGACCAGGCGAACGAAAGACTGGATT
>PNKB01000225.1 GCA_013997645.1 Cyanobacteria bacterium PR.3.49
CAATCCGGACAACTTGAAAGAGGAGCTCGGCGACCTGCTCCTGCAAATTGTTTTGAACGCGCAGGTAGCGAAAGACGCCGGGCAATTCGATATTCAGGATGTCGCCGAGTCGATCAATACAAAGATGATTTCGCGACACCCTCACGTTTTCGGCGACAAATCGCTCTCCACTGCTAAAGAAGTCCTGATGCAATGGGACGACTTGAAAGACGAAGAGAAGAAAAAGAAAAAGGCAGAAAACAAATCTTGCCTTGATGGCATCAGCAGAACATTGCCGTCTCTGCTTCAAGCACTGAAGGTTTCCGAGAAAGCAGTCAGCCAGGGATTCGAATGGCGACACGAAAGCGAAGTTTGGGAAAAGGTGGATAGCGAAATACAAGAATTAAAAGAAGCGATTTCCAATCCGGCTCTCACCCAACCGGCAACCGCTGCCACTGCGCGTCATGATATTGAACTGGAATTGGGCGATGTGCTCTTTACTCTCGTGAACGTTGCCCGCTGGCATTCACTAAACCCGGAAGAATCGCTTATTCACGCGCTGGAGAAGTTCAGACAGCGCTTTGCTAAGATGGAAGAACTAGCCGAAAAACCATTGAAGGAATATTCCAAAGACGAGTACGAAGCACTCTGGAACCAAGCGAAATCAGCGCTCAAACCGTGATTACGACTGCCAAAGTTAGCACCGCAAAAATTGCCTTAGCGGCTGCGATTTTTTGCGCGGTCGCGGGTGTTTCGCGCTCGATAAATTTGAAATACTAGAGCTGAGGTTGCTCTCGACCTGCCAGCTGTTCGTTAGTAGTTTCGGAAGCAGTATCCTGCGGAGCAGCAACTTGAGCGCTTTGCGCTGCAGCCGCGGCTATAGCGGCGGCCTTCTTGCGCTCTGCTTCTTCAGCCGCTTTTTTTTGAGCTTCTTTGACAGGATCGATCTTGGCCAATTTCAGAGGAATATTGTTGTCCAATCCCAGGTCGATGTATTCGAGCTTCGTCTTCATCGGATCGACAGCCGTTACCACCGAAGTAAGTCGGCCCAGGCGTCTAGTCAGCGAAGTGTCCGGAGTGCCAAGCTTGAGTTTCATCTCGACATTTTCAACAATCACATCATGCGGATGAATCAGATTGATCGATTCGACAGGCATTTTTGTCTGCTGCGAGATGTAATTGCACCAGCTCGCCCATTGAGTTACATCGGCCGCCTTCATCTTCAGTGCGGCAGGCCCATAAAGACGCAGCGGCGGACGCATTATTCCCGGGAAATCCTTTATAGGAATTACTCTGCCTGACTGTGAGATAACTGCTTCCGGCAGCTTGCCTGGCTCAGGCACATAAGTTGCCCAGGGAAATTCTTCCAGAACCTCCACCAGCATGTGCGGCTTAGGAAAAGCATATCGACGCACGAATGCATGTTTTACAGAAGGCAGCTTTTGTATGCTTGTTTCCAGGGCTCTGGGATCAACACGGAAAAGTGGCTTGCCTAGGGAGTCTTCGACTTTTGCTGCAATCTGCTGGCGGCTGGTGACGTAATTGCCTCGCACAGTCAATTGCGTCTCGGTATCATCAACCGACCAGGGCAATTTGATCATCATGCTGCCGCCCAGGCAGAGCAAACCGCATAGTGTCAGATAGCGCATGAATTGACGACGCAAGCGCGCGGTCCGAGCCAGATTGCGCTGTTTGCGCCGGCTCTTGATCCATTCTCTTCGCCTGTCGGCTTGCATCATCACGAGCAGCAAATCTCCGTAGAAATAGATCGACTACCCCTGGCATTAATCAAATTGTCCAGCGCAGCAAAGGAAATTGTGCCGCAAAATGATGTTTGAGCCGGCCCGGTCATGCGAACATGCTCGTCGGACTTCGACCATTCAATAGATAAATATCCGCCCGGCAAGCGAACTTTCGCCTGGCGCTCGAGGCGACCTTCGAGAATCCCCGCCACCACAACTGCAGCAGCGCCACTTGCGCATGCCAGAGTAGCGCCGCATCCTCTTTCATATATAAGTGAATGCACTTCATTGCGTGAAATGGTTTTGCACCACTCGACATTAACGCCCTCAGGAAAGATGCTGTGCTCTTGAATCTGGACGGATAGATGTTTGAGCGGCTCGGAGAATTTGTTGGCTTGAAGACAATCCTGCGCCTGCGGTGCATCGAAGATCACCACATGCGGATTACCCATGCTCACACAGGAAACTTTGAAGTCGAAGTCTGGCGAGCTCAACTCACCCTGCACAAAACTGGCTGCAGCCGGTGCATTCAATGGAATCAATTCGGTTTTGAGAACGGGCTTGCCCATATCCACCGTGATTTTCGATTCGTCCTCGACAAGAATCTCCTGGACTCCTGCTTTAGTTGACACCAGAATTCTATTAGATGCAACCAATTCTTTCCTGAGAGCCCAGAGCCCCAAACACCGCAAACCATTGCCGCACATGGCAGAATGCGATCCATCCGAATTGGTATAAATCCATCCGATATCGCATGTGGTATCAATTACATAATCAGCATCGAGCGATTTGAATATGCTCGCATCAATTGGTGAAGTTTTTGCCAGTGAAAAACCAATGATCAAGCCATCGGCGCCGATGCCGAAATTTCTGTCGCAAATTGCTTTCGCCAGGGACGGAATTGGATTTTTGCCGGCTTTGACTGCATTGCAGAACGATTGAACAGTCAGCAAATCATCCAAGAGCACCATGACAAAGTCATTGCCCAGACCGTGCATTTTTTCAAATACGAGCACGGAATCAGCGATTGGCTTATTGCTTGTTTGCTTGACTGACAAAGTTTCCGAAAGAATTTGCATCTGACTTCGCGACGGGTGCTGTATCCGAATGACTTGAAACAGCAAAATTCTGCCATGCGGACCAGCCGGTATTATAGCCGCTGAGGCTTGACATGTCTCGACCTTAAGAGACTTTGATTCTTCGCTCTCATTGATATACTCACGTGCTGGGCGAAAACTAAGGGAATTTCACATGCGCGCATATATATCAGTGGATCTGGAAGGTATAAACGGCGTCTGTCACTCCAGCCAAACTCAGCCGGGAGAGCCCGGTTACGAACGCTCCATTCAATTGATGCACGCAGAGACGAATGCCGTTATCGAAGGGCTCGTCAAAGCCGGCTGCACGGATATTCTCGTCAACGACTCGCACTGGGATATGCGCAATCTTCGCATCGAGCTCTTGCATCCAAAAGCGCACCTGACCAGCGGTTGGCAGAAACCATTCTCCATGGTTTCAGGCGTGCACTCGGCTGAGAAGCCTGATTTTGCCTGTTTTATCGGCTATCATGCGCGCTCAGGCTGCGCAACCGGCGTCCTCTCGCATACATATAGAGCGCAAGTGTTTCGCGACGTGCGCATAAATGACGTACTGGTTGGAGAGACTGGGCTGAATGCTTATCTTGCCGGCGCGTTCGGCGTGCCAATCGCGCTCATTACTGGCGACGATGCTCTGCAACGAGAATGCACGGAATTGATGGGGCAAGTAAACTGCCTGGTCGTGAAACAGGCTGTTTCCAGATATTCAGCGTGCTTCATGCCGCAAAAGCAAGTGCTGGAAAGTCTGGAAAAGGGCGCATATGAAGCCGCAAAGGCAAAGACCGGCTGGCATTTGCTCAAACCCCCGTCACCGGCGAAACTGACTATTACACTTGCCGATACGTCGATGGCCGATGCTTGCGAACTGGTTCCTAACGTAAAACGGCTCAATGACCGGGATGTTGAATTCACGGACAAAGATTACAGCCTGGTGTTTCGCGTGATGCTGGCTCTGGGTGCGCTTGGAGCTAGTCGCAAAGATCAATATTTCAGTTAAGTAAACAGCTGCGAAACAGTTTTTTTCAGACAGTCAACTAAAACATTTCTCCTGCAAATCGACACAGTGAGGCTTATGCGCCGAATCTGCCGGGAGTGGGCGCCTGGACGCACATTAAACTTCGCTAATATTGCCTGGCAAGCGCGGTTTGGTGCCCCTCTCAGGGTAATTAACAAATGACAGGGTTTTTCGTCAGCACCGCGGCCAGCCTGAGTTAGGTCTGGTGTTGATTCCGTGCGTCCTCTTTCAAGACGCGCATGCCCGGTCATACGTGACTCCCTGACCATTTGGGCTTTCTGGCAATGTTTCAATCATACGAACAGCTTTCCTTCCACCAACAAGTGATCGTTCTGAACCAGTCTTATCCTTGTCCCCGTTGCAACGCCGGGATTCTGGAACCTTACGGACTGACGGAAACCTTGTCGTGCAACAGTTGCGAGCGTTGTTTTGTGCCGCTTCGCGGTGGCAGACGGCTCTATCCAGCCAACCGCATGGGCATTAAAGTTGCCCCGACCTACTGGTGGGATGGCTTGCGTTGGCACTGGGCAGGCACAACCGCCACCACCAAGCAAGTTTTGGTGATGATCTCCCTTTTCTTCATGCCGCTGGCGATTCTCCACGGCTCGCTGTATCTTAATCTCTGGGCCGAAAGACCGGAGTGGCTTAACCCTGTGCTTCTTAGTGCATTGATGAGCCTTTTGACGATTCAGCTCATTTACTTCACTTGCTGGGATTTTGATTTCCTGGCGAAACGCAAGTCTTAAGTAGATTCAGATAGATAGAAAGAGAGCGAAGACAGATTCCAAGGGCAGCTTTTCGTCAGAAGGGAAAGGCTCGCAGGAACACGTCTCTGTGCTGCTTCAAGAATGCCTGGATGGCTTGAACATTCGCTCCGGGCTCACTTACGTGGACGCAACTGTGGGCGCCGGTGGGCACCTGGCCGCCATTCGGGAGCGCCTGGGCGCCAAGGGAAACTTGATCGGCATAGACAAAGACAAAACTTCGCTTGACAAGGTCGCTGCCAGGCTTCCTGATGCTGCTTCATATATTCATGGCGACTATTGTGATATTGCCGATCATTTGCAATCGCTTGGAGTGCGCACTATAGATGGTGGCATCCTAGCCGACCTCGGCGTTTCAAGCATGCAGCTTGACAACACGGAAAGAGGCTTCAGCTTTCTTAGAGACGGCCCCCTCGACATGCGCATGGACAATACTCAAAAGCTGAGCGCGTCCACAATCGTTAACGAGTACCAAGAGAGGGAAATCGCCGACATAATTTACAAGTACGGAGAAGAACGCCTCAGCAGGCAGATTGCGCGCCGCATTGTTAGCAAGCGTCCGATACATACAACGGGCGAATTATCCGAAATTGTTGCCGGATGTATATATACCGCCCGTGGTACCAGAGGGCATAACAAGAATCGATCGAAAAGCCGATCAGATAGGCTTGACGACTCGCATCCCGCTACTCGAACATTCCAAGCGTTAAGAATTGCAGTTAACAGCGAGCTGGCAAGTCTGGAAAAATTTTTACATGAGTCTGTGAAAATTCTCGCTCCGGGCGCCAGGCTCGCAGTTATCAGCTTTCACAGCTTGGAAGATCGCATCGTTAAGCAAATTCTCAGACAGTATGCCAAAGGTTGCATATGTCCGCCCAGGCAGCCGGTCTGCACGTGCGGAAAGCATCCTGAGTTACTGATAATGACCAGCAAACCTGTCACCGCATCTGATGAAGAAGTGCTTGCCAACATACGTAGTCGTAGTGCTAAACTACGGGTTGGAGAAAAGGTTTAAAGTCCGCTAGCAAGACCGAAATACAAAAACCGTTTCTACCGTTTTTACTCCGACCGCAAAAAATAATTGACGGCGGAACTAGATGGGAGCACCTAATGCCGAATACCGCACAACTTCTCGCATTTACTGAATCTCCGTACCGTGAATCTGGTAAAAGCGAAAAGGCTCAAGAAGGAGCCAACGGTGCTCGCAAAGAAATTATCTTTAACGCTCCGCAAGCAAGACCGCACCTGGTCCAGGTAGCGTCTCCCGTACAACAACGTGACAGCCGCAAGGCTCCACTGGTGGTGCGCGTCAATCAAGTTTTGCGCACGTCGCTTATCGCATTTTGCGGTTTGGCCATTGTCGGATACGGGCTGGATGTAGCTCGCACCAATGATGTAACTCGCCTGCAAGAACAAGCCAGACGTTTATCGGAACAAAATTCCGAATTGTCTGCGCAGCTTTTGAGAGCAATCTCCTTTGAAGGTATACAAGACAGCGTCGTCGGACGTCACGGCTTGCAAGTTCCAGAGCATGTCCTGATCGTTCCGGAAAAAGCGGCGCCGAAGTTGTCCGCATTCAAGCCCAACCAACATAGTCTCCCGTTGATGTCGGGATACTAAACTCCTCTTCGGGAGGCCCTCCACGTTGCCCACGCAGTCTCCAGAGTTAGGGACTCGAGGTCGCTCACGACGCCACGACAGGCGTCCGCGCTCGCCTCTATGGCGGTTGAGAGCCTGGCAATTTATTTTGTTGGCCGGTTTCGTAATGATTCTGGGCCGACTCTATTTTCTGCAGGTCATTCAAGGTCCTGAGCTGAAGAAAAAAGCACATGTGCAACGGCAGCAGCACAATTTGCTCGTGCACCGCGGTGCCATCACGGATAGGCACGGTCTGCCTCTGGCCATTGATACCACCAGATATGATATCTATATCCATCCCAAGTTAGTGAAAGCCGGCGTGGCAGAAGCGTCGGAAATTCTCGGCAGAATAACCAAGCAGCCGACCGAAAAACTATATAAGTTGATGAATTCCGGTTATCCGGTCATAACGCTCGGGCGGCACCTGGAGCGGGAAATGGTCGACGAAATTCAGGCCTTGAATTGGCCTGGAGTAGACATTGTTCCACGTCCATTTCGCCATTATCCCGAAGGTCAACTGGCTGCTCACTTGCTCGGCTATGTAAATATGGACACGCAGGGTCAAGGCGGTATCGAGCAAAAGCAAGAGCACATGCTCAAAGATACAGGCGCGATGCCGACGCCGCAGCTTGATGGCCGCGGACGCAGCATTCTAGTCAAAGAGCCGAATTCCGATTGGGGCATATCACCGCCCCTGGGCCGACACATCGAACTTACGATCGACAATTACTTGCAGCACTTGGCTGAAAAAGAACTCTACGCGATGTGCCGCCATTCATCCGCATTAAAAGGAGCAGCAATTTTCGCTGATCCTACTAATGGCGAAATTTTGGCGTGGGCAAACTATCCGCCCTACGATCCCAACCGCTACAACAAATACGCGCTGGAAACTACAAAAAACTGGTCGATGGTTGACGTTTATCAGCCTGGTTCTACTTTCAAAATCTTGACTGTTTGCTCCGGTTTGGAAACCGGCGTAATCAAACCGACCACAACCTTTTACGACGGCGGCTCGCTTACCATTGGCAATCGCACTATCCGCAACCATGATGGTGGTCACGGCAGCCTCGATTTGCTGCATCTTTTCATTCACTCGAGCAACATTGCCTCTGCCCAAATTGCAATGATGATGCCGGCAAAAGTTTTTCATGACATGCTGAGCAAATTCGGCATCGGTCAGCCGACCGGCATTGATCTGCCTGGAGAATCGCATGGTCTCTTGCTCAACCACAAATTTTGGAAGCCGCTCGATGCCGCGACTACAGGATTTGGTCAAGGCGCCATCGCCGTCACGCCACTGCAGTTGGTATCAGCTGTCGGAGCCGTGGCCAACAGCGGAACATGGACGCAACCGCACTTAATTCGGCGTATTTACGATCCCAGAACGGGCGTTACCGAAAAGTGGACCGAGCCGACCAAGCGCGAAGTAATCTCGCCATGGGTAGCCAAATTGGTGGCAAAATTGCTCGGCGACAACATCGCCATGGGTACGCAAATTGCCGGCAAAGTGCCCGGCTATCGCGTGGCCGGCAAAACAGGAACAGCGCAAAAGGTTTCTGCCAGCGGCAGAGGCTATTTGGCCGGGCAGACTATCGCTTCTTTCGTCGGTTTCTTGCCGGCCGAAAGCCCGCAACTTGTGGGCATTGTGGTCGTCGACAGCCCGCAAACCGACGGTCGCTGGGGCAATACCGTAGCCGGTCCCGTATTCAATGCTATCTCCGCGGAAGCAGCTCGCTATCTGGGAATTCCGCCATCTCATTCAAGCGAGAACGAGAAATCAACATCCGCAAGCAAAACACAAGATCCGCTCAAGGCGCTCCACCACAAAATTGCTCCGGCTCCGGAGGCACCTTCTGTGAAATATGCCAGAGAAGCCAGCGCTCGCGAGCAAGAGAGCAAGCGTGATTAGCAGCAAGGCTGTGGGAAAATCTGCTGGCTATGCATCGCTGCAAACTGCGGGTAAACCCGGGCACATGGACGTGTCTAAAGCGCTAATATTGAACTGATTAATTGAGGGGCCGCACGTGTCGGCAGAACAGCCTATAAAGCCGGACGCTCCAGACGAAAGCGCCAATTTGAAAGAAGCCGAAGAGGCCAAAGAAAGATCAGTATTGCAGGCGCTGAGCAGTGAGCCTTACGCCGTCCAGGATGGCGAGATAGACGAATTGGCTGAGCTGTCTTCGGAGCCGGAGCGCGCCGCGCCGACTGCGGCCGCTGCAAAAAAGCGCAGCCTGGGAAAGACATTCGGCATAGTGGCCATACTGACTGTGCTTTCCAAATGTGCCGGTCTGATCCGCGACATCGTCGTCTTGCAA
>PNKB01000226.1 GCA_013997645.1 Cyanobacteria bacterium PR.3.49
GTATTCAAAACTGATTTCCGACACGGTTGAAAAATCGCACGGAACATCAGAGAAAATGCGCAGGCGAGACCTGGAATTTATTATCGAGCAAGCCAAAGAAGAAATTAGAGAGCATCGCAAGTGGCAGGACGAGGTGCTTTCCAATCTGCCCAGAAAAGGAGAGGCCCTCGGTTTGACTGCTCCTTTAAGGCTGGCGTTCAACGATGCCTCTGATGCCAGGAAGAAGCTTCTCCAGCAAGTAATGCTGGCGCACGGTGAACTTGCAGACGCGGGGTGCGGATCGGCCTGCGCGGAAGATAATCTGCACGCAGCGAGGTAACAGGACAGGGAGCGGAAGGCAAGTATTGGGTGCAAGGAAAATTCGATAATCGGGATTAGCTGAGCTGAAGGCTTCAATCGCCGACAGGTTGGCAGTTTGACGGCAATGAACTAAAATACCAGCACGGTCAAATCCCCAGAATTCGAGTAAATCTTGTTCTCTCGGCTGAACATCACCACAAAAGGCTTGATTCTGGTTTTGGTGCCGGTAGTTTTGGAGGTCATCTTTGTCTCCAAGCTTACCTCGATGATTTCCGCAACCTATGAAACGTTAGCTCGTATGGAGCGCTCCGTTGGAGCTTTGAGCGACCTTACATCGAAAAGAAGTCAATTGCTGGAAGCTTTCTGCATTGCTGTCGATGTTCAGGAGAAAAACATTCAGAAGCGCTTGAAAGCAGTCGAGCGTGTGCGATCTGAGGCATTGCCCGATGAGAATTTTGTGCGGGACTATCCGGAACTGGCTGAATATCGAGAAGCCCTGGACGACTTTAACAAACACGTGAACGCCCTTGTCGACAAATTCAAAAAGCAGGTGCATATCAACGCACTCAACGGTCTCTGGGTAAGCGGAATTGCACCCGAAGAATTGCTTCCTTTACTAATTGAAGCCAGAGATATCAATGATAATGCCATGCGAGTCGAGAAAGAGATGGGCAGCCTGCAACCAAATGAGCTGGCAAGATTTCGCAGCGAATTTGCCACCTGGTTAATAGTCGGACTTTTCTCTAGCTATTTGATTTGTCTCTGGATCAGCCGTGCATTTTACCAGGATACGGTGAGACGACTGCAGCATATATCGCAAAATGCCCGCCTGATCGCCTATGGTCAACCACTTCAACCTGTTCAAAGCGGCACCGATGAGATTGCTCAACTCGATGCTTTGCTTTTTAAGGCTGGCAATGAGTTAAAAGAAGCTCGGCGACGTGAATTTGCGATTCTGGATAATGCTACGGATGTTCTGTGCTCCGCTGACCGAAACCTAAAGCTGAACGAGATAGGCAAGTCCGCAACGAGAAATTGGGGATACATGCTGGATGAGCTGGAAGGACGTTCGATTTTGTCGATTCTCTCTTCTGACTCAGTAGATTCGACGGTGCAGGCATTTAATGCGATTGCTGATGAGAACAAAGATGGGCAGATTGAAAATTCCGTTATTTGCAAGGATGGAACAATAAGACGTTTCCTCTGGACCATCAATTGGCAGTCTGATGACCGTTTTTTCTACTGTGTTGCGCATGATGTTTCGCAAGTCAGAGCCATGGAAAAGCTCAAACAAGACTTTCTGGCGATGGTAAGCCACGATTTGCGTACGCCACTAAATTCGGTATCAATCGGTTTGGGTCTGCTGGTGGACGAACGCTTGGGCGCTCTGCCTGACGCAGTCAAGACTCAGCTAAGCCGGTCACGCTCGAGCATGGAGCGATTGTCGCACCTGTTGCAAGATCTTTTGGAGATCGAGAAGTTCGGCTCTGGAAAAATTCTTCTTGATAAAGAGTTTGCCAGCACTTTCGAGATTTGTGAATTCGCCAAAGAACAACTCGATACCCTGGCTATGAAGTCTCATGTTTCAATTGTCGGACCTAAGGGCGATCATGCTATTTTCGTCGACCCCATGCGAATCACACAAGTCCTTGTAAATCTTCTCTCCAACGCCATCAAATACTCTCCTTCCGGCGGCAAGGTTGTTTTTGATGTGCATAAAGGCGAAGGATTTGTTGAAATCGGCATCCGTGACAGTGGACCAGGTATTGCACCTGAGCATCGCGATTGGATTTTCGATCGATTCAGGCAGGCGGATGCAGCCGAGAAAGTGGTGATGAAGAGCACGGGTCTTGGTCTTTCTATCGCGCAGATGATCGTCAAAGAGCACGGAGGCTCCATTGGCGTTGAGAGCGAAGTTGGTGCAGGAAGCCGGTTTTGGATTCGCCTCCCCTCAGAGAATGATGAGGAGGACGCACCATGAAAAGTTTGAAACTTGCCTGGCGCGCACCTCTTTTAATAGCGTTTCCTCTTATCTGTCAGGCAATCTTTGTTGTGGCACTGATTTCCATGCTGACGGGAGCACAAATGTGCATCGAAAGAGCATCCAACATGCAGGAAGTGCTCTTCAGAATGAATGAATTGGTAGTCAGCATTTGTGATGCAATTTCTTATGTGGTAGATACCCCGGGGGCAGAGACAAAAGCCAGAGCCGCACGAAAGGCGGCAATAGTCGGTATCGAGTCGATTGTGGACAAGCTTCCCGCCGGCGACAAGACTCTTCTCAAGAAAGAAATGAAGACCATTCAGAATATCTTCAAATATTCCGTTGAAGTAAAAGCGATCAATCAAGCGGAAAAGGCGGATATTAGACACAATATTTACGGCATGTCACTGCATTCATTGCCTCCCTTTTTAAGAGAGTTAAACAAAATAACCATCCTCAATAATGAGGTTCGGCACAATGAGTTTCAGAAGTCGATCGAGATCAAGGATAGAATTTTACGCTATGCCTATAGTGCGATTGCCGCTTCGTTCCTCATCGGTGTGGCGATGTATTTCTTTTTCACCATCGGTATCAAAAAGCCTATTCAGCACATCGCCGAAAACAGCAGAAGACTTTCCAGTGGCAAGCCATTGCTTCCGCAATTGCAAGGCGATGATGAATTCAGCAAACTTGATAGAGGTTTGCATCAGACGCGAAGTGCGGTTCAGACAGCAGCAAAGAGAGAATCAGCTCTGATTAATAACGTGTCCGACCTTGTCTGCTCGTTATCTGCGGATGGAACTTTTATCGAAGTGAACGCCGCGGCGATACGCATTTTGAGAATAAGTGCTAAGGAGCTGGTTGGGCAAAATATCGCTGATATCGTGATACCAACTCAGTCGCTCCTTGCCGACGAGTATGTTCGTAAAGCGTGTAAGCAGGATGATATCTTCAATTTCGAGTTGAGCCTGCAACCACAGAAGGTCTCGGAAATTGAAACCCATTGGTCTTGCATCTGGTCGCCTTTGAGCAATCGACTTTTTTGCGTCGTTCGTGACATTACTGAAGAGAAAGCGCTGTCGCGAATGAAACAGGACTTTGTCGACATGGTCAGCCACGACTTGCGCAGCCCGCTAACTTCACTGGGAATCTCGCTGGAAATGATCGAGAGAGGAGGCCTTGGTGAAATCAATGAAAACGCACTGAAAGAATTACAGTCAACCAACAGAAATGTACAAGTGCTGATCAATTTTATTAATGACCTTCTCGATTTTCAAAAGCTAGACGAAGGCAAAGTGCAACTTGAAAGAACTCATTGCAATATCAATTCCATTATTAAGGAGGCTATTTCGCTTGTTCGTGAAACGGCGCGTTCAAAGCAAATCGAGATCGAATACTCACCAACGGATTATGAGGTTTTTTGCGATCAAGTGAAGTTGACGCAAACTATATTGAACCTACTTACTAATGCAATAAAGTTCGGCCCATCCGAAAGTTCTGTGCAAGTGAAAGTTGAAGAATTCGAGAAAAGCGGTGATAGCGATGAAAATCGCACCAGTTGGATGCGCGTTTTGGTGAGCGACCGTGGGCCTGGTGTGCCAGAGGATATGCGGCAGAGAATTTTTGAACCATTCGAGCAAGCGGAATCACACAGACATCAGGGCACGGGCTTGGGGCTTGCGATCTGCAAAATGATTGTGGAAGCGCACGGTGGAAAAATTGGTGTGAAAGAAAACAGCGGCGTTGTGGGAAGCACGTTTTGGTTTGAAATTTTGACTTCAGATCTTGCTTGAATTCACTCGTGCGCATCACTATAGGTATCACTAGCGTTGCCATGGTTTTGTATCGGACGTATTTCATTTAATTTGCACAATGTCTGGCACCTGTCGCGCTCTTAACTGCAACCGAAAATTTTTTTGATTTTGATTGGAACTAAACCGGATCACTCTGGTCTGGCCAATCGACTTAGTTTAAGTCGTTATGTTGCCGCCGTTGTGCTGGCAACTGGTGGTAATCACTCAACCCGAGGAGGGAGTATGCATAAAGGCGCAACTCTGGCGTGTGTAACTCTTGCTCTGTGTGCTGCGATGGCTCAAGCCAAAGATGCACCGGAAGCGGATAACAGCGCTCAGAATGTAGGAGCGACACGGAAAGATGCAGTGACTGCTGAAAAGCAGAATAACGTCAAGAGCAATGTGGAAGCACTGGCTGAAATCCGCAAAGCAATTGTCGGTGACGACGGTCTTTCGATGAATGCAAAAAACGCAAAGATTCTTTTTTCGAAAGGTCTGGTCACATTGAAAGGTCCTGTAGATAGCGAATCTGAGAAAGCGAAAGTTGAAGAGCTGGCAAAGAGCTGCTCGGTAGTTACTTCAGTAAAAAACATGCTTACTGTTGCACCGAAGAAATAGTAGGAAGAAACAGTACGCACGAAAATAGAGTCAAGGAAAACTTGAGAACGCATCAGAAATACATAAACACTCATTGGAGAATGAAATGAAACAATCCGTTGCAGGGATCGTAAAGACCCGTTTGGAAGCAGAAAATCTCGTCAATGCACTGCGTGCTAATGGCTTTGCCGACCACGAAATTTCTGCTCTTTTCCCTGATAAAGAAGGTTCGAAAGACTTCGCACACGATAATTCCACCAAAGCTCCTGAGGGCACCGTAGCTGGTGTTGGCACCGGTGGTTTGCTCGGAGGCGTTCTTGGTCTTATGGCCGGTATTGGAGCAATTGCTGTTCCGGGAGTTGGTCCTCTGATCGCTGCCGGACCGATTATGGCAACCCTCAGTGGTGCCGCAGTCGGCGCAACCGTTGGCGGCATCGCCGGTGCTTTGATCGGAATGGGAATTCCGGAGTATGAAGCAAAAATGTACGAAGGCAAAATTCGCGACGGCAACATCTTGCTTGCAGTTCATTGCAATAACAACGATGAATTGAAGAGAGCAGAAGAGCTTTACAAGCAGCACAATGTTTCCGACATTCATCGTGTCGGTGAAGCTTCCGTCAAGAAGTCCGCATAGTTAACTAAGACGAACGCAAGCGCCCGGCTTTTGTCGGGCGCTTTGCTTTAATCACTGAGTATTAATCTTACTAAGCATAATACCTGGGTATATTGTTAGCGCCTACCGGAATCCCAAACAAAAGCTCGAGCAAGGCAGTCCACGCATCGTTTGGAGTTTCGTAATGCCTCTACGATTTGGTTCTTCGCTGGTCTTACTATGTCTGGCTTGCTGTCTGAATTGCCGTCCGGCAATGGCGCAGACGTTCTATAACACATACGTTTCAGCCGCAGAGAAAGCCGCAAGGGAAGGGCGAACAGCTGACGCGGAAAAGATGTACCAGAAAGCGCTTGCCCTTGCCGACACAGGCAGTGATCCGATTGCAGCAAATAATGCGCCTGCACAAATGTTCGATTACGCTTTGTTTTTGCATAGAATCGGCAAAGACAAAGAGGCGGAGGTTATGATTCGCAGACTGCTGAAGCAAGAGCGCAAGTTCAATTCTCCCGAGTCCATCAATGAACTTCTAGGCACCATCTTATTCGGCCAAAAGCGTTATAAAGAAGCTCAGGCTTTGCTTACATTACCTGCGGGCGACAAAACCAGAAACTCTAGTTGGTTGTCGACGGATTCTCGCGAACTGATGCTGGCAATGTGTGCTGATGCGCAAGGGAATGCCGCTGAAAAGAAAGCCCATATTGTCAAAGTGATTGAAGCCGTAAAAAAATCCAGAGGCAAATATTATAAGAGTGGTCCTGACGCGGATGCATCATTGCAAGTTATCGTTGCCTGGTTGGAAGATCAGGTTCGCATAGAAGAACCAACGATTTTGCGTTACGTGACCCAAACGAATCAAAAGAAATTCGGAGAGACGGCGCCTCAGACGATAGCCTCGTTATGCGAAGAGGCGAAGAAGAAGAGTCGCCAGGGTTTTTCCAAGGACGCTCTGGCATCACTAAACCAGGCGCTAACGGCAAAAAATTTGCCGGCTGAGTCAAAACTTTTATTGTTAGAAACGAAATACGATTTGCTTTTCACCTATAACCGGGAGACAGCAAGCGAACCTAAATTACCTTTGCTGAAGGAAACAACCACACTGAGCGAAAAGGTACGAGGATTGTCCGACGAGAAAACCGATCAATGGCGATATAAATTATTGGATGCCTACAAAGAAGCAAATGCATTGCCTGAAGGCGAAAAATACATGTTGTCTCTAATAGCTTATTTAGAAAAAACTGAAGGACCAGACAGCAAAAATGCGGCCGACAAAATGACGACGCTTTGTTACTGGATTTATAAAGGCGATCCCCAAAAAGCACTGCCTGTTATGGACAGAGCCATCAAAATATTCGAGAAAAATAGAAAGCCGATGCCTTCATTTCTTGTTTCGAACATGCTAACGTCGCAGGCAGAAAATTATCGCGCCGTCAAAAACTACGCTGCTTCAGATGCGTTGTATAAGCGCGCCATCAAAATCTACGAAACAATGAAATTCGAGCAGCCGCTTATGCAAATCCTTCCGAAGTATGCGGAGATGCTCAAAGAATCGGGTAGGGGCGCGGAGTCGGAGGCTGCAGCTAATCGATCGCGGGATATCTACAATAAATTCAAGGATGGATGCGGATTTGTCGCTTTTGGAGCTGGAGGTCAGATCACAGAATGGTAAGACTTCGATGGAAAATACTGCTATTGATTCTGTCTGTCTCCACCGGCATGCCTGTATGTTATGGCAAAACAAGTCAACAAAAATATGATGAGGCGATTAAGAGCGGCGACGAAGCTTTCGTCTACGACAAGTTTGCCGATGCTGCGAAAATCTATCAAAGCGCTGCGACTGCTGCTGAGAAATTGAGTATGCAAAAGGCTGCGACTCTTCAATTCAAATTGGGCAGCAGCTATGAAGGAGCAAAGGAATGGAAGAGCGCGCTGCCAGCTTTTGAGAAAGCGTTGCTATTTACCGTTAAAAGTGGCGACATCTCAAAAAATACGGTGGGCACCATCTTGAATGGAATTGCTCACTCGGCTATTGCCAGCGGTAAACCGAGCGAAGTCGAGCGTATCTGCAACTCGGCATTGGAAGCTACGAAAAACGAACATTTAGGTGGTCTGGCACCAGTAAATTTTCTGACGTCAGATCTGTCGATACAGATGATTCAACTTTATAAGAGAAACAAGCTCAATGATGCATTGATAAGACACTCCGAGCAAATGATTGCGCTTCACAAATCAAATCGATTCAGCGACACGGGACAATTGGCCAGATACAACGAAGCTATCGGAGATGCATATGTTTCTATGGGCAAGCCCAAGGAGGCAGAGAAGTACTACAGAATTGTACTTACATTGATAGGACAAGACGGCGCGTACTCGAAAGACACTTTTACGGCAACCAATCGAACCAGCAGCAAAGTTGTTAGAGATAAATTGATCTCAGTTTGCGAGAAGTCCGGTAAAACAAAGGATGCCGCACAATCTCGGAAGATTGCGGAGAATTGGAAAAAGGCTCCTTTCGACAATAAAAAATTCTATGAGATATTCAACAAAACACATAAGAATCCGTCGCGCACCCCTGCTGAACAATTGGCTGCGCTCAAGGAGTGTGAAAAATACCTTGCCGATTATTTTGAAGATGACCTGCAAGTGCACAATTCGGACATTCTCTGCAGTTATGGTTCATATTATGCTCAAATGGGAAAACCAGTTCAGGCTGAAGAGTGTTATCGAAAATCATTGGCGTGTTCTGAAAGAGCTTCAGCTGTAGGTGCGCAATGGGCGACCAGTCATGAAGGTCTGCCGACCTTGATGAACCTCACATACTTCTACAAAACTCAAAAGCGAGATGCTGAGGCTAAGAAATTAGACGCTCAAATTGAAGAGCTTAAAGCGCGACAAGAAAGACGCTTCGGCGCTGGAGAAGCCTTTCAAAAAGAGGAAGTGAGCGGTCCTGTCCAAGTTAGTATCTCTCCATCGAATCTGATCGCAACAGCTAATTCGTCAGCGAAGTTCGAGATCAAAGTTACGAATGCCAAAAACTATAGACCTATATGGACTTTAAAAACTGACTCAGGGAAAACTATTGAGGAAAAAGACCGTCGATACGGAAATTTGAGACCGGGCTTACTGTACAGGGGAAGAAATTCAAC
>PNKB01000227.1 GCA_013997645.1 Cyanobacteria bacterium PR.3.49
GCATGGTATCCAGTCGGTGCAGAACGCTTTTATTGCGTTACTTTGGTCTGTTTGACCGCTTCAGTAACTTAAAGTTCCCGGTTTAGAACGACCAAATTGCAAGAATTGAATTAGATCTATCGGCCCATCTGATGGCTCGAATCACCATATCTATGCACAGGTTTGATGTGCCCTACTCCATCGGCGAGTTCTACCATTGAGGCACTCATGCGGTCTTTCAGCTCGGTGGATTTGACCCTCGGTGCAAAACTCATTGAGCAGTACCTGGCAAACCACCACGTAGCTAGAGTAGCGACTTGCTCCAGCCGGCCTGGTTCTTCAAACAGATGCGAAGCGCCTGGAATGATCTCGATTTCTCTATAACAATTCATTGAATGCAATGATTTCTCATTCATTGCCATGACTTCTGGGTCGAATCCGCCTACCAGGAAAAGAGTCGGACAAAGCACATAAGGTAGCGCATCAGCAGCCAAGTCCGGTCGCCCTCCTCGAGAGACAACAGCAGATATGTTGGCGCGTCGTTTGGCAGCACAAGCTAGAGCCGCGGCACTGCCGGTGCTGGCACCAAATAAGCCAATCGCCAGTTTTTGAGTCTCTTCATTTTGGCAAAGCCAATCTACCGCCGCGCAAAGCCTGGTCGCCAACATGTCGATGTCGAAGCGGAAATGCATCGAGTACTCTTCTTCCCTTTCTTCCTGACTGGTAAGAAGGTCGAGCAAAAGCGTTGCAAAACCACTTCTATTTAAGCGCTCAGCTACATAACGATTGCGCGCGCTGTGCCGACTGCTGCCGCTGCCATGCGCGAATAGAATCAGCCCCTGCGGGCGATCGGGAATGACGAGGTCACCTATTAGCGTTAACGCGTTAGACTGGATTTCCACCTCTTTTTTGATCGCTTTTCTACTCATTGCATGTTCCTTTATTTCACCCACCAGGTCCGATGATGAGGACAGGCTCAATAACCAAAAGTTCCATAGATAGCCATTCTTAACGCTTTTTATATGCAAACCCCTGAGTTTCGGATTGCAAAATTGAATAACGTCAGAGCTAAATAAGTGACGCATAACTATAGAAACCTTAATAACCTATGCCGCTTCGGAACTTATGAGGCGCCCAGCAGTCTGCTCACTAATAACTGCCCTAGAAACTAGAAATGTGAGCAAAAATGGACGACCGCATGTTTTTCAGAGATCGACGCGATGCCGGCAGACGCCTGGCAATGAAATTGGCGGGATATCGCGGAAGCAAACACATACTCGTCCTTGCGCTCCCGCGCGGTGGGGTTCCTGTAGCATACGAAATAGCGCGCTCTCTCAATGCGTTTTTGGACTGTTTTATAGTAAGAAAAATCGGTGCACCGGGAAATAATGAGTTGGCAGTTGGTGCAATCGCCTCGGGCGGCACCAGAATATTGAACGACAAGCTGATTACGGAACTCGACATCCCGCGCACTGTTATAGACAAAATCACGCAAATTGAAGCGCAAGAATTAGACAGACGGGAAGAGCTTTATCGCCGTGGAAGAGAGTACTTGCGCATTGAAAACAAAACCGTGATTTTAGTCGATGACGGCTTGGCCACTGGTGCCTCGATGACTGCAGCCGTACAGGCTATCAAGAATCAGCGCCCGAAAAAACTGATCGTGGCAGTGCCCGTGGCCTCACCTGAAACATTGACTGAGCTTGGCCGCAAAGTAGATCAGACTGTGTGCTTACAGACACCCAATCCATTCTGGTCGGTCGGCTCATGGTATGCCGATTTCACTCAAACATCCGATCAAGAAGTGCAATTTTTGCTCGATGACGCGGCCCGAAACTGGGCGGCTGCATAGTTTGGATTTTGATATTTTTGGCCTAGATAAAAACATAACTCAGCAGGTGATTTGCTGATCCTCTGCGCGTCTTGTATTTCTTCTTCGGCGCTCGAACTGCGGCACGGCGTACCAGATTAATGACAGGAAAGTAAATGTGAAAAGGGCAACGATTATTCCACATTCGAAATTGTTCGTGATCGTTTTGCAAACCACATACGAATCCAGAGAAAGTGATAGCACCAGCGGTACCAGCGCCAGGCACAGAAGCTTGCTGGAAAAATGAACGAGATGTTCGGAAACGCAGTCGCGCTCTACTTGTCTGTGGTAAGAGGCCGGCGCCATTACGCAGCCAATAGCGAGTATATTCAGAATCAAGGCGACCAAGTGAACATCTTTATCAAATGAGCTCAATGATTCAAAACCACTGTTAAAAACCGAAATTAACTGGAAGCCGAAAAGTGCTTGTACACCGGGCAAAACCATGCGTGACTCTTCCAAGACATTGGCCATCACATGTTTAAGCGGCAGTTTTTCACTCTTCATTCCTGTTGGCTCCCCTCGGCATCATTGGCTTTCAAACTAAATTACTATTGCGGACGGAATGTCCACAACTTGAATGCGCGTTCTGAGATATTCAACGACACTCTTTTCTGCATGACGACCAAATGCCCAAAGCGGCAATTCCAGATCCGGCCGTCCTTCCGTATGCAAGACAATTGTCAACGAGCCGGAGATCGGGTAATAGTCGGCTTCTTTTACTGACGAGAGCGGAACCTCTCTCCAGAGGCGCTTATTCTCCATCTTATCCAGCCCGAAAAGGAAAACAACATCGTTGTGAATTAGCAATTCATAACCGTCGGCAGTACTCAGTTTGAGAAACTGGCGAGTCGCTATTGACAGGCAAACTAGAATGGCAAAGGCTAGAAGTATCGCAGCAAAGCCGGCAGCCAAATCACGCTGCACTGAAAAATAGGTCAGAGTAAGTAAAAGCGGCATTACGGTCCAGCCAAGAATGAGAAGGACAGACATAAAAACTAGCGAATAACGGTGCTTGGCCGGACGAGAATGAAATTTCAGCCGTGGTCTATTTTGAAGAGTATTCATATGAGGGTCTCCAACTCTGGCTTGTGCCTGCCTCTTATCGGATGGAAGACCTTAAAAAACGCAAAACGTTCCAATATGCGACTCAATTGCCGAACAATGGATAACCCATACGTTTTGTATGGATACACTAGATTACATTTGCCTTCGGCTTTACTAGACTGTAATTAGCCGTAAAAGGCTGCTCGCGGACCTCGCACGCGGACTCAATGTGGGCAAAAAAACTCGCAGCTGTCTTCCTTGCAAGACAGTAGATGGGACGTCTGTGCGGAGGGCACATGCAAAACGATATCTTACGCCGAGAAGCTGACAGGTTGCGCCACGTGAGCGAAACCTGCATACAGCAGGGCGATTATTTGACTGCATATCAGCTGTTGAAGATGGTGGTGGAGATAGAAGAGAGAGATGTCGGGGCGGACAAAACCGCTCTGGCCTCTGATTATCACCAGCTGGGTTGGATTTGTTTCTCATTGAACGGCATGCATGAAGCACAGCAATACTTGCAACAAGCGCTGGATCTGCGCCTGGTGTCATCGACTCAAAGCGCTTCGGACACTCAAAAAACTGCCGAATTGCTTAATCAGGTGACCAGCAAATTGGGGCTTCCGAAACCTGTCTCGGGCACAGGCTTTGGGTTCGAGGCACAAAGATAATTTGTGGAATTAATTGTTTAAGCTGGGAACCATTCGACATTCGGGTGGTCTTGCCACCCAGAGGAACGAACGACACCGTTCCGAGCCGGTTGGATGCAAATCCGACCGGCTTTTTATTTGGTTTCTGTTTTCACCTTTTGTCTTAAGTCAATTGGGCAACCGGCTTCCATGCGATGACCTGTAATCAGTCGCGAGCCGCGGTCGTAAGTAAAAAACGACCAGAGCCAATTGAGAAAAACAACTGCACGATTGCGGAAGCCGATCAGCATGAGAATGTGTATCAAGAGCCAGGCTAGCCACGCAGGCAAACCGCTCAGCTTCAGTTTGCCGAGGTCTGCGACCGCGGCGGATCTGCCGATTGTAGCCATGGTGCCTTTGTCCGTGTAGTGAAATTTCCGGCGCGTGCGACCGGACAAATCGTCCAAAATAGACCGAGCCGCAGCTTCTCCTTGTTGCATAGCCACAGGAGCCAGCCCCGGAAGCGGCTTTTCGCCCTGATGCGCAAAATTAGATACATCTCCGATTGCAAAAGCGTTTTTAAAATTAGGAATTGAGAGATCCGGCTCGACAATTACGCGCCCCCCACGATCGAGATTCACATCCATCGTTTTCGTCAGAGGAACAGCGGCAACACCTGCGCACCACATTACAGTCGAACTGGGAATAATCTCTCCGCCCTCAACATGCACGCCACATTCATTAATGTTCGTCACTTTGACACCGGTTCGCACCTCGACACCGATGCGCTTGAGCTGCTCGGCCGCCTTGGCAGATAATTCTTCTACAAACGGCGGCAGGACCCTCGGCAGCCCTTCAAGAAGAATGATCTGGGCGGAGGACGGGTTGATATGACGGAAATCGCGAACCAGAGAATGGCGCGCCAGTTCTGCAAGAGAGCCCGCCAACTCGACTCCTGTGGGTCCGCCGCCAATCACGACAAACGTCAGCATTTGCTTCTGTTTTACAGTATCCTTTTCACTTTCAGCGTCCTCGAACGCCACCAAAACGCGCCTGCGAATTTCGAGAGCATCATCAATATCTTTCAATCCAACAGCAAAGTCCGGCCAGTCGTTATGTCCAAAGTAATTGGTTTGCGCTCCGGCAGCCAGGATCAGATAGTCGTAGTTGATTTCGCCTACGCTTGTGTGAATAAGGTTGGCTTTCAAATCGACTTTCGTGACCTCAGCCAAGATAACTTCTGTGTTTTTCTGCTGTCTCAAAATCGAACGAATAGGGTGAGCGATATCACCGGCAGAAAGTCCTGCCATCGCCACCTGATAAAGAAGCGGCTGAAAGAGGTGATAGTTGGTTTTGTCGACAACCGTCACATCGACATCGGCATTTTTCAATGTCTGTGCGGCAGCCAGACCGCCAAAGCCGCCGCCTAAAATGACAACGTGAGGTCTTTTTCCAGCCGCTTGCGCCATGTTGTTGGAGCCTTATGAAGGTACTGTCAGGAGTGTACTGCTTTAGATAAAGTTCCTGCAAAGAAAACCCGTGCCAAATTAATCTCGCGTTTTCAAGTGCCCGAAGGCTTGCCCTCGAACAGAATGCATTATCTGAAAGTGCCAATTACTTGAGCGATGGAGAGACTTTCGTCCAAAAGGCCGATGCATCGATGGTACGCAAATCAATAGGAGGCTTTTCGCTTTCACAGAATAGTCCCCAAAAACGATGATCGAACAAACTCCTGGTGAAAAAATGCGAGTATGACGCAGGTTCTCCAGCTGAGAGCAACCAGGGATGGTTTCTACCGAGGGCGGCACCGGTCCTGCGAGCAATTCATAACCACGGCGGAGAATCGGAAATGAGAGTACTTGTAGCTATCGATGACGACACACTGATCAACCCAATCGTAGATTTTGTCGCAGCCGCATTCTCCCATCACGGTACGATAATAAAATTACTGCACGTCATCGAACCGTCCCAAGTTACAGACACTCTAACTTCTATGTCTGGACACGGAGAAACTCGAAAAATTCTCGAAGAACGTCTGAGGTCTGCATCAACTCTGCTCAACGAAGTGAGAAACGACATGCACCCCAAGATGATTCCATCTGTGCCAATTGAAATCTCGGTACTATTGGGAACACCTCACAGAGTGATTCTAGAGACTGCCGAAGAATCTCAGTCTGATGTCATCGTTCTGGGCTCGCACGGTCGAGGGGATCTTTCGCGCCTGAGAATAAGCAGCGTTTCGTATGCGGTTTTGTCTCACGCCGAATGTGCAGTTACCATCGTGAAGCCGCGCCAATGGGTCGAAGACCTTGAAGACTCGTCAAAGAGCAAACACGCCGGCGCTCAAACGCTAGTCTGATGGACATTCTTTGCCTGGAATCGACCCATCATTTGATACTTGAGGATGATAGACGAATCATCCTCAAAGAGCATGCCTGGCGATGGCGCTGCTATGCACAATGCTGATGATCGCCTGTTAGCGCTTGAGGATAAAAGAGATGATCACCAAAGTTTTGATACCAGTTGAAGATTTGCTATTTGACGAAGAAATTAGAGAGTTTTTGGTGCAACTCAACACCCTCGCCATCAAGCTTAAGGTTTTGCATGTTGTGGACGCCAATAGAGCTGTGTATGAATGGCCAAGTATGGAATATGAGCAAAACTCCGAGGCCCTTGTGCGCACGGTAGCTGAAAATTTGAGAAGTTATTTCCCTGGTGTGGAGGTTGAAACAGCGGTGCGTGAAGGGATAGTAAAGGATGAGATCGCAAGAGAAGCTGAGGCTTTTCAAGCCGATCTGCTTCTCATGGGATCGCACGGTCGGCGAGGTCTAGGAAAGTTCCTTCTGGGCAGTACAGCAAAAGATCTCATTCCGTTATCCCCCTGCTCCGTAGTTCTGCTGAGAGCGAAAAAATCGCTTAAGCATGGAAAGGCAAAAAACGATTTTGAAAACATAGCCGCAACGAAGTAAAAAATAATTCGTATATTCATGCACACGACTTCCTGCCCTAATCCAGCGGTAAAAGCTCATAACGCAGACATAGCAGCCATCTTTAACGAGATAGCGGACTTGCTAGAGCTGCAAAACGGAAACATTTTTCGAATTCGTGCGTATAGAAATGCGGCGCGAACCTTCAGTGCCCTGGCAAATGACATTAACGAATTAGTTGCCAGCAATTTCGACCTTCAAAATTTACCAGGTATCGGCAACGACCTGGAGAATAAAGTCACTGAAATCGTCCTAACTGGTCGTTGCCAGTTATTAGACGAGCTTTTGAAAAAAACACCAAAGTCACTCGAGAAACTGCTAAAGGTTCGTGGACTAGGTGGAAAGAGAGTGCAGCAACTCTATAAAGAACGCGGTATAGATTCGCTCGAGTCCCTGATAGCGGCCGCAAGCAAAGGAGAGTTGCGAAAACTGCCACGCTTCGGAGAAAAGCTCGAAAATGAAATTCTCAAATCTGCGCAGCTTCTGGCAAAGCCGGAACGAATGCGACTCTTTGATGCCCGCCGCCAGGCCGAGAGTTTGCTTTGGGCCTTGCGCTCCATAGAAGGTGTTGAGAGGGCAGAAATAGCCGGAAGCTTGAGACGCGGAAAGGAAACTGTCCGCGACTTTGACTTTGTCATCCTCAAAAATAAAGAGTGTGACTTTGTTTCTCGTTTAAAAGAACGAGTAGATGTAGATAGAATTGTTTCATCCGGGACCGAGCGTTTGAGTGTTGTACTTAAATCCGGCCGAAGCGTCGACATCAGATTCGCTACGCACGAAACCTTTGGTGCCATGTGGATGTACTTAACGGGAAGCAAGGACCATACAATCGCGCTTAGAAAGTTTGTTCTTTACGAAGGGTTCAAACTGAATGAATATGGTGTCTTCCGCCTGGGTAAAAGGATTGCCGGCAGAACGGAAGAATCAATCTTCAAAGCACTCGGACTGCAATACATACCTTCTGAGTTGAGAGAAAATATTGGTGAAATTGAGGCCGCTCATAAATTTGAATTACCTGAACTCATTTGTGAGAATGATTTGCGTGGCGATCTTCACCTTCATACTGATAAAACCGACGGACGTAACTCGCTTTTGGAAATGGTTCTTGCAGCAAAGAAAAAAAACTATGAATATATTGCCATAACAGACCACTCGCCTCATTTGCGAATTGCTAATGGACTGAGCATCGAGCGCCTCGAAGAACGAATGCAGATGATTGATTGCCTCAATAAAGAAGTCAGCGGAATAAGAGTTCTGAAAGCCGCCGAAGTGGACATTCTTGAAGACGGTTCCCTGGACTACCCGCCGGAGATACTCGCCAAGCTGGACATTGTCATTGGGGCAATTCATTCCCACTTCCATCTGTGCAGAGAAAGCCAAATGCGCAGATTGTCTTCGGCACTGAAGAATCCATTCCTAAACATTCTCGCTCACCCGACCGGTCGGCTAATAAACAAACGAACTGCTTATGATTTAGACATGCGGCACCTGATTAAGACCGCCAAAGAAAACAATGTTGCTCTTGAATTGAATTCCCAGCCGGACAGGTTGGATTTAAGTGACATGCATTGTCGCAGTGTTAAGGAAGCTGGTGTGCTCTTATCCATAGCTTCTGATGCTCACAGTGTTGAAGAACTCGACTATATAAAAGATGGCATTATCCAAGCGAAAAGAGCGTGCTTGAAGGCATCCGATGTACTTAACACTAAAACGCTCGCTCATCTAATGAAAATACTCG
>PNKB01000228.1 GCA_013997645.1 Cyanobacteria bacterium PR.3.49
TTTCATTTGCTTCCAAGCCTTTGTGAATGGTGGATAACAGCGGCACCCCGCCGGCAACCGACGCTTCGAAGAATATTGCCACACCGTGCTCTTTTGCCAGTGCGAATAACCTTGGACCGTGTTTCGCCAGCACTTCTTTGTTGGCGGTCACGATGTGCTTGCGCTTCTTGATTGCTTGCTCCAAATAGGAAACAGTCGGGTTTTCGCCACCCATCACTTCTACCAGTACTTCGATCTCAGGATCGTTGATGATCTCATTGACGTCGGTTGTGAGCGGGCAATTGGGCTTTGTTTCGCGCTCTTTTTGAACGTCTTTCACCGCTACTTTTTTAAGAGTCAAGTGACGATGCTTGCTCAGGAGTTCAACAACGCCTGTGCCGACCGTTCCCAGCCCCAACATTCCCAGCACCACTCGGGCCATTTTTGTTTCCTCATGCGGACGCGCAATCTCGGCACCCCTCCCTCGGGTATGCCGGTTGGTCGAATGGCAATTATCCCCTAGAATGTCGCCCCATTTGGCACCCTAAGGGCGGGCTGTAACTCCCGGTTACACTTGACTTGCGATTCGAATGCCCTTTCTAAAACTTCAGCCGAGCGCTTCAGCTGAAATAGACGCCTACTGCGCCAGTGACGCGCCTGACAAGTCTGACCGTATCGAATTCTATTTCTTGCCCGTATTCCAACTCTTCAGCGCCTTTTTTCTTCAAAAGGTCGATTACCATCTTGCGCTCTTCTTCGCTCAGGGTAATGCGCTTGTGGTGATTGTCGGCGGCGAGCTGGAGGAGCTCCTCAGTCTTCAGGTCCGCGGTAATCTGGGCCATCTTTCCTCTTTGGCAATCGCGCTGGAGTTAATAAACTCGATCGCGTCGCGACCTTGCCAGCGCATGAAGGCGAATTCGTTTTCATGGGACCCCGTTGCACTATTTTACATGAGGGGCGCCGCTCAATCGTTCCAATTAAAGCAAACCGCCGGGGTTACTGTTGCGGCGGCGCAGGGTTTTCATTGCGATAGTAATGGAACCCGCGCACGGTGCCCTCCGGCAAGCGCATCCAGTGGCCGGTTCGGAAAGCGTCCTGAATCTTCTTAGAATTGTCGGCTTCGAATTTTAAGTATCTCAGAGTACTGTTTTTGGACAGCTTCTCGATACTTTCGTCGGAAAGATTGTTGCCCATAACAGAGAGAAACTCGACCGGCAGTTCAATGATAGTGGGAATCCATTTGTCTGTGATGCCGGCGCCGTCAAGATACAGTCGTTTCAAACTAGTGTTTTTAAATGCTCTGAGAGCCTTTGGGCTGTAACCGGTGCTGTCCTGTAGATCAAGCATGTAAAGGCTATCCAATCTGGCCAGTTTTTTTAGATCGCTGTTTTTGACTTTGGCGCCTTCCAGCGAAACATCTGCGATGTTCTGCTGCTCCATCGTTTTTATTGTCTTCTTGTCCAATCGCGTGAATCGATTGTGCTCTTCTGTGGCTCTCAATGCCCCTTTTGTGGCATACGTATTGGGCTGAAGACCGAGCCTGTATATGACTTTCTGTGGTGACGCCGCCTCACTCACCGCTCCATTTTTCTGTATTTCGCCCGCTTTGGCAGAGGGTATGAATAGCCACGCAATGGCGATGAGCGCAAGTATGAGTATCAAAATCGCGACAATTTTCCGTGACAAAATCTTCGAAGTCTGGTCGCCTTCTTTAGCCAGCTCCATCTCTTCTAGAGCGTCACTTTTCTCCTCTACACGTCTGGAAGCGGCAGAGTCAAAACTTTCTTCGCGCAATTCCCGTCTTGAATTTTGCAACTTCTTCAAATTCTCAATTCCTGTTGGCGCATGTTCAAAGTGTACCCGAAAAATGAGCGCAGTTGTGATACTGCAGACAGTGCCACAGCAATGTGCGAGATAACGATTGCGATTAGAAGTCCAGACATTCCCATCTGCATGTGAAGTGCAAGAAAGGCTGCCAGAGGTATTCTTAGCAAGAAAAGCCCACACACGACAGCGAACATAGGCTTCAATGTAGAACCTGCCCCTTCCAGCGCTCCGAAAGCTGTAATGTAGAACGCCGACAGCGGATAGAACAAGATAGAAGCACTCAGCAAGAGTTGCGACAGTTTTGCCGATTCTTGTGTGGTGGCATGGTTTCCAGCCAGAATGTCACTGTTGAAACAGACTAGCATTCCCAAAACCAGCATCAGTGTTGCCGCAAAGATTGCTATTTTGTCGGCTGTTTGTGCAGCTTTTGCTATGCTGCCCTCGCCGACCAGTTGGCCAACCTGAGTTGCAGCCGTCATGCTGGTAGCAAGAATTAGAGGTGTGGCGGCTAGTTCTTCGATTTTTAAACGAATGGTCCAGGCTGCTTGCGCGTCATTTGCAGACGGCATTTGCGCGAGAATTAGATAGATGAAAAAGTTTGATCCTAGCCATGCCGCTTCTGTAAGAGCGATAGGCAGACCAAGCGCCAAAATTTGTTTCATGCTCAAACAAATACTCTGCATGTCAAAATTTTGATTGAAAAAATCGAAGCCGGTCCGCCTCATTTCTGCGTGTCCGAAACTGACTGCAGTGTAGGCGCCAAGATTCCACGCCAGTGCAATGTACTCCAGTGTATGTACGCGTCCGTCCGGCATTAAGTTAGGCAAGGAAATTGAAAAAGCGATGCTGATTGTGGCTGCGATAAACCAGGGAAAAACTGTGGAAAAACTCTTTGCCGAGGCGCGCAGAATTGCTGATTGCGTAAGCAATAAACAGTAGGGTACGTTGGCAATCGAGCACAGTTTTAAGTAAAGCGATCCCGCATTGCGCACCGCGGCATCATTGCTGAACAGGGTCAAAAACTGTTCTGCAAATACAAAAGCGATAATCGAAGCGGCTGCACCGAGAAGTGTCGCCAGGATCAAGCCGGCCGTGGCAAACTTTGCGGCTTGGACAGATTCTTTTGCTCCTCTTGCTCTGGCAATTAAAGAGCCGCATGCCTGAGCGATTCCTGTTCCCAACAATGCGGCAAAAAAGAGAGCCTGGTCGCCGATGCCTACCCCTGCCTGGACCGCTGCGCCGAGATTGCCCGCCAGGTGAACGTCGACAAGGCCGATTAAGGCAGCAAGTCCTATAGCCGCGCAAACTGGAAATACATTTTTGAAAATCGGCAGAAATTCGGAAAGGTAATTTGCAGAACTGCTCAAAATGTTTTTTTGCATCATGCTTTTTTCACCACGTAAACAGTTACCCGCATCAAAAAATGCGAAGTGAAAGTGACCGTCAGTTTCGCGAAAGAGTTCTAACAGCTGGGCGTTGTATAATTACAACGGTTGATCGTGGTAACGATACCACGGGCAATCGTGGTAGTCAATGTGGGTTTGGAGAAAGGCTTGAAACTGCGCTGGATTGACACTTTGAATGAGGAGACCGGTTGGACCGGCGATGGTGATGTTCTCGACTGGCTGTATAAATTGACAGGGCGTCGGTTGAATCTATCTTCCGGCGAGCTTGCCACTTTTTTCGAACAGCTCGGTTTTATGCGCGAGCAGGTCACCAGCTTGCATTTTGGGGAGTCGCCCGCGCTTGAATGCTTGCAGGAGAGGCTGCAGGGCATTTCGTTGACAATTAACGAAGAGCACGATTTGAACGGATTGCCTCTCTTAATGGCTCGCCAGGCGAGCAATTCCGATGCGGACTTCCTGAAATCCGTCTGCGACACCTTGCTCATTCAATTCGCCGCCTTCCTGTCCGAGGCGCTCGACAGCCAGTCATCGCCCAAAATAGTCCGCTGCGAGGGTCTGTTTCGCGAGGAGCAACAAGAGAGAAAAAGGCTGGGGGCTTTGCCTGCCCAGCGAGAATCAGCCTGGCGAGCCGAGATTTCGTTAATTCACGAAGCGGAACCGCGGGTGGCGGATGAGATTCAAAGGTGCGAAGATCTGTTTGTGCTTTCGTCGAAGGCCAAATTCTGCTCCGACGCTTGCCGGTTTGCGACTTTTCAAATCTCCAAGCAATTGAAAGAGCCCGGGTACATGAAAGAAAAGCAGCGTCGATATAGGAATCGAAAAGAGAAGCATTAATGGCAACCAGTAAGAAAGCAGAAGTATCGGCCTGTAAATCGATAGTTGTGGCCCTGTCCGCGGGTCTTATATTTGCGGGCTCCGCTGAAGCTCTGCCGCGGCATATTGTTCCGGAGCCGACGCTCAAATTGCACGTCGCCTCGCATCAGCCGAAGTTCACCGTCAAACTTTTGCCTTCCGGCAAAAAAATGAAATTGCATTTTGTCGGTCCCTTGATTTTTGCCGACGGCGATCAAGCTTTGCTTTTGAGCTATGAAAGCGATTACAAGCTTACCGACTCGCCCAAGTTGAAAAAGGAAGTCGAGGAAATCTGGTCGTTTTTCAAGCAGGATGCATCGCTTCAAGGCTATAAGCATGCTGTCATAACGGTGCGGGAAGAGCCCGAAGGTCCGAATGCAAAAACAGCCAAAGTGAAGAATTTTTTGTTCGAATTGAAGGGGGCAAAATGGTCCTGCCTGACCGATCCTGATGTCGGCGCTCCCACTCCCGAGGAGGAGGAATGCGAGAAGGCCTCCGATTATGCAAAAGACGGAAAGTTCGAACAGGCAATCGAACATTACACAAAGGCGGTGGCAATTAATCCGAAGAGCATCAATGCATTGCTC
Organism: Cyanobacteria bacterium PR.3.49; assembly: GCA_013997645.1. Taxonomy (GTDB): domain Bacteria; phylum Cyanobacteriota; class Vampirovibrionia; order Obscuribacterales; family Obscuribacteraceae; genus QKMZ01. The sequence continues at coordinate 4,652 of PNKB01000228.1, forward strand.
AATCGCAGCACTGCGTATGAAACCTTGGGCAACCACAAGAAAGCCCTGGAAGATTTGACTTCACTTCTGGAATTTTCTCCCAATTATGTGGTTGCTTACGTTAATCGCGCCTGGGCGCACGGGCGGCACAAAGAATTCGCCGAAGCGCTCGAGGACTGCAATAAGGCTCTCTCGATCGATCCCAAATGCGCGGCAGCCTTGAATAATCGCGCTGCCGTTTACAACGACTTAGGTCAGTACGATAAGTCACTGGATGACAGCTCCAAAGCAATTGATCTTGCTCCTCATTTGGCGGCGGCTTACGACACACGCGGAGTAGCCAGGCGACACCTCAAGCAGTTTAAGCTGGCAATCGATGATTTCGACAAAGCCCTGTCGCTGAATCCAAAACTTGGAGAAGCTTATTACAACCGCGCTCAAGCATATAAGGCGATTGGTGATACCACCCGTGCTACCAGTGATGAAGCTAAAGCCAAAGAATTGGGATTCAAAAAAGAATAGCTTGCAGATCTATCTAATGTATGTTCGCCGACCTTCCGCTAAAGTGGTCTTAGTGGCGCCCTTGTGTATTTTGTAACCAGGAAAAATAGAAATCAGCATGAACGCACGCAAGAACATACGACTGATTCAACTCTCTCTTCTCTCTTTCTGTTTCTCGCTCACCAACCCTGTTTGGGCGGGTGCGACAGAGTGGGGCAATCTCATTGCCGACGGTGAGAAATTCTATAAGTCTCGTAACTTTGCTGAGGCCGAGACTATCTTTCGCTCGGCGCTAAAAGAGTGTGAATCATCCGGTCTGGACGACGGAAAGCTTGGAATTACGCTCAATAATCTGGCACTCGTTCTCGAGTCGCAGAATAAGGACGCCGAAGCGGAAGCAGTATACAAGCGAGCCCTGGAAGTCAAAGAGAAAGGAGTCGGCGCCGACAGTATCAGTTTGGTGCCCAGCCTTAATAACCTGGCCAAGCTTTATTTCAAAGAGAAGAAATTCGAATTAGCCAAACAGCAATATGAACGCGCCCTGGCAATCGCCGAAAAGGACAAAGGCAAAAGCGAAAATGTGCTGATTCCCATACTTAATAGCCTGGGGCATGTGGCCAAAATTCTCGGTGACGCGACCGGCGCTTCTAAGTATGTTGAAAGAGTGGCTGAGCTGACTGCAAAAACCGGCAACGTAGATGCGCAGACTGTCACTTTAAACAACCAGGCAGTTCAATTGCGCCACGAGAAGAAGTATGCCGAGGCTGAAGTTCTCTACAAGAAGGTGATTGAGCTCAGAGAGAAGCAGCAGGGCGGCGACCATCTTAATGTTGTGGCGGCAATGAATAATCTGGCCGGCATGTATCGCGAGTGGGAAAAGCCCGAACTTGCGCAGCAGTTGCTAGAACGTGCATTAAAGACGGCCGAGACCATCGGCAATGATCAAGCGATTTCGACTTGTTTGCATAACCTTTGCAAAAACTTGCGCGAGCAAGGCGAATTTGAAGCCTGTTTGCCTTATTCCAAGCGCCTTCTGGAAATCAGAGAAAAACGCGCAGAAGAAGATCCGCGTGCCTATTTGGAAGCACTCACCGATCGAGCGCTCAGTTTAGACTCGCTGGATAAATACGACGAAGCCAAACCGCTCCTAGAGAAGTCCGTAACCATCGCCGAGAAGCTGGAAGGCGACAAGAGTTTGCTCTATGCAACGGCAATGAACAATCTCAAGGAAATCTATCTGCACATGGAAGATTTTTCCGGAGCAGAAGCACTTATGAAGCGCGTCATCGTTGTTCGCAAAGGTGTTCTTGGTGACACCAATCCGGAAATTGGAAAAGATATGAATGACTTGGCGCTCATATATAAACAGCAGGGCAAGGGCAATGATGCCGAGCCCTCCTTCAAGGAAGCGGTTGCTATAGACGAAAAAGGTGGAAGTGAGAGCTTGCCGGAGCTGGCTACCAGCCTCAATAATTTGGCCAGACTTTACAGGGATGAAGGAAAATATACTGAAGCGGAACCTTTGTACAAGCGCTCATTGGCATTGCGGGAAGAGCTTTACGGTAAAGAAGACATAAAAGTGGCCGCCAGTTTGAGAAACTATGCGGCACTGTTGCGGGACATGGGGCGCAAGGATGAAGCCGCCGCTTTGGACACCCGTGCCAGAGCAATTGAGAGCAAGGAATAAGCCAAAAATTCATCAGAGGATCTCGTGCGTGAGCGAACTGACTTTTCGTGTCGACCCGGAAACCCTGCGAATTCTGGAAAAAATTGGCAAAGACAAAAGGGACGATTTCATCAATCGTGCCGTTCAAGCCTATGCCACTTCCGGTGGTGCGTTCGATTATGCGGCGGGCAGCGGGCAGGCAACGCCTGGACTTAGCCTCTCTGCCGGACTAACTGCTGGTCTTGGGCTTGCCACCTCGTCGGCATGCGGAACAGTTTCCGGTGATGTCGGCTCGCAGTTGAATGCCGAGCTGGAGCGATTGCTTGGACCGAGCAGTGGTGTGACCGCTTCGCTTGCGCCCGGAAACGCGCAGTTGGTCGAGTTTTACAATCGCGGTCAAAAAATTGCCAGTCTGGAGCTGACTGAATGCCAATCAATTTTGAAGAGTTTGCGTCCACCGATTTCTTTTGCCGAAGTGGTGGAAATGCTCACTTTGATGAGCGTCGGCTGAAGCTTATCGAGTCGCTTTCAGTAAGGCACCTTAGCTTTTCTTGTCGTCGTCGATAATCATGCAATCGACATATGACACACCGCGTGAAATTGTGCCCAATTTCATTGCTCCACCTTTGGAAAGATCCATGACTCGTTTGGCGTGGTAAGGACCACGATCGTTGACTCGCACAATCACCGTATTGCCGGTGCGCGGATCTTCAACCAAAACTTTGGTGTTGAATTTCAATTTTAAGTGCGCAGCGGTCAGCTTCATCATATTGAATCTTTCGCCGCTGGCGGTCAGTCTGCCGTCGAAGCCCGGACCGTACCAGGAAACATTGCCGCTGAATGTTTTGTTTTTTGCCGCTGCCTTCACCGGTTTGGAATCGTCGTCATCGTCGTCGCCGGCTGCTTGTTTTACGGATGAAGCAGCATTGGCCGCCAGGGCTTCAACGCCAATGTTCGATAAGGCGAAAGTAATCGCTGCTGCCAGTACAAGTTTCTTTGAGATTTCCATTTTGTTTCCCCGTCCATCACGAAATTATGGGATTGATGGCTGCTTTAGAACTGATTTTACTCCCTACATCCATATCTTTCTTTCCCGCGGGATGACGTTTTGGATACACATGCAGTTCCAGAATTATGTAAAACCAATAAAAATCACATATAACTCGGGTACTATACGGCGATTTGGGCCCTCGGATGAGGTTTGGCACAACTTTCATGTTCGCGATTGTTCTTGCCGTTTTATCGGCCATGTTATTTGCCGGTGCCGCACCCGCTGGAAAGGCCATGCTTGCCACTCTGCCGCCCTTTCAACTGGCGGGGTTGTTTTATCTGGGCGCCGCCCTCGGTGTTTCCCCGATGATAATCAAAGGTGCTGCTGCAAAGGAGGCCTGGTCGATTTCCGTGACGACCGCCAAACGCCTTT
>PNKB01000229.1 GCA_013997645.1 Cyanobacteria bacterium PR.3.49
GACACCGCCACGGGAGGCGGTGCTGCCGGCTCTTCATCTGGCGTTCCGGGCGGAGGCGGAGTAAACGGCAATTTCAAAATAGGAAACACATATGTCCTATTGTAGAAAAGTTGATTGTTGGCCATTTGCGCGCCAAAGAAATTCAGTGCAACAGGCACTCTTACGCGAGCGCGCGTTGTGACGACGACATACGGCGAACCGGTCGGAGGCGTAGTTCCGCCAGGATTATCGATCCAGCGAAAATCCGTTGCCGGTGCTCCTGCTCCACGTACGGTCGGTTGCGTCACGAAGTATCCGTCTGTGGTGTGTGCGAGAGCTGCCTGCTGTGCAGCTCTTAATCCATCAGTCGCATTATTGTAGTTGGCCGCGGCCCGCGCCGCGTCGCGCGCTGCGGCGTCTAATGTGGCGAATCCCCAGACGACCACAACAAGATTCCAAGCCAATAGCGAGAAAATCACCAGCAAGATGCATACCAGTGCTATTTCGACTAGGACTATCCCTGACCGTCGTTTTGACCTGCGCCTCATCAAAGCTCCTACTGTTGAAGTACTACCAGACTGCGGGCAATTGTTTGGAATGCCTGGTTGAGTGCAGTCGAGTTGTTTACCCGAATGTAAATTGCACCGTCGGCCGACAGAGCTGCAATGCCGTTAGAGGTTGTTCTTATATCTCCAAGCAGAGCGTCTTGCTGAGGAATGATTGTCGTATTTTGTGAAAGACCAATTGTGTAGATCGGTACATTCATTCGTCGCGCTCTTCGAGCTTGATTTCGCGCTTCACTTTTTCCAGTCGTTTCATCGACAGGACGATTTGGAATTCCATCAGTAAATAGAATTATTGCTTTCTTGGCTCGTGACCGCGTCTTGCCCGGATTTCCCAGGTCATCCAGCGCCATCTTTAGAGCATCCGCAATATTCGTTTTTCCGGTCGGACCGAGCGGCAGAGTAAATGAACCAGTTCCCTGCACTGCATCAATCACATCCTGGAAGTTGCTTGATGTTTGATTCAGTGTGATGAACGGCAGCGGAAATGCTTGAATTCCGCCATGCACCCAGTTTTGATCAGAGTTTTGCGATATTCCGGTGTAGGTGCTGTTGGGGGCTGTACCGGCAGTATCCGTAAATGTTTCCAAACCAAAGTGCGCATTGGAGCTTGTATTCATGATGCGGAAGAAATTCTCCGAAGCATTTCTGGAGTCGGCAATTGGCTGCGCAGTAGCTCGCACCTGGCGCCAATAAGCATTGTAATAACCTGCTTGTGGTGGCGGCAGAACAGGATTGACCGATACTCCTCCTTGACTTTGCAGCAATATCGCTGAGCTTTCCATATTGCCGCGCGAAGCTTCAACGCAAGTTTCAATTCTCGAGAAATCATAGCCGCCGACGCTGGGCACTTGCACGACCATGTCGGTAAATCCGTTGCCGTACGATGTGTGCGTAATACCATTGCCGGCTACGTTGCTTCTATCCCTCGGATCGAAATTTCCGGGAGGCAAACCCTGTTCGGGAACGAGCGTACCAAGCGGGTATTGAGTGGCCGATGCCGGCAGGGGTGCGGGCAAATTTCCCGGTGGATAAGTAGATCGATTTCCGCGCAATCCGGCCAGCAAATTGCCGCTCGGATTTATGGACTCGGAAAAAATCCAGGTGGTCTGGTTGGATGGCGCACCGTATGAAGCGTAGGAAAGGTTTTGCGGCTGCATTGCATTGAAACCTGTACCTTCTTTGGGCGGTCTACACAGCGGATAAATCGCATTGCTGGCGACACTTGTGTAAGAAACTTGAGAGCCACTCCAATACCTTTTAACGAGCGTTACCGGTGTTTGATCATCCATTGATCCTGATACGTCAAAGCATAAGAACAGGTCCAATTGCGGTAAGCCACCGTCAGCATAGACACTGGCTGTTTCTAGGAAACCGGTGGGAAAAAAGTTGCCGGCGAAAACCGCCTGGTCGGTGTAAAACGCCTCCAACCTCATTGTCGTTGCTTCAGGAGAGCCGGTCGGACGTGGGTTGCCATTCTGATCGAACAGCCGAATATTCAAAGTTGCATTGCGCAAAGCCGGCGCAGAACTGTCGAAGCCTGTGTTTAAATGTCTCGCCACTCTGCCCGGAGTGGCAAACTCCGATCTCAAGATTGTGTTTTGCTCGAAGGTTTGCGCGGCCACTGTCATGGCCAGTTCGTGTTGTTGCTCGATTGTTCTTCCACTCGGCGAACTTGCCAGCGCTGCAGTACCAGCCAGGGCTCCAGCATCAGCACACGCCTGCAACTGAGCTTGCATGAGAGTAAAACGAGCCAACTCAAAGCCGAAAATTGCCAGAGGAATGATGGCGAAGAAGGCGATGAACGTTACAAGCGCTACGGTCGTCACACCACTTTTGCTTCTTCTAAGTCCTTTAGCCATTTTCAATCTCCCCAACACGGAAAGGTTCTACTCGGTGAGTCCATCAGGATTTTCGACCAGTGCGTCGTATCGAAAGGTTACGTTGAAGGCGGTGGTCAGTCCGGGAATACTCATACCGAAATACCCGCCCTTCATTGCTATCAAAGGAGAAACTGTGCCGGTGGCAACCTCTCTGATGAAATAAAGGTTGTCGGTTTTGTTGAGAGCCGCCTGAGCTATAGGACCGTTGACGACGCTAGCGGCAGACCCATTGACGGGCTTAACCAGTATTCTGATTTGCTGGGTGCCGGTGATCTCGCTAAAAGCTGCGATGCTCCGCGTGAAAGAATTGTTGGCACGCGTCTGCGCTTCTGTGTATGTTGGTGCCTTTGCAGCTCTGATACAGCTGTCCCTGACAGCAAAAAACAAAAGCGTCGCCCGATAGGTAATCGAGCACAAAATGAGCATCGGAATAGCCACGCCGACGAACAGAAAAATCATCCCTGCCGGTAATTCGGCAATTGAATAACCGTGGCAGCCCTTTCGTTGGAGTGGGCTTTTACGCCGTGAAAGCATGGTTGGTACCGCGTGCCGGCTAGTAATACAGGTCCCGAAAAGCTAAATGTAATGCCTATATTCCCTCTCGTCAAATAAGTTCTATCACTACGTTCTCCGAAAGGTTTAACCCAATGGCTGATTCGGTAAGAAGAGCTAGTACTGAGCTGCAAAAACTCCTTGCACTCACTGTCGGATAACTTGGGCTGCGTCAGGATAATCGATGCCAAACTCGTCCAGGGGTAGCGGATCCAAAAACAAGAAAAAACTCTTGAAGAAGGGGTTAGCAGTCGAATTGGCTGAAGACCCCACCAGTATTTTCTTTTCTGCTCTGCGACACAGTCATCCCGAAGCGCTTGCAGCGCTTGCGAATTATTGCCAACGTCGAGCTCGTGCCACAGAAGTGGAAGTAGACCAGAAAGTCGAGCACGATCGAGACAGCGTACTTTCTGCTATGGAGAAATTGAAGAGCGACGGAACGCAAAGCTCTTCCAAATTGAAGGCGATTACCAAAGAGGAAGTTTTGGCAAACACGCCGCTTGCGGCGAGGGATTCAACGGACAGTGAGCTGGCTTCCTCCATAGTAGTGCCCGAGAGTGAAAGGTTGGCAGCAGAGGAGCCGGACGAAAAGCCTGATATCGACCAGTCGATCGCGTCAGAACCAGAACTAGAGCTGGAAGAAAGAGAGCCGGCGGCAGAATCAACGGCTGAGCCTGTAACGGAAGCAGAGCAGGAGCCAGAGCCAGAGAAAAAAGCAAAGCTTGAAACGGAGATAGCTTCAGAGGAAGAGTCTAGTTCGGCTAAGGAAGAGGATTTGCCTTCGCAAGAAGAATTAACTTCCGAGCAAAACGCTGCACCTACTAAGAAGGCTGCGGTTGTGAAAGAGCCAATGCGCATCTCACCTCCGAAAAATCCATCAGCCCCGACCAAAAAAGGCATTGCGAAAATTTCCGGAGATGCAATCGAGTCCATTCCGGGTGCTTTCGACAAGGGCATTCAAGAAGAGTTTAAAGGCGCCTATGAGAAGGCGATTCAGCGTGGAGGCGTCTTCGATGCTAAGCATCGTGACGCGTTCTCCTCCGAATCTGAAAAGAAGGTCCGATCGTCCTACATCGGATTGAAAGCGATTTCGTTTGACGAAGCCCTGACAGCACAGTCAGAAAAAGACCCCACTTTGATGCGTTCTCAGTCCCAGTATGTTGAGGCTCCTGCACCGCCTGAGGCATCTGAAGATACTGCCAAGCTGTTTTTGACAATGGCAGGAAAGGTCTTCTCAACGCCGGTGATCATCGGCTCGGCGATTGTTTTCTTCTCATTCATGGGTTTTTTCGTATTTAACTTATACAGGGCCGAGGGCTTTCTTCACGAAGGTGAAGCTGCTTTTGAAGCAAAAATGTATCCGCAAGCGATCAACTCTCTTACTGTTGCCGCAAACATGAACCCTATGCGTGCGCGAGCGTTCTTTTTCAGAGGCCGAGCCAACAACAAGATTGGTGAGCCCGGCAAAGCAATCGCTGATTTTACAAGTTCACTAAAGATAAATCCGAATAACGAAGAGGTTCTCGACCACCGAGCCACAAATTATATTCGGGCTGGGAAATTCGAAAGCGCTTTGGCTGACTATCAAAAAATCTTCCAGCTTAATTCTGATGACAGAAATGTTTATCGCTACAACAATGCTGCTCAAGCGGCGCGCCAGTGCGGTAAGTTTGAGCAGGCATCGGCGTTTTACGACAAAGCCCTGGCGATTGCACCCGGTGACACTAATGCCATGATCGGAAAAGCTCTTTGCGAAGCCGACTCCGGCAGGCATGGAAAGGCAATTGAGCTGTGCGAGAAGATGATTGAGAAAAACCCACAATTGGAAGAAGCGTATGTTCACCGCGGGTGGTGCTACATGTTGTTGAAGCGCGATGATATGGCGCTCAAAGATTTCAATTTTGCTTTATCGCTAAACCCTCGTGATGCAAGGGCACTGCTCAATAGAGGACTACTGCATTACAAGCTCGGCAATCTCGCAAGTGCTGTGAAGGACTACAGCGCGGCCGTAGCGGCCGATCCGAAGCTGATTGATGCAAGAGCAGCCAGAGGATGGGCCGTAATGAATACCAATCCCGCCCTGGCACTCGAAGATTTCAAAATAGTGGCAAGCTCAAGTCAATTTGGAACGTCGGTCAAATTTTGGAAAGAAAGAGCTGATCTCGAAGCTAAGCTCGGTGACAACAATCAGGCGGCTCGCACTTATGCAAGGGCGATCAAGTTGGTTTCGACATCCGAACCGGCAACTCTTTGCGAGCTTTACGTGAAACTGTCCAAGGTTTTGCTTTCATTGAGGCGCTATGAGGAAGCAATTGAGAATTGCGAACAGGCCCTCAAACTGGACCCCAGGAATGCCCAGGCACTAACTCTGCGAGGTCGCGCACATGACGGATTGAATAACGGAATTTCAGCAATTGCAGATTATTCCGCCGCTCTTGCGATCAATCCTAAGTTGCCCGATGCACTCTGGCATCGTGCTCAGCATTATATGAAAACGCGCGAGTATCATTCAGCGCAGAAAGACTTCGCCGATTACCTTGCTGCCATGCCGGACGATAAGAATGCAAAGAAATATTTGGCATTGGTCAACAGTAAAACAGCACATTCGGCATCGGGAGGCATTTCATCTCGGGGGCAAAGCAAACGATATAGCTCAGTTCCATTCGAGCAATTGGTCAGTCGTGGATTGAGTGAGCTAAATTCTGGAAAGACAGAAGTTGCAGCTGAGATGCTGACCGAGGCTGTCCGAAAAAATCCTTCCGACTCAACGGCAAGGAGATATCTATGCCATGCGCTTGTGCGCGAAGATCCAAAAGCGGCGGTAGTTCAATTTGACGTTTTACGAAGTGCGATTACACTCCCTCCCGATGATGAGCGCAGTTATCGCCATGCTTTGTCTCTGGCTGCCACTGGCTCCTTAGTCGAGTCTGCCGCAATTGATAAGGCACTGAAAGTGGTTTCAGAAGATCCTTATAACGGTCAAGCTTGCTACAAATTGTCCACGCTTTATGCTGCTGCTGGTATGCTTTCCAAAGCTGCCCAATATTGTCAGTCTGGGCTATCAGGTGCCAAGGATGCTTCGGAAACCAAAAGGTTTCAAGACCTGTATAAACGGTTAAACAAGCAGCACATCGAAGGTGAGCACAAGGAAGACATTGAAGGCTAGAAGCATGGATTATGGACGCAAAGACTGACAACAAAACGACGTTTTTTGAAATCACCGTTTCGCTCGCCGCTTCAATCTACTTCTTCTTTGTACTGCTCTGGTTTACGCCTGATTCTGTCTTGAGGCGCAATCTGTTTGCGCCAATTTATAAGATATGGATGTTTTGTGGACTGAATCAAAGCTGGTCGCTTTTTTCTCCGACTATTCGACAGCTTAATTACTATCCAAGTGCAATCATTACATTTGAGGATGGGTCAAAGACTTTGTGGGAGCCGCCTTTAATGGACAGGCTCAGTTTGATTGAACGTTTTCAGCGCGAGAAGTTTCGCAAGTGGTCAATTGATTCGCTGCCCTGGCCTCGCTTCAAAGATTTTTGGATCGACTTCGCTCGGTTTGTTGGTCGTCAATACTACAATCCCGTCAATAAGCCGGTTGCTGTGTCATTGAACCTGCGTTGGATTGAAATACCAAACCCGTCCGAGAAATTTTACAGGCAGAATGAATTGCCTCCGTGCACCAAATTCAACACCAGTTTTTGTTACCTGTTCACTAAAGAGGACTTTCAATGACCTTTAGTGCATTCTGGAAAGCCTGGAGGAATTTCTGGTTTTGCCCGGTGACGCCGGAATCGGTGTCGCTTTTCAGAATCTTGATGGGCTTACTCGTATTGCAAATATTGTGCATCAGCATCGGCCAGGACTTTTTGAGCTGGTATGGCGTGCATGCTCTGGTGCGGATTGATACAGTTCAACAGTATTTTTGGATCGCCAGTCCAAAGTTCGATCTCTTGCTGGCCTTTCAAAACGACCAAACGTTGCAGATTTATTTTTACAGTGTGATTGCTGCGGCTGTGTGCATGACGATTGGTTTGTGGACTCGGTTTGCCTGTATCTATGTCGCACTCGCTCTGCTCTCCATGCATAATCACATGCCGTTCAACATCAACGGTGGAGATGCATTTGTGCGTTTGATGGTGATGTATCTTTGTTTTTCTAATTGTGGAGATTGCTATTCCATTGATCGATGGCTGGCAGTAAGACGCAGTGGCGGCAATGTTCCTGTTGTTGCAAAACCGGCTTGGGCATTGAGAGTAATACAGATCCAACTGGCAATTGTTTATATGCACACCTTCGTTTGCAAAGTGAATGGGCAACAGTGGTGGGATGGAACGGCTGTGTATTTCGCTACACGCCTTGAGGATTTGATGCGACTGCAAATGCCACTTTTTGATAGCTTGTTGTTTTGCAAATTTCTATCATGGTATACACTGGTCGTCGAGTTTGCGATGTTTACTCTCGTATGGATCAAAGATTTGCGCTATTTCGTACTTGCTTCGGCGCTCATCTTGCACCTCGGAATCGACATGGCTATTAATTTGCCTGTTTTCGAATGGGCATTTATTTTTGCGCTGGTTGCCTTTATAGATCCTGCAGATTTGCGGAAGGTTTTCAATTTTGCAGCGGCAAAATTGCGCGGCGCAAAATCGGCAGAAAATCAGACTGCAGTCGAAATAGACACCGTGTGTTGAGACTAACTAATTGCTGATATCCGGCCAGCTCATGATCTGCCGGTCGTCGATATCTTTGAAAGCATCACCTTTGCCGCGTTTGAAGTTTTTGTTCATAAGGACATCAGACAGCTTGAGCGCAGTGGCTCTGAGTTCTACCGGCTTCGCTTTTGGAACAATCATGGCCGATACTTCTTGTTTGCGAACCATGTTTTCTTCCAATTTTGCGATTCTCAGCTTTTCTGCTTTTGCTCTTTCTTCTTCCAGCGCTTTTTGTCCGAGCTGAATTGCATCTGTACTTAACTTAGTGAACTCGTCTTCCTTCGCATTCATTGCCGCCAATTGCGCAGCTCTGGCTTCTCTGCGCGCTTTGACAATGGCGAGCATGCGACGGAAATCCCAGGACATCGTGAAATTCCACCCTTCAATAGGCGGATTAGCAGGGAATTTTAAAATTCTCGAACCGTTGAGATCTCGGATGGTCTCCAACAAGCAGCGATTGAGATTGTCATTGCTCGTGGTGGCAAAGATGCAGCCGCG
>PNKB01000230.1 GCA_013997645.1 Cyanobacteria bacterium PR.3.49
TCTTCCGATCTCGGTCATTGTGCGAGGCCGCTAATCCTTCTCCTGTAGGTGCCATGCCTCTTGGGTCCGCCGCTGTTCGCAAGTCTCTTTGTATATAGCGGATATTGGGATCTTGTCGTTGATAAAAATCATTCAGTACAGCCACTTGAAAAATTTGGCTGGCATAATTTCGCAACCCGTCACCCTGGGAAGGCAATACCCTGGCCTCGCTATTTGGACGCAGAGAGCTGCGATCAAGGACGGCACGAAATCCGTCTCTTGCGGTAAAAGAACCGGTTAATCCCACTTCTGCAACAAGTGAAGCTGCTATTTCGGGATTTCTAGTATAGAGTCGCTCTTCAATCACAGTGGCATTGCAAGTGCCATGTCCACCCTGGTCAATGTCTCTGGGTCGCGCCGCATTGTCGAGAATGCCGGCCGCCAATAGTTGCCTTTGTCCTAGATCAAGAGGTGATGTGCCGTTGCGGTCTGATAAGAGACGCTCTGTTGCATCAAGGACGCCGGCAATTTGCTCCCTGCTCAATGGCGGAGTGCGGCTTTCCAGCACGCGCATGCTTTCTGTCATGTCACGGGCTAAGGCCTGCGGCATTCTGGCGATTTCTCGCGTCAATCTTTCGCGAGTTTCAGCCTCATTGATTGTAGGTTGAGGCGCTAATTCCGCTCGCCCTGCAGGTTGATCGCGTTCCGTTGTGGGATAAAGGGGATTCGCGGCGTCAAATGCGTTGAAATCGATTGTACCCGTCACGGGAGGACTGTCGGCAGATCTTCTTGCCACAGCCTGCATTTGAAAACGTTCAACCTCACTTAAGGAGACAAGTGGTGCAGAACCGTCACTTTGTGCAGCAGCAAGCGTGCGCTCGCTGCGTGGAGAAACGCTAGTTTCGAACATGTTTTTAAAAGCTTGAGCAGAAGGGGAGTGCTGTACTTACAGTAAATGCTCAAGCTGACATGAAGTTGACATGGAAATTCAGCCGGTTGGACTAAAATCCATGCATTCGATCTCTGTAATTCTGCCGAGCAACTTTGTTTTTAGTCGAGAGAACTGCAGTTTGAACGTGCACAGGTCGGAAAGTTGATTTCTCAATTCTGCAAGCAGCGGCTTGTATTTGCTTATTGAAAGCTTGAATTCGTTTGATTTGGTCTGGGCTATCGATAGATACTCCACACTTCCTTCTTCTTTTGCTTCCCTTTCCTTGCATTTCCAAAGTTCAAACTCAGCCTCCAAAGCTGTCAAATGCATTACTAATAGCTTCTCGTCTACTTCCATTTCGGGGATTGTCTTCTCGATTTCAGTAATCAACGCAGCCAGCGATTTGACGGTTTGCCTGAGATCGCTCAGCGTGAACTCCTCTATTGGACGGCGTCTAACAGTGTCGGCGAATTTCCGATAGTCCGTGAGAGATTTGTAGTAAACCGGCCTCATCGAGGTCATTACCTGGCTTTTCACTACCGCAAATTCGATGCGCTGGATTTTTTTCTCGACAGCTGCCGCGACAGCCGCGTGGTCAATTCTTTTATTTGCTTTGTCTTCTTTGGGTTTGAAACACATGGCCTGATTCTTTGGCACCATTGCATGAAGCTCGCGTCCCTTTATCTCGAGTTCTTCCTGAAGCGAAGCAAGCTTGGGCGCCAATTCATCGAGTTGTTTTTGGCGGCTAGCCAAAGTGGAGCTTAAGCTAAGCGCCTTTAGTCTGGATGCAGCAGTAGGCGTGGCATCTTGGAGTTGGAATTCTTGGAGCTGCAGTTGAAGTTCGTAAATTTCCTCCTGCAACAGCGGCTTCAAGTCAATGGCGTCGGCAATAAGTGCACGCTTGCGAATGACTTCATCTTTCAGTCGTTGATACTCATCTTTCTGCAGACTCTCGGCATAGTACAAATGGCGAGTATCTTCCGACTTCGAATTAATAATGCCGGCAAACCGGCTGCGGGTCGCAAGGAAAAGTCGTATGAGTGCGCGAGCACCGCCAATAGCTGCCCAGGTCAAAGGAATTACCCAGACTATACAAACCAGCAGAAGTGCGATTTGGAGGAGTGGCGCCAAGATTCCACCTTATCGAGGGCACTTATTCCATTATTGCTCAAAATTGAAATCTGCGTTGCCGATGCGAGGAGAGGGACGACTGACAATTAATGATCTAAGGGTGAGGGAACGGGTTGTTAATCATTTCCCGTGGAACAGTATCAAGCGGAGTCCTTGTTTCTGAAGTCCTTTTTGGGTGCGGGCGGGATCTGTGGTTGCAGACAGCCGTGCCCGACACCAGGTATCTAGCAGGAAATGAACTCAGCCGAAACATCAGCGGCATCCGGCATTGTCGTCAAGGACGTCGTCAAAACCTACAAAGCCGGCAAAGTGAAGGCTCTCAATGAGCTATCTCTGACCGCCAATCCAGGCGAGGCACTGGGAATTATCGGGCCGAACGGTGCCGGCAAAACCACCTTGTTCGGATGTTTGCTCTCTTTCCTGCATGTCGACCAGGGGTCGATTTCAATTGCCGGATTGCCGCCTGACGCACTGGAAAGTCGTAAGGCTGTCGGCTATTTGCCCGAGCGCCTCAATTTCGACAAGTGGATGACGGGGCGGCAGTTCATGCACTTTCACTACGAGCTATCCGGACAAGATCCGTCAATGAAAGAGAAGGTTTGCCATGATTTGTTGACTAAGGTTGCGTTGGAAGAGCAAAATTGGGATTTGCTGATTAAGCGCTATTCGCGAGGGATGTTGCAGCGGCTTGGATTTGCTCAGGCGCTCATTGGTCGTCCGCGCTTTTTGCTGTTGGATGAACCGGCGTCAGGTGTAGACCCTGCGGGCGTGCTTCTCTTGCGGCGCTTGATGCGCGAGCTTAAAGCCGAGGGTATGACGATCATTCTCAACTCGCACCAACTGGAACAGGTGGAAAAGTTATGCGATCGCGTTGCTTTCATCAACAAAGGAAAGGTTGACGCTGTTGAAGATCTCAAACATGGACACGCAGAAAGTTGCCGATACATCATCAAATGGAAGCCGCGTGATGCTGCAGGCGACGAAGAAGAAATTCAGGCGTTGGCATCGCGCTGCGGTGCTGAATTGGTCGAAAGGCAAAGCAATCTCGGTGTGTTCAATATGCCGAACATCGATGCTGTCGCCGACACGCTTGATGCCTTAGTGCGCGGCGGCTTTCGCATTGTTGAAGCGACGCCGCAGGATAACAGGCTTGAGCGCTTTTTCATTGATGGTAAGACCGAGGCGGCGCGAGAAAAGTTTGAGGCATCAGAAACTAAAATAGAGGACTTGGAAGGTAAAAACGAGGCATCCGAAGATTGAACTGGGCAATTGTCAAAAACACCTGGCAGATGTGTCTCAATAGCAAGCTGAGGCAATTAGTTATTGTGCTCATGGTGTTTTGGCCATTGGTAAAAACCACCGCCGAGCTGTGCATTACCAACGAATTCCCTAATGAGTATCTCGAGGCAGCGAATAACTCCGTCGTGTTTGTTCTTGCTTGCGGCAGCGGTTGCATTGGCGGACAACTGAATGATGGCACTTTGTCCCTTGTGCTCTCGCGTCCAGTCAAGATATCTTCCTACGCTTTTAGCAAGTGGTTCGCCGTGGCGGTAGCTGCCAGTGTCGCGTCGCTAACCCAATTTGCAGGTGAGATGATTGTGGTCGCCTGTCGCACGCCATACATGATTGACGGCGGCTTTGTTTTGACCAATTTTTTCGAGCGCTTGATGATTTGCTTCGCCTTCTCGGCAGTGTTCATGTTTTTCTCTTCACTGGTCTCAGGCTCTAAAGATTTAGCTGTTTATTTTGTATCTTTCATCATCTACAAGGCGAGCGAAATGATTGCGCAGATTCGCCCGGAAACGTTTGATGAAGGGCTTGGCAAAACATTGGCTACGTTATTTGTCCCACCCATAGCAGTTGTCGATCAGGCGCTCGGGTTTGTCTTGGCACCAAAGATAGATTTGGCACCGCTGCTGGTGAACTCGGTAATCACCTGGCCTGCCGTTACTGCATATTTTACTGTGCTGGCTGTTTTTGTTTCGGTTTGCATTTATAGTCTAAACCGTAGGGAGTTGCCTTATGGCGCAGACTAACTACACGTCAACAAAAGCAGATCCCGTTCGCTTGTACACTGTGGCTGGCGCGTTGTTCTTGCTGACTACAATTGGGATGGTTTTGGAAAACCTCTTCCCTCCGCATATCCCTGACCTTGTGAAATGGCGAACTCTCAACGAGTACAAGATTGAATCGGAGCGGACTAAGAAACCGGTGTTGTTCGTCTTTTCTGCGGAATGGTGCGGGCCGTGCAGGAAAATGGAGGCGGAAGCTTTCAGTGACAAGAAGATTGCCGGTTACATCAACGACCATTATATTCCAGTGATGGTCATAGACCAGCAACGTGAGAAGGGTAAAAACCCACCGGAAATCGATGATTTAGAAAAGCGTTGTGATGTGGATGGATTTCCGACATTGGTGGCGGTGCCATACAATTTGCTTGAAGCAAAAACAAAAGACATTTATTCCACCGGCAGCAAGGCTGAGTATGATCTTGTTTTGAAGATGTTGTGGCCGAGCTATTTCGAACAAGAAGAAGAGATCTCAAAAACGTTCTCTGACCGGTTTGCTGAAGATTATCTGGAAAGCAATCACAACCGCATTCCAGCAACGTCAGGATATGGCGGCAGAGCTGCGTTGGAGCGATATTTCTGGAAATGCAGGATATGGCACAGAACCGCTTTGAGCCGAGGCAAAATTGCCTGGCAGCCGTATGAGAAAATTGGAAGCAGCAGCACCAAGCCGACACTAATAGCGTTGGTGGAGAACTGCGGCTATGCCTCAGACAAAATGCGGCTGGGATTGTTCGAATCAGCTGATGCCGATAAGCTCATCAACGATAATTTTAATCCGGTACTTCTCGAATTCAAGCGCGGAAAGTTGGAGAAGAATGATCCAAGATATGTCGAGTTGAAGAACAAATACAAAATCAAAGAACTTCCTGCGTTAGTGGTGATAGTTCCTGGAAAACCACCGGCGGTGCAAGATGGCTTTACCAGCTTGAGTCATTCCACGCAGTTTTTGAACCGGACTTTGATGATGCGATAGTTGCTTTCACATATGTACACTATGAGTTATATTAATGGATTTAAAGCGCTCTCTTGCTTTCATACACTCCGGTGCCGCCTATATACGCTCTGGCAGACTGTAACATCCAGTCTTTTGCCTTTTGGTCATGCTTCAAATAGGCATCGAGAAATGCAGTTGAGAGGCGCTGCGTGATCTCCTGAAATTTCTCATCGTCCGGTTTGGACATCAGCCGTTTTCGTCCGCCAAAGACACCGTGGTCTGCCCCATTGAGTGTGACCAGATACTGATCGCTTTTCGAAATATTGTCGAAGGCAATCCT
This sequence comes from Cyanobacteria bacterium PR.3.49, assembly GCA_013997645.1. Taxonomy (GTDB): domain Bacteria; phylum Cyanobacteriota; class Vampirovibrionia; order Obscuribacterales; family Obscuribacteraceae; genus QKMZ01. Next base: position 5,388 of record PNKB01000230.1, read on the forward strand.
GCGCTCTTCAGCCTTTGTATTGTTGACCGGAGAGGAATCGAGCGTGCCGGTAAAGTGGATGCCTGGTACCGAAATTGAGCCAAATACCTGCGCTGGATCTTGCCCTGCCCGTGGTGGCGTCGGGCTGAGATAAATTGCTGCCTTAATCCGACGATCACCGCTGGAAATGCCTTGATTACTCTTTGAGAAGAATCTCTGACCGCTGGCCGTAAGAGCTGTCCAGGACCCGTATGAGTGTCCCGCGATCGCAATTTCATTGAGATCTAATTTTCCTCGCAGCTCAGGATCGCTGGTATTTATTTTTTCCAATTGATCAAGGACAAAGTGTATGTCGTTGCCTCTATTGACTGCATGGACTGGGTCAGCCACCGTTCGCCTGAACTTGCCCATCAATTGATTTCTATCCATAGTCCTGAGGTTGAAGCCGGGCTTCCAAAATGACTCATCGCTGCCTGGATGCTGAATGAATACCCCTATGTAGCCGTGTTCTGCCCAATAGTTGCCCAGGTATTCAGCTGCTTCGCGTGAACCTCCCAGTCCGTGAGAGAAAATGACCACTGGCAGTGGTCTGGTCACCTGTGCAGGCAAGTACAGCTTGACTGGTATGTTCCTTTCCCGCGTGGTGTCTTTCCACTCCTGGTATTTCACATTTGTCTCTGATGCGCAAATCGCCGGGTGCGCACACATAACTGAAGAAAGAAGAATGGCTACCAGAAGTAATTTCATGCTGACACCTCGGATTGTCCTGATTTTACTACCCGAATGCGCGGAAATCGTTTCGCGACTGTGGCAAGGATTAATCTTTGCTGCGAAACTTTTTAGTCTGCCGCGAGTATTGAGTTTTAAGGTATGCAGGGGACGGGTTCGATGATAAAAAATACCATTGTCAAAATAGCGGCAGACAGACAGTTGCTATGTTTAATACTGGTCGGTCTTTCAGTGCAGCCGGCAGCAGTGTGCGCTACCGAGAGCCGCCCGACACAGTCTGCGAGTGCTGCAGACGCAAGTTCGTCAGGGTTAGTAGAGGATTCGCCTCGTCCCGAGGCGGTCGGTGGAAGCGCCAGAATTCGATTGAATGGTGGTGTGGAGGTTTTTCAGCCTCATTCATTAATTGGCAGATGGAACGGTCATGTGAAAAGATTTGGTCGCCATCCAAAGCTCGACATAACTCACTGCCAAGATGGCCAGATTGCCGGTACCTATAAAGGCATATTCGGTACTTTTCCACTGACCGGTCAGTACGATGGCGTCACCGGAGATATCATTATTCATGTCGACTTTTCCTCGTCGAGAATGGCCAAATTCAAGCGCCTCAGAAGCGGCCATGGAATTATCGAAGCGAATATCCAAAACGGGGTGCTAATTGGAAAAGCATCTATTTCCGACCTGGGGGATAGGTCTGTTCGCTGGGAAGCCGTCAAGGAGTCAAACAAAATTATGGATGTTCAAACGCCGTTCATGCATGAGCTGTAGTCTGGAGAAAACTAGCAGCATATGGGTAATAGCCATGGACCGAGTGCAAAAGAGCATATTAGTGTTGGGCGCAAACGGAGGCTTGGGCAGCTCAGTATGCCGATTGCTTCTAAATCAGGATTATAAAGTGATATTGGCCGGCAGGAACAAATTAGCCCTGAAAAGTTTGTCTGAAGAACTCAAGGCACCATACATAGTTTGCGACGCCACCGATTTTGCCAGCATGGGTTCGTGCTTCGAGGATGCACTCATAACCGCGGGTCGTGTGGACGGTGTCGTCAATGCTGTCGGCTCGATTCATTTGAAACCAGCGCACACGACCACTGAGGAGGATTGGATGTCGGTCGTGCAGACAAACCTCACGTCGAGTTTTGCCTGCATCAAATACGGAGCAAAATCCATGATGTCGAAGGGCGGCTCTATTGTGCTTGTCGCATCCGCCGTCGCCTCAACTGGAATGCCGAATCACGATGCAATAGCCGCAGCTAAAGGCGGGGTGGCAGCGCTGACGAGATCTGCTGCTGCCACATATGCACGGCATAACCTGAGAGTGAACTGTGTCAGTCCCGGTCTGCTGGCGACTGATTTGACCAGCAGCATAAGAAGCAGCCCAAGCCAACTCGAAGCCTCCACCCTATTGCATCCGCTGGGCAGAATCGGCTCGCCTGAAGACATTTCTCCCGCTATAGAGTGGCTGTTAAGCGATCGAAGCAGCTGGGTGACCGGAGAAATCATAAACATAGATGGCGGACTGGCATCTTTGAAAGGTCGAATGCTTGCGCGCTCTGTTTCATAGAGAAATCCAGATTTCGTTGCGCCTGAGAAATGGAAGTGTCCAAGGTGGATTATAGAAGGCGCGAATTGGCTCACCGCTGGGCCTTAGATTGTGAGAGACCATCCATTCTTTCAGTCTGTGCTCTTTTTGATCGCACAGTTTTTCTGTGGCAAAACCGGAAAATCTAATTGCTGCAAACCTTCTAGAAGGAATACTCGTAAGCTTGATTCTCTTGTCGATGGGCTCTGGCAACGTATTGAGTGAAAATTTGGACGGCATGTAAAAACTCATAGTCATGCTCATGTTCTGGCGTTCGACTGTCACGGGGACAGTCATCGCGATTTTGTCGGAATTAGCTTCCTGAACAACAGGAGTCGTCATTGCAATTTTTGTTTGCCCTTTGTTTTTGCCGAAAATATAACCGGCAAGTATCTTAAACGCATTGTTGGCAGACTTCTCGTTGTTGCCTGCCACTTGAACGGAAGCTGCAATAACACTTGGATAGGAACGTATCTCAAACGCGCCTTCTTGGATCTCTGTTTCGTAATTCGGCTC
>PNKB01000231.1 GCA_013997645.1 Cyanobacteria bacterium PR.3.49
TGAAGGCATCCTGGCGATTAGAACGGGCATCAACTGCCGGTTGCGTCATCGCATCGTAACCACCCATCTGTCTGTTAGCTGCTTGGGTTTGCGAGAGCTTGGAAGCTGCTTGCGGATCAAGCGGCACCACTTCCGGTGGCAGAAGTGATTCTTGGTCGGCGCCCAAACCAGTCATCTGAGAAAGTTCACCCATTTGACCAGCGTCCATACCTTGAGCCATTACTGGTGAGGCAGAGAGCTGTCCGGCCACCGTAACAACGGTCAAGGAAAGTGCAAGCTTGGTAGCTGCTTCCTTGGCGATTTGTTTAATGGTGTTGGGAGTAGTCATTTTCTTTTAGGTGTTTTGCTTTCGGGTAACTGACTTGTTGGCAAACCGATTCATTCGAATCGATTGCTGATGACGCTATGTTATGCAATGCCGCGGGGATTTGGTATCGGGGGGATTCCCAACAGCATGGGAAAATCCCCCCCTTTTTCTAGCCTTTGGCTAGAAATTTGTCTCGATTGCAGTCGGAAGCTGGTGCTGACCAGTCTTCTGATAGTTGATATTGGCTGGATCGAAGATCGTGTACGGGAAGCCAAAATCAGTCGATTTGCTGCTGTACAACGGTATACGACGGAAGCCTTGACCGAATTCTGTCGACTGCCAGGCATTTAGAGCGCCGATGCCATTCATACGAGTGGCAGAGGTGCCGTAGTCGAGCAGGGTCGATCCTGTGGGGATCTTGCAATCGCCAACTTTGAAGCGTTGACCGCCGCCCAATTCAATGGCGCTGGTGCGCAAGCTGTCGTTGGTTCCTGCCGGTCCTTTGTTGTATCCGTTACCGGTAGGCACACCGAAAGGCATACCCCAGCCGGCAAGAGAGCCGAATTCAGTAATGATGTCCTGGGTCGGTCCGCCGCCGCCAAGAATAGATTGGTTTTCGCGGATACCCCACTGGTGGGTTTCTTGTCCGCCCCGGCGAATCTTATTGATGGTTGTGTTATAGCCGCCGGTCCCGGGCAAGCCGCCGGTCGGAATAATATTGAGTTGATCGGCTGGATTAATGAAGCCGGCCGGTGCCGTCATCGAGCCAGGGTCGAAACCTGGGGTCGAGGGCGACTTAGGTATAAAAGGAGTGAGTGCCGGTCCAAGAACGCCGGGCGGCATTTCGACGGGCGGTCCAAACGGCAGAGGCACACCGGACGAGCCCTGGTCGATTTGGTTGGAAGGAATTGCCGGAACCCAGGGCATGAGCTCTGGCGGATTCAAGTGACCGGGGGTCACAGGCGCGGGCAATGGTCCGTCGCCGATTGCCGGCGGTTGCCCTTCCGGGGGGCAAACGAAAGGCGGCGAAGGAATAGCGCCGGGTATGAGCGGCGTGCGCAAGGTCGTCGTTCCCTGTGCAAACACAGGCATATTCAGTGAGCACAGCGCGGCTGCTGCGATTACTGCTTTGAATGTCCTCGAATTAAGCATGGCGTGTGGCCTCCTGAAAGCCTTTTTGATCAATAAGGAGCGATAGTTAGGCGTGAACGGGTTTGACCTTTGAATAAGGTGCGAGCGCCGTGCAGGTCAGTTGCGGCTTGAGCACCATTGTTCGATCCGCGCACTCCTCCACTGCCCATCGAGCCCTGCCCCTGCGGGCGCGGTCCGTCCTGGGAGAATTGAAGCTGTGCTTGCAGATCCGGTTTTTGCGAGAGTTTCTCGCCGAAATCTGTGAGTTTGGAGCCGTGGCATCTATATACGCCGAGGTCTCTAGTGGTTTGTCCGCCCCATCTCTGGATGGGAGCCTGGTCGCCAGGCATGCCGCCTTCCGGACAAATATTGACCACGGCGGCGGGCGGCGGGTAGAAATTCGCCGGTCCCGGAATTTGACCGTAGTCCTGTCCTGGCGTGGAGGGAGGATGCGGAACTTGCAGTTGCGAGCCCAGGGTGTAGGGCGCAGCCAATGTCGTTGACGACGGAAGCCCTACATAGGAATTAGATTGATCTATCTGAGTCGCCGGTATGTTTCTCACCCAGGGCATGGTCTCAGGTGCGCCGTAGTGACCTTGCGTGACAGGGGGCGGTGCATAGCCATCTCCGGGAGGAGGTGGGCAACCTTCCTGCGGGCAGGTATAAGGCGACGAGTACATGGCGCCCGGTATAAGTGGATTGCGCAAAGTTTCGTGTTGCGCTTGAGCTGAAGTTGCCAGACCGCCGGCGACCAGCAAAGCAAAAGCAGCGGCTTTGAGGCATTTCATCGCCTTTCTCGTTGTCGCATTGCTTTTGATCGTGTTCGTCATTGGTTTTGAACTTTTGCTCGTTTGTTTGTTTTTGGTCGGGGTCCGGGTTTCTCAGGCTGCGACACTTCCGGTCGCTCTGGTCCTGGCTACTCAAACCTACGGTTAATGTACGAAAATCCAGCCCGGCCTGTCGTTGGTGGTCTTACGCACAGCGATGCGGTTTCTCCCACTAATTGCGGCACCGGTGCCAAACGTATGGCCGGCGCCCTATAAATAGGAAGCAGCCCGAGACGTCAAGAGATGCGCGTCTGCGCCGGAGCAGGTGAGAGATTTTCTCCAGAAAATCTAACAAGCTCTCGAAATCAAAATTTTTTGGGGACCCTCTTGAAAATCACCAAAGCTGCCGCGGCGCCATTTTTGCGCACATAAGAAAAGCCAGCTTGACGGGCAATCCAAGCCCTAATACTGTCAGGCATGTAGTCAGGCCTTGTCCGGAAATTACTTTGAGCGACTCCATTCACTACGCACTCTTCTTTGGCGGCATAGTTGTCGTGGCAGCTCTGTGCGCAGCGTCGTGGAGAATCTCAAAGAAACTGCGCCGCGGAAAAGCCGCAAAGCTTGCCGAAGATCTGGAAATGGAACTTCTGGCTTCAGACAATCCGAATACGCTTGTTGTAGCCGGTGAGATCAATAACAGAGCAAGCACCATACGCTATCAAAAAGAAAAAAACTCTCTCGATCACATTCGCAGCGGATTTTCAGGCAGCGCAAATGCAGAAAATGAAGTTCTGCTTCTCAGTATTGAATGCGAATGCGCTTTTGAGTTTGTTGTCACCAGAATCGAGTCAAAGAACGAAGCAAGCACAGAGAAGCAAATTCCACTATCCATGCTTGACTCCAACGGACTTTGTTTGGAATCGGATGCACAAGAAAAAGCAGCCTATGTATTTGAGCAACCGGAAACTGTGCAAAGTCTGATCGATCTGTTTCACGAAACAGGAGCAAGAAAATTAGAAGTAAGTGCAAACAAAGTCAATGCCTCAATAGCAGAGACAGATAATGCGCAAATTACTTCTTCGCGCATATCCGGCACACTCAATCTGCTGGACAAATTTGCCAGGCTTTTGGAATTCGTGTCTGAAGAACATCAGCATTCAGAAAATTAGAAAAGCTTCCAGAAATATCTGAAATTCATATCCCCAGACTAATTCCGCCGATCAGGAAGTCAAGATCTGCATACTCCGTATATGGTATCAGCCACCAAATGTGGCTCTAGTTTCACCTGCGGTGGCAGCTCTACCCACGGTGGCAAAATATTTTTGTACAAACGGATCTTTTATCGGTATTATATGAACGAGAAAGGGGGGAGCACGTGAGTATTCAGCAAACCAACGCCGTACAACAATTCAATCCCGCAGCCCCTGATGCGCATGAAGAAGCCGTCGCACTTGAGGGTCTCGATCATATCTTCAAGTGGGCATCAGAAGTGGTGGCAGAGGGTAGCGAGGACAACCGCGCCAAACTCGCCAAAGAAAAACGCATTCGCCGTCAGGTTCTGGAGATGGTCCAGAAATATCGCGAGCAGCAAATCCTCGCCAAGGCAAATGAAGAGAATGCCTACTTACAACGCCGCGTAATTGCGTTACTGCAAAAATTGTCGGAAGTTCTTGAGGAAAATACTCAAGTAAAACAAATCGTGGTCAATCAATACTGGCAGCTCAGCAGAGTTCCAGCAATGGAACGCGAGCTGAGAGAGTACAAGAGCAAAGAGTGTGAACGTGATGCAGCGGTCACAGAAAGAAAATATCTGATGACTGCCCTGGCAAAACTTAAAGTCGAGCGTGACTATCTGGAAGACGTTGCGAACGTCAACGAGACTGAAAACGCAAGATTGGCAAGAATGCTGAACGAAACCAAAGCCGATCTCGAAACGCTGAAATCGCGCCGCTGGTACAGCCCGATTGTCGATCTTTTCAAAGTGAAATAAGTTAGGAAACCCGGCATCTCGGAATCAACAGGAATCTATTAGGTATCCCTCGATAAGTTGGCTTGGCAAATTGGAATGACGGCTGCGAAAGTGGCCGTCTTTTCCGTTTAAAAAAACTCTATTTAGCATCCAGCACTTTCTTGAGCTTGCCTTCGAAGCCTCGCACTGTCGGGCTGTAATACTTCCGCCCTTTGAGCGCGTCAGGCATGCAGGACATCGAGGCGGCTTTGCCTTCATCAAAATCGTGAGCATACTGGTAGCCTTTAGAATAACCAAGATCTTTCATTAACTTGGTGGGCGCGTTGCGCAAATGCAGAGGCACCGGATGCTGCTCACCATTCAAAGCATCGCGTCTGGCGTTGCCGTAAGCGCTGTAAACAGCGTTGGACTTGGGAGCTACCGCCAGATAAACAACCGCCTGTGCGAGCGCCACGCTTGCTTCGGGCATGCCTATTAGCTGAACCGCTTGCATTGCCGCAACTGCTTGAGTAAGACCCTGCGGTGCTGCAAGTCCGACATCCTCCGAGGCAAAGCGCACTACACGCCGAGCCACATACATAGGATCCTCACCCGCTTCGAGCATTCGAGCCAGCCAGTACAAGCTGGCATCGACATCAGAATTGCGCATTGATTTATGTAATGCCGAAATCAAATTGAAGTGATTTTCGCCATTTTTGTCATAGCGCAACATACTTTGCTGAATGGCGCTTTTCAGATCCGAATCGCTGACTTCATCAGCCTTTCGGCGTTTTGCCATCATGACTGCCAATTCGAGTGTATTTAACGTCGTGCGAGCGTCGCCGGAAGCGTAAGTGCCGATCAAAGAAAGTTTTTCATCGGCAATCTTCACGCCTTCTTTGGCCAAACCCCGCTCCTCATCTGCCAAAGCGCGTTGCATAATGGCGACCAACTGTTCGTTGGTCAGTTCTTCTAAAACGAATACTTTTAAGCGAGACAAGAGAGCCGAATTGATTTCAAATGAAGGATTTTCAGTGGTGGCGCCAACAAGAACGATGACACCGCTCTCCACATATGGCAGAAAAGCGTCCTGTTGGGCCTTATTAAATCGATGAATTTCATCTACAAAAAGCACAGTCTGCCTAGCTTCGATATTCATGAAGGCTTCGGCTTCTGCCATCAGCGCTTTAATTTCTTTGATGCCTGATATGACCGCGGAAAAAGCGACGAACTTACTGTCGGTCGTCGAGGCAACCATGCGAGCCAGGGTCGTTTTACCAACCCCCGGAGGTCCCCACAAAATGAACGAGGACAGCCGTCCGGATTCCACCATCTGGCGCAGAATTCCGTCCTCTGACAGCAGTTTCTCCTGCCCCACGACCTCGTCCAGCGAGCGCGGGCGCATGCGATCTGCAAGCGGTGCTATGGTCAGCTTTTGCATCAGCTCTGCATTATCGCACGCCGGCGCATGCGATTGAGTACCCTCCACATGCCCGGCAGTATAACCAGCGCAAAGAGAACGCAAAAAGTGTAGAAACTAACCATTAGACCGACTAAATAAGACCGAGGAACATACTTGAAGGCCACTTTATGATGCCCGGGCTCGAGAATCACAGCCTTCATCAGACCATCAGCAAGAAAAATGTGTGCAGGAATGCCGTTATCCGTCGCTTTCCATCCGCTGTAATAGCTGTCGGCAAAGACGAGCACAGATGGCACGGCAGCATCTACTTCTACAAGGACACTCTCTCTGTCATCAGCTGTTATTTCGGCCGTGCCGGGCCGATTGACATTCTTTCCTGCCAACACCTTTTCCAGCAAAGGCTGATTAATAGCAGGATTTTTTGATTGAAAACTTACGCTCGATGGAGAATCAGGTTCACTCAGAATGCAATATGAAAGCGGGTCGAACTCGAGTTTATCGGAACGGTTGATCTGCTTGAGCACATCTTTGCGCGTTTCCATCTTTTTGGCTGAGGCAAATAGCTGGACGCGCTTCCTGATTGGAGAAACCTCATAGATGCGCATGTTCAAAGCTTTGTTCTCTGCTCTGACTTTGAAATAATGTCGATCAAGAAATTTCGATTCTCTTACAAGCAAATCTTCTTCGGATTGAGTTTCGATAGGACAGAGAATGTATTTGGTCGCAGTCGCCTGACACCATTTATAAAGTGGAATATCCGATTTTCCGGCTTCGTGATTTAGATCGGCACGAATGTTAGAGCGAGGCAACAAGCCTGTTTCCATAAAAATAGTCTGCCAGTCGGGCAAGACGGCCATGCCGCTGAGCATATTGATGCCACGATCCATATTTGTGTTGGGTGCAAGAATATACCGCGCATAACGCATAAATTCTTTGTCCATCGTCCCTTCCGGAGCCTGAAGAACTTTCTCAGGCACGGCTATCGGATGCCGAAACAGTGAAAGAATTTTATAGTCTCGTGGCGCACAAAGCGGGTTCCAATACGCTTCTTTGCCAGACTGCGAATTGTTTGATTGCGGATTTTCCTTCTCCACCAAACTGAGAACGCTGGATCTTTCATCGAAAAAAGTTTTGTCGACCGTATGCCAGAGATGCATTCTGCCGTTGATGACGAGGGAAGCAACAATCGCCAGCACGACGAAAAAACGCAGGGGTAACTGCAACTGTCCTTTCAAATTGGCCACGGCCAGACAGGTGGCAAATCCCATAAAACCGGCGACCGCAATGTTCGCAGTCAGCTTAAGCGCCGCCTGGCGAGCCATGTTCAGATCATCGCAGGCTGAACTCATCGACATTACTACGCCCAGCGCCTGCTGGTTTCCCATAATCGTCGAGCTCAAGACCAACATTCCCAAAGCAAATATCAGTCCCCAGAAGATTGTGGCGCCGACCAAATCTTTGCCCGTCACTTCACCTCGATTGGCAAGATACCAGCCGCGCGCCGCCAACGCTACAAGAGCCAATTCCACGAATACCGTCATCTTTACCGGAAATCTCAGCAAGTTTATCGACGGAATCGCTTCGTAGATAGGCTTCCACAGGGGCACAAACTCACCGAGAGAAACCGCAACAAAGAGAATCATCATCCAGAGCCAAAAGGATTTCTGCTTCCATCTAGTGTCTCCGGTCCCAATAAAAGCCAGCACCATCACCGGTGCACCAAGAAAAAGACTGGTCACGTAGGCCATCGAATTCGGGTATGTCGGATAAAGAGAATAGTGCGCCATATTCAGCTCACCAAGCGGCTGCATGAATAGCAGTCCGAGATAATCGAACCAGCCGGCGCTCCAATTTAACGCATCGGATGGATCGAATTTGGGAAGTTGCGGCGAACTTTTAACTGCTTCCATAATTGGAAAAATATTGGCTGCATTGCAGGCAAGCGACAGCAACAGTGCCGCAAAGAGCTGCAATATAAAACGGGTAGCCGCATTGGCACGACTTCGATCGGGAGCCAGTTCGGCGATTTTTAAAATCGAATAAGCACCATAAATCACACATTCGGCAATGAACATTTCCGGGCGACCAGCACCGAACTGATGCGCAAGAATGATCGAAAACAACGCAGTCATTGCAATGGCAAGCGTCCCTGCTGCAGCAATGCGGTCGATCAAAAACAAGGCCAGAGGAGTCCAGCAAGCGGAGAGCAAAAGCGAGACATTGATGCTCGAGCCAAGCATATAGCCGCAAAGCATGAACATAAATCCGAAGAGAGCTGCCGGGCTGGTGAGTGTTTCCAGAAGAAGCGGAAACC
>PNKB01000232.1 GCA_013997645.1 Cyanobacteria bacterium PR.3.49
TAATCACAGGCTTGGTCATCTCGACTTTGACAGCATTTACTTCTTTATTGAAATTGGACAAGGCAAGTTTTCCGTGGACGACAATTTCGCGCCCCTTTGTTATTGCTCTGAGAACGCCGTCGCTAAGCCCGAAAATGATAACTGACCTGTGAATTTACGATAGACATTTTTTCTTCTGCGTTGCCGGAAGGAGTGTCAGTACTTATGAAGATTTCGATTTCTAAATCTCTGAATGTCGGCGCTTACTGCATGGGCGAGGTCTGTCTTGCCGACTTTATTCAAATGTACGACGTATGATTCCAGCGCCTCTAAAAGTTCTGCATGGATTGGATCGACTGTATATTCCAATATCCGAATACCTTCCTCAAATAATGGATCTGCTTCTTCGCACTTGTTCAGGTTACAGTAAGCAGTTGCAAGATTTGCGAGGGTGCCGCCATATTCTTTACTCTTGCGTCCGAATTTTGAGCCTCTGATGCTAAGCGCCTTTTTGTAGAGTTCAATTGCGTCCTGACATTTATTTTGCTCGCAATAGAGAACACCAAGGTTGTTAAGGCAACCAGCCACTTCAGCCGATTTTTCACCAAGTTCTTCCTCCCAGATCTTTAGCGCCTTTTGATAAAGAGGCTCAGCTTGGGCGTTTAGACCTTGCTTCCGATAGTGGGTAGCGATGTTGTTGAAATCTTCGGCTAAGCTGAGTTTGCCCGCGCTACCCGAAGTCTGGTCAATTGAAAGTGCCCTTTGATAAAGAGGGTCTGCTTCTTTGTGTTTTCCTTGAGCGCAGAAGCATAAGGCAAGATTGTTGAGAGTCATGGTCAGTCGTTCGTCGTTGACCATCAATTGTTCGAGATCAATTAGCGCTTTCTTGAACTTCTGTTGCGCATCGCTGTATTGACCGCGCTCATAAGCCTGCTGTCCCATCCACATTTGCATGTTCCAGTCATGCGCTACCTTATCGGTTTTATTTTCTTCACTCATGGTGCTCCTCTTCGTCCATGGCTGCTAACCCGGTGTTTTTGTGCAGGTTTTGCCGTACTCGAATCAGTGATTCGCGTGAGTAGTGGAGTTGGCGCCGCTGCCCCACAGCAAGGGTGTCACGAACTTTTGCATTGCAAAGCTCATCGCTCCATACATCGCCAACGTAAAGGCTACCTGTAATAAAAAACTGGAAAGCGGCTTCTTTGTTGCCCGATGCTGTCTCCACATAAATATGCATGCTGCAATCAGAACCATGACTGAGGCGATCTCAAAATACTTATGGAACTGACCAAGCTGTTCCCTGAAAAGTGATGCGCCTGACAGTCCAAGGATTAGTGGAATGAGAGGTAGTGAACAGCAGAGACAGGCTATAAATGCCGCTATGAAGCCGAGCAGATACGAACGGAGATCTTTTTTCTTGCCCAATGTCATGTCAGACTTTGGAGCCTTGTCACAGGATGAATGGTCTGTCTTCACTGATTTGGCGCTTCTTCCCTACTGTTCTACCGTCTGTATTTTAAGCGCGATGCCACGCTTGTTACATCATCCGGCGGACTGAGCCGCCTGTTCATTCTTTTCGGGCGGCTTTGTTGAGCATGCGGCGGAGCACAACACGCCAAGCATGCCCAGCCCAGCAAGAGCGAGCGGTGCCAAAACTGGCGGTCCGCCAGTGTCCATGGGAATTTTCCCAGGCATCATGCAGATGACTGTAAACACTTTGGATAATGCTAGCCAGGGATCGCCCTTGCTATGAAACCAGAATCCGAGAAGACCAAGAATCGGGGCAAGAGTGAATGCGACAGAAAGAAAAATTCGCCCACCCCGATTCCAGAGGAACAATGCAATTGGTCCAGAAATGAGCATCGATGCGCTGTAGATAATAGGCATCCATGCTTGCCACTTCTTGCCAAGCACCGCCTGATGCTCAAAGCGCACTTCAACTATCAACAAGCCGAATCCGGCCAGCAAAAGTGCCAAGGCAACCTTCTGGGCAATGGCGGGCTCTCGAAAGTTTCTCCACATTCACGATCCTCTCTCATTTGCTGACTATTGAATGAACGTGTATCGACCTCTCGGTAGGATCGATGTGTCCCGTGATTGAAACAGTCTTGCCAGCCTGCTCCTTCGGTTTGTCCTGATCCGAAAGTGCATATGAATCACCCTTCTCGTCGACCAACACATACTTGGCGCCGGAGGTGACGCATTTCTCAATGCATACCTTCGCGTCTTTGCCTGTATCACCCATCTTGGCGTGATCCTTGCCGCACATACTATCGCTTATGACACCGCTTATGGTGCCTTCATAAACTTCGCCTGTACCCTTGTTCGTGCTAGCGGTGTTTGGTTGCGCGGCGGTTTCAGATGTGCTTGCTGCCGATGTGCTGGTTCCAGTGGTACTGGTACCTGATTGTGAGCTGATTTCGGCCTGTTGATCTGCGTTGCTGCATGCGGCAACGCCGAGAATGAGAACAGCACAGACCAATATATTTGCAATGATTCGCATGAATTCTCCTTTGTTTTGGGTTAAATCGCACCGCTGGCATATGTCAGGCGTGCCTGAGCCAGCCGGTATCTGTATATGGTCTCCAATAGCGTCAATCGCGCTTGAAACATTTTTACAGCGGCGTCAAATTGCTCCAGCGCAATTGACTTGCCAACTTCATAGCGAGCGTGAAAAAGTCTGTGATCTTCCTCAGCGGACGCAACCTCATCTTTGGCCAGTGCGACATTGCGTCTGGCGAGATCAAGGTCTATCCATGCCTGAGACACTTCTTGAGCAACTTTCAAATCAACATCTCGCTTAGCTAACTCTGCTTCGCGAACGGCAGCATTTGCTGCTCGCAGCTCGTTGAAGCGAGACCCAGAATCAAATAACGTGATACCGCCCATGACACCGATGAAGCCTCCCCAGCGTCCATTTGCATTACCATCCGGTGAGCTGCCAGTAATATTACTGCCCAGTCCGTAGGCGTTAACCTGTGGCGAATATTTACTCATCGCAATTTGCTTGCGCGCTTTCAACTCCGCGACTTTGTTTGCTGCCCTGGTTATCTCGGGACGATTTCTGGCGGCGTCTTCCAGGAATTTGCTCAAATCATCTGCTATTTCGACGTACTTAAGTTCATCCTTTAGAGCCACCTGTGAGCCGAGATTTACAGCCATCGATACCTTCAGGTTCAACAAAGCGGTATTGAAATCGCGGTATCTTTCATTGAGTTGAATACGGGCTTTCGCCAATTCCGCTTCCTCTCTGAGGTAATCGGCTTTTGGAGCTTTGCCCTCCTGTACTCTAGCCTTCATGTTTCGGCTGCTCCACTCTCGAAACTTTACGTAGTCGGTCGCGACTCTCAGACTTGCCTCACTCCAAGCAGAGTTCCAGTAGGCTTCTTTAACCTTGAATGAGGTTTGGATTCGCTGTTCGCTGTAGGCGGCCAAAGATTGCTTTTCCAGTGCTCGTGCAGCGCGGTAGCCACCAATCAAGCGTCCACCAGTGAATATCGGTTGAGTTCCTGCGAATATCAAGCTTAAGGAACTACCTCTGACAATTGGCTGCATCGGTGGCGAGGCAACGGACGTGTCGCCGGGAAAGAACAACATCTGATTCAATGACGAAGACGAGTAGAAAGTATTGAATGATGCGGAGGGACCAAATTTACCGAGCGCGGCTCGTGCTAGGAACTTAGAGCTTATCCACGATTGCTCCGATTGTTTGAGAGCAAAGTTGTTTTTGATGCCGATCTGCACCGCATCATCGAGACCAAGCAAACCGCTTCTCTCTGGCAAATCTCCCGACGGGGCGGTTTTTGTGACTCGCAATCGAATGGGATTACCGGAGATGATTTCATCCACCGAGGTAGATGAATTACTATCGTTTCCGGTTATGGGACCGCGCAGCTCTTGTGCCCAAGCGTTTGTTGGCATTAGGAGCCATACTGCAAGCAACGGGAAAATGCCAGGTAATTTCAGCGAAGCTGTCAACACTACCGTTTGTCCTCCCCATTTGCTGCCATAAATGGCTTAAGCGAAAGTGACAGTCTAAGAGCTTTCTCTTGCTGATCATGAGTAAGCTCTTCCCATGCTAGTTTCGAAAATCCTTTTTCAATTTCTCTCTTGCGTCTGCTCGGATCGGAAATTTGTTTGGCGATCATTTGAATATCTCGCTGGTTCATGGACATCGTCGTTCCTGACCCATCCGTATTTTTCAACGGCGACATGATCTCAGTGAGTTGCTTCTCAATTGGCGAAAGTGCCTTTGACTGGTCCTCTTGAAGGGTTTGCAACTTCTCAACCTGACTTTCAGAAAGTCCGAGTGCCGCTTGCGAATCAACTATTGTCGAAACTGCAGGCAGCCTTTTTTCATTGAGCGTGCCGCTTGTTTCCACTCTTCTTTCAATTGCAACTTTCGGTTGCCGCAGTGATTGGTAGCCGAGCACGAGCAAAAGGCACATCACCATCACACCGGTGCCGGCGCCGATTAACGGCACTCTGTCTGAGTAGTTGTTTTTCTCTTTCAAGCTTTTCTGCACTTTACTCATTGTTTCCTCGCTTGAATTTGCGATTGAGCCAATTCAACAAATCGTCCACATACGCGTGCATGATCGGTATATCGAGCAGGCTCAAGATTGTTCCGACGATTAAGCCGCCTACGACAACTGTGCCAAGTGGTGAATATGCATCCATGCCGGTCTTCGGTGCAACGGACACGGGCAGCATGACGATAATTGTGATTACCGAGGTCATCAAAATCGGTCTTAATCTCTCTGGGCATGCCTTTATGATTGCTTCATCGCGAGGCATGCCTGCTTGTCGATGCCTCAGTATCTGATCGATAAGCAAAATCGCTGTTGTGATGTCCATTCCGGTGAGAATGATAACCGCCATAATCGACACGCTGGAGAATGCCTGGTGTGCCAACCAGAGAGCAAAGAACACCCCAGATAGTTCCAGAGGCAAGGAGAACACCATCTGCAGTGGCTGCAAAAATCCCCTGAATTGAGCTACCAGAACAAGAAAAATGAAGAGCAAAGCGAGCTGCAAGCCCATGATGAGACGTCCGAAGGCGTCCATCATCTGTGTCATGTCACCACGCATCTCGATGGTATAACCCGGCGGCCAATTCAGTTTCGCCATAGCCTTCATCATTACTTCCATGCCAACATCCATTGAGGGTGGCTCGCCTTTGCGGTAGTAACCCATGACCGTGATCGCTCGGCGCATTTGATCGTGACTGATCACTGTCGGCGCCTCGCGATATTCCAGGCTGGCAGCACTTTTCAGGGGTACTTGCTTGCCGTCTGGCGTGGTTATTGTCATCAACAAGAGATCGCTTGGATCGCGGCGTTGCGGCTCATCGTAACGAACAAGAATTGTTCGCTGCCGCAAATTTGGCAAGCGATAGTATTCATTGGTCAATGCACCGGTAATTGAATAGTAGGCTTGGTCCGCGATCTGGGATGGTGTCAGACCCAGTTCTTGTGCTCGTCTTGGATCTACCTTTATCTCCCAATCCGGCTTACTTAACGTCCAATCGGTTGCAACCTGGTGCATTCCATATGTCTCTTTAGCAACCTCCGCTGTTTGCTCCGCCAATCTCGACAAAATTGTCATATCGGGTCCGGTGACGAGAATTGAAATGGGAGCTTGAGAACTGGCCATTACGTCCGAGCCCATCTCCTTGATCTGTAATCGTCGAATCCCTGGGACTGTCGTTGTTGCTTCCTTTTGAACGCTGTCCATGACGTCCCAAATAGTATTTTTGCGCTCGTCTTTGTCAGTGAGCGTGATCATGAAAGTGGCGAAATTGACGCCTGGCATGTTGTATCCATTGAAATATGTTCCGCCTGGATCTGTGCCTATTTCAGTCGATACATGCTCGATTTCTGGGTGCTTGAGCATGATCTTCTCAACGCGGGTCGTGATCGCCTCTGTTTCATCAAAAGACAGACCGGGGCTGACTTCCAACACACCATAAGCCTGACCAACGTCGGCAAGCGGCATCATTTCGCTGCCGATGAAGTTGTAGAAGGTAAAACCAATCACAATGGTTGCAAGAATTCGTGCCATGTTGACGAAGCGATGTTTGAGCATCCAGGCAACAAGTCGTGCATATCCGTTTTCTAATTTGATTAACATGAGATCGAATGGTTCAAGCACTCTTGTTCGTAATAGTCTTGCCATCCAGAATTCGTTGGTGTGCTCGCCGTGAAGAGGCTTAGCGCGCAGAAATTTCTCTGCCAGAACGGCAGTCAATGTGAGCGAGACGAGAAACGACGCTAACAGTCCAAAGATAATTGGCCATACGAGACCTACGAACATCTGCTGGACGATACCACCACAGAAGAGCAGTGGAGCCAGAGCTAGAATCAAAACAAGCGTCGATGCTGCAACCGCCAGCCTGACTTCAGTGATACCGTCAATAGTGGCTGTTCTTGGATCTTTACCCATGCGCAGATGCCGCTCGATTGCATGGATATCGATGATGGAATCATCGACTAACCGGCCTATGCTGAGGAGCAATCCGATCAATGTTGAACTATCGAGAGTCATCCCCATCGGGATGAGCGCCAGAACTGCCATTGCCAGAGAGATGGGAATGGTAATCATAGAGATAAGAGTGGCGCGCCATTCGCCAAGGAAAAGAAGCACTGCGATGCCGGTCAGGATAATGGCAATCCCTAATTCTTCCATCATGTTGCGCATCAAAATGCCAACAAAATGCGAATTGTCGTAGCTTACCTCGAAGTGAATGCCGGGGTAATCTTTCTCCAGAGCCGCAATCTCTTTCTTGATTCCGGCGATGACTACAGGCGAGCTCGCCTCGGGCGTTTGAATCACGCTGACCTCAACGCCGGGCTCGACTTTATCTTTGTGGACGTGATGGTAGGCTGCCCGCTTCTCCCAGTAAGTATCGACAACGCGGGCAACGTCCTTAACGTAGACGACACGATCTCCCACCGATTTGACGGGATAATCCTCAACCTGTTTTGGTCCGTGCGCCAGGGTATCGATGCGAGCAATAGACTCACCGCCACCATAGGTGATGCGCCCTGCTGGCTTGGCCACATTCTGCTTGTCGACGGCGTCACGAAGGTCAAGTATAGAAAGTCCGAAGCCCGCCAACTTATTTCTGTCGACAAGCACTTGCAGTTGTCGCTTATAGCCTCCGAACGAGTAAATCGACCATACGTCCGGCACCTTCTTCAATCGATTGGTAATTTCATTGTCGGCAAGCTCGCGAAGGCGAACCGGGTCCCATCCGGGCGCGGTCAAATTGAACGTGAGAACCGGGAGGTTTAAGGGATCGATAAACAGCACCCAGCTCGGCTTCAAATTGGCGCCGGTCACAGGCAGATCAGCCTGCACAACGTTCATGAGCGCTTGTGTTTCGACCAGAGCCCGCTTCATATCGGTGCCGTAGGGAAACTCAAGAGAGACCATTGAAAAGCCCTCTTGTGAGGTTGACCGGATAAAGCGAACACCTCTAATGTCAACCATTCGCTCTTCAACAGGCTTGCTGATGAATGTCTCCATCTCTTCGGCAGACAATCCTGGCTGCATGCTGATAATGCCTATCATCGGGCTTTGCACATACGGCATAAGACGTTTCGGCATATAAAAGCCGATGGCGATAAAGGCCAGAATAACCATTGAGAGATAAAATGCCCAAATAGTGTACGGATGATCGATAGACCATTCGGTCACGTTAAATCCACGCGCATGTCCCGTGTTTTTTTGCTGAGGAGCTGTATCTTTGATCTCGCCTCTGGTCACAGTTTAAGGTACCTCCACATCAAGCGTCGTGTCGATTGAAGACGATCCTGGAGGCGTAATTGTCATCTTAAGTCGCCAGAGTCCGCTTGAAAGATCGCTTTTCATGCGAGCCTCACCATTCATTCCAGTGGAACCCTTCAA
>PNKB01000233.1 GCA_013997645.1 Cyanobacteria bacterium PR.3.49
CAGTTTGGAAGAACAAGGATGGTTCTAAAAGCTTCGATGGCGCTGTGTCGGTTGAAAGAGACGGCTCAATAAAATTCATCGGCCGCGACGGTCGTCATACGCTGAGAACACTGAGAGGCGTGACTCTTGATGTGACACCGGACCCGACTATTGTTCGTTGAGAGCAGTCTATTTGACTTTGCCTATTTTGACTCCATCAAAAAATTCGGGTGGGAGTTTTGAGACTTTGTAGTTTTTTCCACCGGCGAAGAACAGATATTGCAGACCAGCTGATACGCAGACTATCGCTTTGGAGGGGTTACCGCCTGCATCTGCAAGTGTGTATTCCTGAGCTGTCAGACCTTGGAAGTTGAAATCCTGCTCCAGTTTGGGTTTTTTGCCCAAACTGACCATGGAAATCAGCTTGCTCATTGCCTGCTTGCGCTGTTCGTCCGTTATGCTCGCGGTCGTCGGTTGGTGAACTGTGACCTGGTAGTCAACGCCGTCGGCATTTCCTTTCCATGTCGTTGTGGCTTTGTCAGGGCTGACGGTTGATTTTCCACCCTGCGGAAATCTGAATGAAATTCTGCTCTCCGGTCGAACAACAGTCGCCCAGGCATAAGTAGGAGCCGATTTTACAGGGGCTTCAGGAGCTGCAGCCGATGTCGAGGCGGTTTCCACAGTCGGCTCGACTTTAGTCGCTTCAGGGACAGGCTTGTCGCTGGCGTTGAAGGCATTCATGAGGTTTTTGAAGCGCTCTTTAAAGGCAGAGCTGCCGTCCTCCGGGAAGATAACTCTTGCCAGAAGATGTGAATTCTGGCGTTTGGAATACGGCGCCATCGTCAGCACCTCGTAGAATCCATTCGGTTTTTCAGAGGGAATGGCGCTTTTGTCCGGTCCGTCATACTCACCTGGAGATAGGGTCACCGTACCTACAATTCCTCCGTCGGCAGGGACCATTGCAGGGCGATCGGGATAAAAGCCATTTTTCTTATGGGCTTTGTAGCTGAATTCGATTTCGCTGCGACCTTTGTTGATGATTGCTTTCGGGTAAAACTCTCGAACGAGTTTTTCAACCGCCGTGGCCGGATCGTGAGCTACGGCTTCAAGATTATCGGCAGCTCCGGCGAATGGAGGCGTTGATAGGCAAAAGACCGACAGAGCTGTCAAACAGCCGCCCAGAATGGATAAAAAGGCCGAGTTTGAGTTCTTCGCCAACATAAATCTTTCTCCCTATTCTTATCAATCTTCTTTTGCCTCAAACGGGTTGCTTTTAGACAAAAAGGGCAGAAAGTTTTTTATCAGCAGGTCTCGAGCAAATACCCCAGATTTCTATTGGATTTGATTTCAACACCGGAATTTTCGAGTTTTTTGCGCAAACGATGCAAGGTTATGCGTATAGCGTTTTCTGAAACTTTTCGATCGCTGCTGGAAATGAGCGACAAGATTTTGTATTGAGGAACTGTCTTGCCGCGGTTCGAGAGCAGAATTTCAAAAACTTCTATTTCCATTGCGGTTAGAAGCAATGGGACATTACGAACCGATAACGATTTGTCCCTCAAGTTGAAGACTATGTCGCCCAATTTGATTTCATTTTGTTGGAGATTTTTGCTTGGTCCGATGATTGCTTTGATTCGGGCCTGAAGTTCTTCCATCACAAAAGGCTTTGTAACAAAGCCATTGGCACCGAGGTCGAATGCTCTGACTCGATCACTGAGGCTGTCTCTGCCGCTGAGAACGAGCACACTGATGTCTTTTCCTTGCTGACGTAAATTGCGTATCACATCAAAGCCATTGATTTTAGGCAAACCAAGATCCAATATCAAAAGATCGTATGAATGCTGTGCACCGCATATGGTGGTGAGCACTCCGGCACCATCGGATTCCAAACTAACTTCATAACCATTTCTGACCAGCGCTGTTTGGAGGGCGTTGGATAAGTATGTATCGTTTTCGGCAATTAACAGTTTCATTGGAATTTCGTTGCTCTTGCTTTTGCAGGACTAAAGGCTTGCGTGGCGTTCGTTTGGATGGGCCGTCGCGTTGAGCGGGAGCATCAAACCTGTGTCGGTATCATAGAATGACACCCAGTTGATCTCCGGCTCGAAATGCCATGCGTGCAATTTGAACCGACGCTTCTTCAAAAGAGCGCTGCAGGCCAAAGCTTTCGAGAGCTCTGCAAGGCGTTGGTCAATTGTTGGCTCATTCTCTTTAGTGTGTTTGCATCCGCTGTGCGTGCAAATTATCATATGCTGTAAATTGGGCATGCTGACTGTTACTGATTCGAGAAAGTTGAATGAGTGACAAGCAGGCGGCGGGTGCATGATATCAGCAGTTGAGCGCATTTCGGCAGGTGGTGCCAACAGTTGCGCTCCTGGAATTAGCACCATAGCCAGCGGATTAAAATGCTCAAGTTCTTTGGCAGGCGGAATGGAATTTTTTTCCGAACAGGAAATTATGACCGAGCTCACCTCGAACAACGAGCATTCAGGCACCTTGAACATGTACACGGAATTTTCTTGCGCTGGTGTGCGGAATCTATGAATGCTCATAAGATGTTCTCCATTACGGCAAAATATCCTTACCTAAAAACCAGGAACTTGGTTCCTGATTAGTTATGTTGCTGGATATCCCGCACTAAATGAGAATCACCTGGAGCCGCAACCACAAGGGGAAATTGCGCTCATGGGGAATGTTTGAGCTGTCTTTGAGCTTTTGCAGTGCGAAAATGCACTGACGAGGTGCAAGCAGAATGTTTTGCGTGGATAGAGCAGAACTATCCTCGACGGCAGATCCTATGCAGGGAACGCCTACCGACTGATTGCAGGACACCATTAGAAAGTGACGCTGCACATGAGGGGCCGGATGACTGTCCAGACCTTCGGCCTTATCTGGGCAGACAGCCATACTGCCGTCTGCGACTGTCATTTGAAGAGAATTCTGTCCGTGTGGTGCAAAAGCATCACTCGACCAGATGATAATCACTAACAAAAGTGATATCAACAAAACCATCTGAGCTGGCAGTTTGCTTCTGTACACGGTCATCTCTACCTTGTTCTTCTACTTCCAGCATATCTGCGGCACGTTTCAAAAAGCTTGCCGAAAGCCTTTTGAAACCAGATTCAGCAAGAACTTTACTTATCAGGCCGAAAGAAGTTGGTGTCCGGAATCCTTCTGCTGCCCCGGTTTGATGATATGAACAGGTATTTTTGCGTCACTCATGACCCGCGCGGTGACTTCAGGTCTAAACCACTGAAACTTTCGGGTCGGCTCCATCACAAAAATGATCTTGGTTGCCTGCATGTCTTCTGCTTCTTCCAAGATGCCCTCGTGGATCGAATCAGTCAGAGATGATTTCGTTGTCAACGATACATTGTCAAATTTTTCGAGAAGATCTTTTGTCAGTTGATCGAGGAAGTGTTTGGAGTCATCCAGTCTGTCCGTTTGTTCATCGGCAGTTCGGATTACTTCCATCGCCGAAAAGAAAGTTGGTCTGGCCAGCTTGTCTTTTATGCAATGAAACAATCTAATCTCGGACACAAAATCGTTTGCCATTGAGAGAAGCACTCTCACTGCAAATCTACCTTGTTCGAAATTCTTGATCGGAACCAGTATTTTATGAGGCTCGTTCCGTGAAGATGCAAGATCGGACGACATAGTAAAATCTTCCTTCCTGCTTGAGTTTGAGCTCAGCATGATTGTGTCCTCCTGAATATCGACATATTGCAATACGGCAATATATGAATACTGCAAGATTATCAAGAGAATGGCATTTTGTCAAGTTCTTGCCTATCTCAACGCTTTTGTTTTGCAGCCTTTTTCGAACCTTTCTCCGCCTTTTCAGCTTTCTTTTTCGTCCATTTGGAGCGGGTTGAGACGATCGCTGAAAGGATGCGGCGCGCTTCTGTTTCGTCAGGCGAAATGAATGATATGCATTCCACCAGTAAATCCGCCAGCTCTAAATGGCGCAGGTGATAGTAAACGTGACGACCATCACGTCTTTCCATGACAAACTTATTGGCGCGCAGAATGCCGAGGTGCTGAGAGACTGATGTTTGGGAGACCATCAAATTGTCCTTGAGGTCTGTAACAGTCATCTCACCATTGCGCAATTCTTCAATTATGAGCACGCGAAGTGGATGCGCTAAAACACCGAAAAATCTCGATAATTCTTCTGCAACGACATTGCGATCCATTTCGTTGAAAATGCTGATAGACGGTGGCGGCAACCGTCTAATCCTAGCATAGAACCTTTCAATCACTTGATTTTTGAGCCTTGTCAACAGAGAGCGCCCTCTGCCAGGGATAAGCTTTGAACTGCGCGGGACGATTGCTTTGACGGCGCGCATATAGCGGTAACACATCTACTTGAGCGGGACTTTGCTGCCAATCGATAAACAGTCTGCCCCGGTGATATCGCTCCCATTGGGTGAGGAGCTGCAGGCAGGCATGGTCGATGTAGCGCAATTTTTCGAGGTTGAGGTGGAGAACATTGTCGTCATGGACCTCCTCCAGCATCGCCGAAAGTCTGGGCAATGATAGAAAAGTAGCGGCCCCTATCAAATGCAAAGTTACATCATTCGAAGTTTCAGAAGTTTCCAGATGCACGTCCAGTTTTGCAAGCTCAATGAAGGCTTTTCCGGTCGCCAGCACGAACCCGATCAATACACCGGTAAACAAGTTGGTGACCACAACCGCGGCTGCCGTGAGAGCGAATATCGTCAATTCACCCCCCTCGTAGCCTTTAATCTGGCGAAAGATTTCCGATACCATGCGGTAACCGATCAAGACCAGTGTCGCGGACAACACGCTGGTGGGAATAGATTGCAAGAGACCAGGCACCGCCAATATAGCCACCACCATCAATGTGCCATGCAGAAGGTTCGGAGTTTTGCAGGTCGCGCCGTTTTGCTTGTTTGCTGCGCTGCGAAGTAAGACTCCCACAATCGGAAGTGTTCCCAGCAGGCCACAAAGCAAATTGCCGATGCCTTGTGCAATCAGTTCGCGGTTGTGTGTCTGATTTCGCCTTGAGGCGTCCGGATCGACCGCTCTTAATGTGACTAGCGATTGAGCGCTGCAAACAAATGCCAACATCGCCGCCGCAAGGTAAATGTCTGGTTTTTGTAGACTGGCAAAAATGCTGCTGAAGGAAAGAATGGCGACATTCTCTGTGAGAGCTTTCGGCAGCGTCACATAACTGACCGGCAAATTGAAGAAGCATGCCACCGCAGAAAGACTGACGATAGCTACCAGCGCGTTTGGCACCCTGCGCAGTTTTGGCGGAGTGAAGTTGGCCCAAAGACAGGCAACAATGATTGTGAAAATGCTCAACAATGCCGCGATCTGAGGAGCGGTATCACCAGTTGCAGTTAAACATTTGAAGATTGTCTCCGGCATCAATACCATGTTCAACAATCCGCTTTCCTTTGGAGTGTCGTCGAGCATAATATGAAACTGGGTGAAAATAATCAGCAATCCCATCCCGGCAAGCATGCCATTGATTACTGCTGGAGACAGTGCCTTAAACCATCTTGCCGCGCTTGCAAAACCAAGCAAGACTTGCATAAGCCCGGCCAGAAATACGATTGTGCCCAGGCTTTGCAAACCATTTTTTTGCAAAATTTCGATAACCAAAACGCCTATGCCTGCGTCCGGGCCTGATATGAGAAACGAAGATTGCGAGACTAGACCGGTCACGAGGGATGCAATTACCCCTGAGATAATTCCGAATTCGGAAGGCACTCCGCAAGCTATGGCAACACCCACGTTGAGCGGCAATGCTATGCAGAGAAGCACCAATGCCGCGCCGATGTTGACGCCATTGAAACCTTTCAATATTGATTGAGAGACTGGCTTGTCTTCTGTTTCTTCAGCTACAGGAATAGGAGCTTTTTCTGCCTGTTTCATAATTCATGATTTCTATTGTAGTAAGAAGTATACTTAAGCTTGACTGTGGCGCATTTGGCTTTGCGTCGGGCTTATTCACATATGCGAAGATTGTAATATGACCATACCACAGCGATGCTTTCAATTAACATTCATCCCTTTGCGGAGTACTTAAAATGAATGATGAAGCGCAGGATATGCCTGTGATTCAACTAGATCAGTTTTTAAAATTGGAAGGTATAACGCAATCCGGAGGTGAAGCAAAACACCTCATTCAATCAGGCGAAGTTAAAGTGAATGGCGAGCCGGACACGCGGCGCAAACGCAAATTGCGAGCCGGTGATGTCGTGGAAGTGTACGGCCAGACTTATTCGGTTTCCGAAACAAAAACGAGATAGCATTGACTATTTCGCAGGCTTCTTTTTTTCCACCCAACCGGTTCCGCTGCAGGTTGGACACGGTCCCACATCAACAGGTTGCCCGTTAACCGAGTCGATGATATGCCCTATGTGCTGTTGGCTGTAAGTTCTTGAACCGCAGTTCAACCAAATGTACCAATCTGGGTGATTTTCCATGTGAATGTGGTGCCAACCTTTTTTTGAGTAATTGAGGCACTTCGAATTGGTACATGGACGCCAACCTTTTAGAGATGCGGCCTTCACGGTCTCCACAACCGAATCATTCACTAGCTCGCTGGAAGGCTGCGGTCTATTGCATGAAGAGAAGATGAAGAAACCAATAATTCCTATAATTACCAGCGGAAATATTTTTCTTAAAGCTTCTTCCATAGCCAATACTTACCAGTTTGCGTGTGAATTCGCCCAATTTTACCAGAACGGAAAATCAAAGATAAAATAGTCGGCTTACGCTCAGAACTAGGAGATCGAGATGGTTACCCTGAAAGACGCAAAAGCAGTGATCGAAGCTGCTGAAAAGAAAGCAGAAGCGATTGGTCAGCCCATGAACATCGCTGTGGCAGATGCCGGCGGCAATCTAGTCGCCCACGTTCGCATGGATAACGCCTGGCTCGGCAGTGTTGACATCTCAATTAAGAAGGCATTCACTTCGCGCGCTTTCGACATTTCAACGAAAGACCTGGCTGCCTACTGCCAACCGGGCAAAGATTTCTACGGACTTAACACATCCAACGACGGCAAAATCATGATTTTTGCCGGTGGCGTTCCGTTGAAGCGTGATGGCAAGATCGTCGGTGCCGTTGGCGTGAGCGGGGGTTCTGGTGAACAAGATCACTCGGTAGCTGAAGCAGGCGCTGCAGCTTTTAAATAAGCCAAATTTCAATCCAGACCGTTACAGAGCTTCTTGAGTTCTCAAGTTGGCTTACAATGCCGCGCCTGGTGTTTTAAAATGATGTCCGACATATATTAGATGTCCACCATATATTAATTGAGTTCATGGAGCCGAACAATGCAAATTTTCGCACCTGCCAAGACCACTGCCTCGTCCTTTGAAAAGTACGAAACGCTCATCAAAGACGCTATTGAAGCAGTATACAAGCGCGAACATTACACACCCTTTCCGGAAATACCATCGCCGGCCGACTATGGAGAAGGTGCTGAAGCTGCGCAGAAATCAGCTTTTGAATCTCAGTTGGGCAATAAGTTCGAGCGTTTGCTTCAGAGTTCAGATTCTTGGCTGGAGAGCGACGAAGAGAGCCCTTACACCGGCAAGGCGCTGAAAATCAGCTATCCGGTATTTGCCGATGTCGAAAGCTATATCACTGCTTCGCAAAAGGCCAATGAGAAGTGGAAATTAGCTGATGCGAAGACTCGTGCCGGACTGCTGGTCGAAACTCTCCAGCAATTGAAGAAGCATTTTTATGAACTCGCCTTTGCGACAATGCACACGACCGGACAGGCTTATATGATGAGCTTTCAAGCCAGTGGACCTCATGCCGCCGACCGTGCACTCGAATCCATCGCTCTTGGATATGCCGAGTTGACGC
>PNKB01000234.1 GCA_013997645.1 Cyanobacteria bacterium PR.3.49
TCTTCCGATCTTCGTCAGAGATTCGTGACTGGAACATGTTTTTCTCTGCCCTCGTCTGTCCCGACTTATGTGGGTCGTTATCCAGATTAATGGGAAGGTTGGTCTTAATGCTCGCCTCTAAGTCTCGCGTTCAGGAAAGAAGTTCTTCTCCTTTAGCCCTGGCGCTGACCGTTACACTTTGCGCGCAAGTGCTCCTGGTTGGTCCTGCTCAAGCACTCTCTTTTTTATCTGCTAAAAAGTCTCAACTGCAAAGTCCTATTGAAGCGAAGCTGGATGATGATTCAATAGATGCCACCGCATCTGGTGAGGCCAAAGTAGCCGAAAAAACTACTGAAAAGGCTTCTAGCGAATCAGAATCGAAAGAAGCACCCAAGCCCAAGAAAGAGGAGCCTCGACGCGGTTGGGGCTTTAGAAAAGTATATTCGTCGGACTCCGACACAAAAGAGTCAAAAAATTCAAAAGCGAAAAAAGAGACAGCTAAAGAATCTGATAAAAGCACGGAAAAGACCGCCGGAACTTCCGACGGCACGGCCAGCTTGGCACCGATCAGTTTGACCGGTGAAAAAGAATCATCTCAATCCGCCGATGCCGGCGACGGCAAACAGCTGATGAAATTGCACGCCGAGACCATGACGGTTGCTCCGAAAGGCCCGTTGGATGGTGATGGAAACGGCGTCGGCGCCACCCTGCCCTCCAAATCGCTCAAATCCGAAATTGGAACAGGCAAAGGTGAGGCTATTGATAAGGCTCGCTCAGTCAGCGTCATGCCCATGGCATTGATGAATTCCGATGCAGAAGAAGATGAAAAGGTCGCAACCGATTTAAATGCAGAAAGAGCACAAATCGCAGAACTATGGGAATCAACTCTTAATCGCAGTCAAGACATTCAATTCGTTGTGCAAAAACTTTTGCCTTCCAGTGATGGCAATCGCACAACGACAGCTTTGATGCGTATGATTTCATCGACTCTGGCGACCGGTATCAGCGCCGGTGTCATGCTCACACCGAGTCCGGGTGCGTACATGGGCGGTCAGATGATCTCAAGCATGATCTATCAGCTTAATAATGCGCATGAGAAAAGTGTGAACAAGAAGGCACAAATTGACCAGGGTCAGGCAATCAGTCTTTATTCACTGGTGAGGAACACGGCTGAGAAAGTCACTGACAGATATAGAGATTACAAGTTCTATGCTCGCCGCATTGGACGCACGCAAGACAACTTGGAAAATTTGCAGAACATGATCCAGGATGCTCGCCAGGGACAAGATGCCGCCAAGCAAATCGAGATGGAGTACACCCTTTCCAAAGCGAAAGGCGATGTAGAGGAAGCCGTTTTCCAGGCCAGGCGCCATCGGCAAAATCTTGTTGATTTGGCAGGAGCGGAAGCAGTAGCCAAGCTCGACCAGGCAATGCAAGATCAATTCCTCGCTGAAAAAGCGCTGGAGAAAAAAGAGCAGGACGAAAAAATTCCGATTGCTGAGAAGCCAACCAAAGAGCAAGAGCGCAAGAGAGAAGCTCTCCAAAAATTGATCGAAGGGATAGAGACAAGAGATCCAAGAGAAGCAAAAGCTCCTTCATCGAACATGTAACGCGCTTCTTTTAGTTGCTGGAGTTTGATCCGCGGCTCGAAAAAAAAGGAATGGCAAAGTGGGCATTAATCAAAGATGGTTTGTATGGATCATCCTTCTTCTTTGTGTTGCTGCAATTCCAGCCGGAATGATCAGCAGCAAGGGTGTTGCCGGAAAAAATGATAGTTCTTCCGATGCTGACTTTTTCAGTTCGAATTTGATCAAAACACGCGATCGAATCCAGGTCGTCAAACTTACCGGCATGATCGTGGATAAACCGGAGCAAGGCTTGCTGTCTGGCAGTCAGGGTTCGTCTTCGGCGTGCATCAAAG
Organism: Cyanobacteria bacterium PR.3.49; assembly: GCA_013997645.1. Classification (GTDB taxonomy): domain Bacteria; phylum Cyanobacteriota; class Vampirovibrionia; order Obscuribacterales; family Obscuribacteraceae; genus QKMZ01. The sequence continues at coordinate 1,901 of PNKB01000234.1, forward strand.
CGTTGAGACAAGCGGCAAAGGAAAAGCGGGTAAAAGCCGTCTTAATTCGAATGAATACTCCAGGTGGAACTGTTTCCACCTCGCAAGAAATCAATGATGCTGTGCTTGCAGTCAAGGCAGAAGGCAAGCCGGTTTACGCATCCATGTCTGATCTATCCGCTTCAGGCGGATATTATGTCGCCTGCGCTTGCGACAAAATATTTGCCGAACCAGGAACGATCACAGGTTCAATAGGCGTCATCATGAATCTGATGAATTTCAAAACTTTAGGCGACAAAGTCGGCATTTCGGCTCAAGTTGTGAAGTCTGGTCCTTTCAAGGATATAGCCTCGCCATACAGAGCCATGACGGACGAAGAAAGAAACATCTTGCAGGCGATTATTGCCGATACTTACGATCAATTCGTCACTGCAGTGGCAAAAGGTCGCCGCATGAAAGTGGATGACGTGAAGCGATTGGCTGATGGTCGAATTTATTCTGGACGCCAGGCAAAGAAGAATGGCTTGATTGACGAATTGGGCGGATACGACGAGGCGCTAAATGACTTGCAGGAAGCCTGCAAGAAAAAATACGGGCGGAGCGATAAATTGCCTGTCGACGACAAATCGGAAGGTGGTCTTCTCAGCACTATTTTGCAAGCTTCGGTAGGACAAAATGTTTTTGTTCTGCCGCAGCGAGTCAATACCGGTCTTTCTGCCGATGAAATCGTTTCCGATTACCTGATGAACAAGCTCTACAAACAGCCTTTGTGGATGATGCAATAGCGAATTGAGTGAGCATGACAGACGCCAGCAACAATCTTGAATTGAACAATACCTCCCTTGCAAAATCCGGAGTTCAGCAGTGGGCTGATGTTTTTTACGGTGTGCTGGTAGCACCGCAACAAACCATGGCAGTGCTGGCGGATAACTCACAGTACAAATCGAACGGCACCGCTTTACTTATGGCTGGAATCACTGTCTTCAGCAGTTTGCTTCTTGCTCTCATCGGTGCTTGCGGCGGTGACTTGGGCGCGACATCGCAGTTGTGCATAACTATATGCCTGATTGTCGGGCTGCAAACTTGGGCGCTGCTCTCCTTGCTCCTGTATACAATTGCGCGCATTTTTTCTGCCTCTTCTTGCTGTATCGGCTCGGCGTTCGTCGTCACAGGCTGGGCATTTATGCCTTTATATTTTGTCAGCCCGGTAAAATGCCTGCTCAATATTCCCCTGGTCGGCATCCTTTCTTTCTGTGCACTGGGAGCCTGGATATTGTTTCTTGAATACGCTGCCTGCAAGTCAAATTTAAATCTGACCAATCGCAAGATGCTTGCGCTTGCAGTTGCTGTGCCCGTTCTATATAAGCTTTCTATTTTGTCCGGATTGATATTCGTTGCCGCATTGATTTTTTGATTTGAATTTTTGAAATGTCATCCAACGAAAAAAGCGCTTTCGGAAATACCAAGCCTGTGATTGCTATCGTCGGCCCGACCGCCTCTGGGAAAACCGCCCTTAGCTTGCGTTTGGCGGAGAAGTTGCCGGTGGAGATCGTGGCTTGCGATTCGCGGACTATCTACAGAAGAATGGACATAGGCACAGCCAAACCTTCGACTGAGGAAAGAGCAAAGGTTGTGCATCACCTTCTCGATGTCGCCGATGTGAGTGAAACTTATACGGTGGCACGATACAAGGAAGATGCCGGTCGAGCCATCGACGACATTCATGCTCGCGGCAAAATACCGATTGTTTGCGGCGGAACCGGCCTCTATGCCAGAGCTTTATTGGAGGGACTTTCCATACCGGAAGTTCCGCCCAATCCGACCTTGCGCAGGCAGCTCAATGATTTTGCCGATTTGCATGGCAATGAAGGACTGATGGCTCGCTTGGCGGAAATTGATCCTGTCACAGCCGGCCGTCTGAACGTAAATGATCGTTTTCGGGTGGTGAGGGCTCTAGAGGTCTCGATTACCCTCAATAAACCGTTTTCGCAGGCGGCAACTCTCAAACCGGCGCCTTATCCAACTATTTGGATTGGGATGGGTGTCAGCAATCGTCAATATATAAAGGATTTGATTGAGACAAGACTGGACGAGCAAATCGCCGCCGGTTTGCTGGATGAGGTGAGTTCGCTGCTGGCTGATTTTGGACAGACACGCGCCCTTATGAATGCTGTTCCATATAAAGAAGTGATTGCTTACTTGCAGGGAAACTCCACCCTCGATCAAGCCAGACAGGATGCTCTCAAGCATAATTACCAGTTAGCCAGACGGCAGATCATGTGGTTTCGCGCCAATGAAAAAACACACTGGTTCAATGTAGACATCGAGGATCGTGAGCGAATTTTTTCGCAAGTTTCAGAACTTATTGACAAAAAACTCTTGAATTGATCCCGGTGAAACTGGCTAAACCGTTGCTCTGAGCGAGTTTTGCCTTATTGCGAAAACAGGCATGCAAATTTGCAAATCTGTAAGAGAAGTGAGCTTTCTCACCTTCGATTACGGCTTTCTGCAATACATTTACATACAATCAATCAAATCGATTTTCTGACGAGAATAAAAAAACATTGTCTTTGTTGTTCGATGTCGTCTTCTGAAACGTGCAACTGGATAGCGTTTTGAAAGATCGTCCAAGTCCATGTCGGCACTGCCATCGATGAGGATTGAAAGTTTGCACCTGTTTTTTCCGCATGCGATGCTCATTTTCTCGATCTACAATCTAGACGAGATGAGATTTGGGGTTATACTGGTAAAAGTTTTTCCACCCCAGATCGGCTCAATCAGAAGTTTTCGATCAATTTCAATTGAGCAAATAACAAAAAGCAAGTACAAGGCGGCATTCTGGGATGAACCAATCGACAATTGATGGATTCAGAGAAGTGGCATTGCCCTGGAGCGACGGCACACTTTCGGCAAGACTCTGGAGATCTCGCGGGCGTGTCGTAGTCGGCGTTCCTGAGTTGGGTCTGCACTGTTACGGTGCATCAGAACCGGAAGCAGTTTTTCGACTTTTTACCTCGTTGCTCAAATATTATCGACAGCTGCGCACTTTCAAAACTAGGCTTGGTGAGAAAGGGCTTGTACATTTAGACCTGCTTAAAGGTTGGGTCGAGTCGATCGAAGATCGCATGAAAGCACCTTCCATAGACAATCGAGTGGTCGCGATTTCGCGCGGCAGAAAGTAAAAGACTGAGTTTATTGATCGGACAGTCGTTCAAAAATATATTGAGCGCGGAATTCTTGTTTGGAAATTGAACTTTTTGTTCTGGCCAAACGTATTGATCTGTATGGGTAACGGTACATACAAACCAAAGAATGTGCGTCTGAGCCTAGACGTGGGAAAGCTCGTTTTTCCTTTTCTAGTTTCCTTATTGATGCTGCCCTGTTATGCAGATGAATCGAGCGATCGCATTAGAGTCGAGCCGGAATGCTTGCCGGTTAAGTACATCGGCAATGCCGAAACTCACAAGTTTCACAGGCCCTCATGCCCGTTCGCCAGAATTATGGCCTTCAACAAAAGGGTCGAATTTCACTACCGCAGTCAGGCTGTTGCCTGCGCACATATTCCTTGCCGATATTGCCTGCCTAAGGTTTGGACAACTGTTCGAGCGCGCCTGCTTTCACCGGCAGAGCAAAAGCAAGCATCGCCCGCTTCGCCTATGGACGATCCGCCTGTATCCGATCCCCCTTAAATCTCTCGTCTCTTGGCTTCGGGCGATCCTTCAAAGCCAAGGGATATATAGGAAATCTCCTATGCTCCGGCCTCGAATATCTTGCTATTCTTAGTATGGTATAACGACCTGAGAAGGCACCTTCCATCGGAATTGCGACTTAAACAATGAGCTTTGACAGCCTCCAACAAAACTTCGCCCACGCAACTGGATTTATCTATGACCGCACTATCACTCCGCGCAAGATGCTGGGTCAGTGCTTCATCGTATCCAAGAGCCGAGCTGTATCAACTGCCAACAATCTCTACAACTACTCGGAAGCGCCTTGGGCGCTGGAAATTTACTTTCCGCATCCGGATATCACCATCGGCGTCAAGTCGATAGCGATTCACAACGACTTCGACCGCCGAGAAGCGCGCAACTATTATTTGCAACAAACCGGGTCGCCTCTCGATGTGCCGCCTGTTTTGCTCAATGACCTGGCCACTATTGTCATGGACAGTCAATTGTCAGAATTGCAAGCGGACAAAGTCGCCGAGCTGAATAGGGCTCTTTCGATTCCTTTCTCCAATCAAGGAGTGGAGGCTTCCGGCAACGTCAGAGGTACGGAGCTTTTCTCTGTCATCAATTCAGTGCTCGAGTCCAGGCGCGAAGGTCTCTTGACTTTGTACGACAAGCGAAATATTCCGCTTGCTCGTTTGCAATTGGGGCAAGGCACAATCCTCAAGGCTCACTATCGAGCGATGATTGGTGAGATGGCATTTGCTGAGCTGGTTTACAGAAAACCGGCGGAAGGCTATTCATTCCAGCCTATGGCTTCCTTTAACTGGGGAGGCGTTCGAGACATAACCGTGCCGACCGAGCAACTGATCCAGGAAGCGGTCCGCCGAGCCAATGAAGTGCCTCAGATCGTCAATTATCTGAGCTCAACCGGAATGGAAGCCCGTTTCCAGCGCAGCGTCGGGGAAATGAATCCGGAAAATGTCTCAGAGAACATTCGCTGGTTCGTGGAAATTCTGTGGTCTGCTCTGGACGGATACATAACGGTAGACAGATTGCCGGAACGCCTGGGTGTGGACACTTACACCATCCTTCAGGCCCTGCGCGAACTGGTGAACAAAGGTTATGTTGCTTTGCTCAACCGCGCTTCGCCATTCCCGTGCAACGGGCAATTAGGCACTCCTTTGGTTTCGCATACAGATTTCGATATCAATCCCGGTGACTCAGTTACTGCCTTTTATCTCGACCCGCTCTCCGGTGCCGCGACCTGGCAACAAGGGACATTTTTCGGTGTCTCCAGTGTTTTGCAGCCGAAAAACCTTTTGCACACCATCCCGATTTTGCCGGGAGCGTCAGGCGCACTGATTCTCAAAAACTATAAGTTGGTCGGAGTTCATGGCGGTGCCATTGCGCCTAAAGCCGGACAAGAAAATCAGCGTCTTTTCCAGATGATGTGGATCGGTGCTTTGCTGGACATGAGTGCCCGCAAACTCAGAACCGCCCAAGAAGGAGCCGAGGAAGAAGTCGACGGCATTGCCGGTCTGCGCACAAAGTTGGAGAGCGATACACCGGCTGCTGCAGCAGAGAAAGCTGCTCTGCAGTGTCCGAATTGTATGTCTTTCAATGCCAAGCCTGGTCCTTGCATCACTTGCGGAACGGAAATCGAGGCGCCGCCCGAGGAAATTGTTCCGGAGAATAAAGTCGAGTTTGTCATTTACAAGGCCAAAAAGCTCAAAGAGCAGTACAACATCACCAACAAGCAACTGGCCATCGCCGGTGCTGTAGTGGCGTTTCCTCTGGTCATGATGATGATGTGCAGTTCGCCTGCCCCACCGCCTACGGCAGTAGTGCCGGGCACAGACACGGCGGCGCCGGTTGTACATCAAAATTCGGATAAAGCCATGCAGAATGCTGTTGAGTATGCAGGCTTCAAGGCCACTCCGCCGCCCGGATACTGGTTTGAAGACACGACAAAAGAGACGGGCGAAAACACAAGATCATTCGGTCTCTATTCAGAACGTGCCAATCAGAAAGTGATTTTCATCATTTACGACGATGTGGCGCCCTGCAAAAATCTTTCGAATTTTACCGGCAAACCACCTCACGTGGTGATTCCGCCTGGTGGTGAAACCAAAGTCTTGGAAGAGAATCATCAAAAATTTGGTGAGGGCGAAGGTGATTTCCACTACTATGCAATGCGCTATGGTTTTGGAGATACGATAA
>PNKB01000235.1 GCA_013997645.1 Cyanobacteria bacterium PR.3.49
TTGCGACCGGTGGACGTACCGCCGACACCCTGGAACGTGATTTCATCAGCATCTTGCGGCAGGTCGAGGTCCAGTTCGGCCATGTTTTGTTTGCTGAACAATACGCTGTAGGCGCCGGTGTCGACAAGAATGTCTGTTTTCCTGCCTTTCGGACCCTCCAGTGAAACCACCAGGTGCTTGCCTTTCTTGCGGAAGGGAATGGAATACTGATCGCCTTTGTCGCTTCTTACCGAATCTTGCGGCTTGCGAAAGTAAATGCAATGTCCTTTGTTATCGATTTCGTACTCCAGATCCTCGAAAAACATCTGACCAAGCAAAGGTTCGCTTTCGAATTCTTCGGACACCGTCAAGTTGATTCTCTTGGTGATACCGCCAATGGTGACATTGGCGGGCACGTTCCAGGTGTCGACTGTTCCGCCTACACCACCGGTTTTACCGGTTGCTTTAGTCGTTGGCGGCTGAATGCCCAATTGGCGAAGATGGTTTTTGCCGAGAAAAACGTTGTGCGCGCCGGTGTCGAACTTAAACTTCAGCCCTCGACCGTTTATGGCGCCGTCTACAACCATGTCGTTGCCGCCTGGAGTGACGGTAAAATAGGCTCTCGAATTGGGTGGAACAATGGTCGGTCCGGTATGTATATTCTCAGGATCTGCACCCGCTGCCGAGGTGGACGCTGCAGCCGATGACGGCGAGGCACCGCCCGGAGTGGAGGTTTTGCCCGCCGCAGCCGTGGATGGAAGCCCTAGAGCGTCTTCGATTCTCTTCAATTGCTTTTGTGCCAGACCTCTGACATTAGCATCGGATGTGGTGGCAATAATTGACGCGTACGAGTCTTTCGCTTTCTGAAGGTCGTTGGTGGCGTGATAGCAAACAGCACGGTAATACTGCGCGTATGCGTCATTAGGATTGGATTTGAGGCGAATATCGAAATACTGCCCTGCCGCTTTAAAATTGCGTTGCTGGAAAAGCTTCATTCCGTAGTCGTAATATTGATCTGCAAGAGCGCCTTGCGCGAAACCGCTCACAGCAAAAAGTGCTGCCGTTGCTCCGACAAGTGAAAGCCTCAAAAAGTTGGAGGGGCGCGAGTTTTTTTCTAGACGCATCAAATATCTCCCGGCACTGTCCTCTTATTCCCGGATTGGCGTCGCTGCAGATGTCGCATCTCGTCCCTTTTCTACATTAAATGATGAAGGTTCCTTGCATACCGATTTCTCGTCTATTTGGGTACATTAATAGCGGCTGGTACTCCTCACTTCTATGGACGGACGATTAATCTTATGGCTGATCCCATGGAAAGAAACATCGAAGGTCCGCCCGCACAGGAAACACGGCTTTCGTCCGGCGACCTGGGCGCGGATTGCCGTTGTGAGAAGGCGGCAGAGTCGACACTGGACAAGGATTTAGGCAATCGTCTGGTGGAGCGGGACCAAACCACGCTCAAGCTGATCATGGACGCCAAGCTAAATTATCCAGAATTGCCCTTTGGCGACGCTCTGGTAAAAGCCCTGGAAGTCGGCAAGGAAGACGTTGCAGCTCAGCAGAAAGCAATGCGAGATCGCGGAGAAACCGCGCCGCCGCTTGGGAAAATGCTCGTGGACGCCGGTCTGGTTACGCAAAAGCAGGTCGACGATGCGCTTGCCGAACAGGGGCGATTGAAGCAACAGGGGCAAAAGCCGCCGTTGCTGGGCGACCTTATTGTTCAGCAGCTGCGAGCCAATGTGGATCAGGTATTGAAAGAACAGAAAAGAAAGTAAGCGAGTTCAAATTTGCGTTTGGTAACTCGCTTAACGCGCCGGGCGCCTTTTCAGTTACAATCATTTTGAATCGCATCGGCATTGCGGGCTGATGTGCACCGGAGACTGATATTGCTTAGGCTGTTTTTTTCTCTCTACATTCTTGCCGCTTGCTTTTCGACGCCCGCCTGGGCAGCGGCGAGCGATAACACGAAGCGTGTTTTGTCGATACCCATTCTTTATGTGACGGATCGCGAGAAATCGGTCAATCGTGGCGACCATCAAGACTTTGGCGTGCAAATGATCGAGCCTGTCGACGCTCTGTATTATGGGTGCCAGCAGGTCAAGCTCAAAGTCACTGCGGAAGAAGCGGAGGAAATGACGCCTCTGCCGCTCTGGGGCTGGAGCTTGCACAGCGAGAAGGATGAGAAAGCCCAGGAGGCGCAAAAGTCTAAAGGCAACGAAGTGAACGGCCGAAATTCGACGATCAAAACGACCGAAAGCCTATCGTCCTCGACTTCTGTCCCCTCGGACTCCGCTGTCCCAAGTCCGGCGGTGGTTGACGAAACATTCAAGAATCAGGTTTTTGATAAGGCTGACGAGTTCGAGCATCTGGTCGCTTCCTTGCGCAAGGCAATGGAGATCAATAAGCGGCGCGAATTCATTATCTTCGTGCATGGTTGCTGCATTGGCTTTGAAGGCTCGATGAATCAGGCTGCAGCGCTCGAAGAAGCCACACGTATACCGGTAGTCGCGTATGCCTGGGGGTCGGTGAAAGGCAATTACGGCGGCTCCACTATGACTTATCCGCGCTCGCAGGAACGCTTTAACGGGCTGGTGCGGCGCCTTTTGCAAGAATTTCCCGATGAAAAAATCACCCTGGCAGGCAACAGCGTCGGCAATATGATGATTGTCGAATACTGCCTGGAAACTTGCGTGCACAGCGAGCTTCGCAAGTTCGACAATATAATTTTGTCGCGCGCCGATATGGATGCATTTGCTTTCAAGACTCAGGTCAAGCATGTTGTGCGCGCCGGAAAGCACGTCAGCCTCTATGTCGCAAAAAACGATCCGCAGATTAATATCTCCGGCGTTCTGCGCTGGTTTTTCAATCCCAAGGACGGCAGCGAAAGAGTCGGAAATACACGTTCGGCACCGATGTATAAGTGCGATCAGCCGGTGGTCGTGTACGACGTATCGGCGCTGAAAATGAAGCACATCATGCCGCACAGGGCGGTTTCAGAATTGCTGAACAACGACGGTTGCACGCCAGCGGATTCGCCGGTTTATGTTTATGAAAAAGAAAAAGACAATGTCGTGCGCATCGTAGAGCGCTCAGGAAAAACTGCTGAGCGCAAATTTGCCAACGCTGTAGGCGAATAAGCACGCACTTGTGAAATTCCTGTGTGCGCTCGGACACTTTCTAACTTGGCTCGTGGAGCCATACAGCGCTCTGCTTAAATGCTAGCTTGAATAAGTGCACCCCAGGCGAAGCGTTTGCATGAACAGACAAAAGTTCCTAAATCTGATTTTCTTCTCACTGTTGATCAGCATCCCCACCTTGCTCGGCGCCATGTGCGGATACTGGCTCTGCCTCATGGTCTTCGTTAAAGGGAAATCTCTCATTCCATTCGAAATACCAGAGTGGATTTTCTGGATTGCAGGCGGCATTATTCCAGTCGCCACACTCTTGCAAAACCTGGCAATCTTCAAGTTTTACTTGATTTTGCAAGACCTGGGAAATCCGAAATTAAAGCAATCATTGCTGGATTTTCTCTGCGGTTTTCTTCCGGTGTGGTCGATATTATTATGCTGGACGCTCTTCTGGAGCACTGTCTGCAAGATAGGGCATTTGCCCCCTCGCGATGAAATGCAATTGCTGTTCAATGTTGTGACGGGCTACGTAGCCGGACTGCCTCTTTTGATTAATGCGTTTATTGCCGCGGCAAGCGTCGGCATTTTCATCGCATTCGTCATTCAGGCACTGAGAAACCTGCTCCAGGAATACTCCCGCGGGCGCAAATTATCTGGGCAAGGCATTCAAGCCGGCGACAGCGGCGTTGCGACCGGCAATCAGTGTGTCACCGGCGGTTAAATAAATCGTTCTGACGCTCAAACAAATGATCAAAACACCGACTGCTACCATAATTGGCTTTGGCTGAACGACTTTGCAGGCTTTGGCAGCGATCGGAGCAGCAATGATGCCGCCGATGACAAGCCCGACTACAGCTTCCAGATAGATAGAGCCGAGAGTGACGAAAAACACCGCAGAGGTTGCTGCTGCGACGAAAAACTCAGCCACGTTTACCGAGCCGATAACATAGCGCGGACTGTTGCCTTTGGCGACTAAGGTCGATGTGACGACAGGTCCCCAGCCGCCTCCGCCGACGGCGTCGACGAAGCCGCCGATGAATCCCAGCCGTCCGATATGATTTTTCTGCGGTTCCGGTTGTTTTTTTCTGGCGGCCTTAACCAGTATCAGGACACCCATGCCGATCAGGTACAAAGATATGAAAGGCTTGATGACATCACCGTTGACATTGGTCAGTAGATAAGCGCCGATGATACCGCCTGCGACACCAGGAATAAGCAGGCGGGTGAGAAATTCTTTGTCGACATTGCCTGCCTTGATATGGCAAAAGGCCGAAACAGCTGTCGTGAAAAGCTCGGCTGTGTGCACGCTGGCGGAAGCAACCGCAGGTCCCACACCAATCGAGAGCAAAAGAGTCGAACAGCTCACCCCGTACGCCATGCCCAGGGTGCCGTCGATCAATTGAGCGACGAACCCGGCGAAAATGAAAAACGGCAGGGAGCTATCCATATATGTATCTCTTGACGGCTCCATGTTGGCATGCCGACCTGATTGCTAGCAAGTTCTTGGCAGCCGCATGAAAAGTCTCGCTTTGCTTGACTGGGCTGGACATACGGACTTCCGGACCGGTCGAGAGTTTTTAATTCTGTCTCAGACTGGCAATCAGGCTGAATTGTCTCAACCGCTGCTAAAAGTCCGTTTCACTAACTTCTTTGGGGATCTGGAACCAGAATGAGCATCCGCCGGTTTCCGCGTCTTCCACGCCAACCTTGCCGCCATGCGCGTTGACAATCATTTTGCAGATAGCCAGACCCAAACCATAGCCTTTGCCGCGTGTCTTGGAGTCTGGTGTCTGGAAGAAACGGTCGAAGACTTTGATTTTATTTTCGTCGGAAAGTCCTGGTCCACTGTCGTTGACATGAATTTCGTACGAGAAAGTCGTTGATTTGGATGTGATACTGACAGTGGTGTCAGCCGGCGAATGGCTGATGGCGTTGCCTAGATAGTTGACGAGCACCTGCACAAGCCGCTGCCTGTCCGCTTTTATTATGTATGATTTGACCCCGTTTACGAGGTTGACTTTGCGCTGCATCGCCAGCGATTGCACCGAGGTAATCGACACATCAATCGCCTCGGTAATGTCGAAGTCTGAGAGATTAAGCTCGATGCGCCCTGATTCAAGATTCTCGATTGTCAGCAAATCATCGACCAATCCAAGCATTCTGTCCACGTTGGCGCGCGCAGAACTTAGTTGCCGGCCTCCCAACTCGGAGATGCTTTTGGAAATCTCAGTATGCAATGCACGCAGTGTTCCCTGCACGAGAATCAAGGGTTCGCGCAAATCCCGCGCCACCATGCGCATGATGGTCGTTCTTTGTTTCCAAACTTTATCCAGCTGTTCGGCCACATCATGCAGGACGAAATCTAGATAACCAATCTCGTCAGTGCCTGAGACTTGCGGCTTGAGTGGCTCACGATTGGGCAAGCGCGTTGAATTGTAAGTGAGCGACTGCATGCGGCTGGATATGTCTCTTCCGAACAAGAAGACCAAAATCAAGGACAGAAAGAGACTGCCCGCCAGACCGCCTGCAACGATACTTTCCACACGCTTGTGCTGGTCAGCCTGAGATTGACGCGCTGATTTAAGGCGTTCTTGCTCTGCCTCGGACAGCTTCAAAAACTCTTCTTGCCGGAAGATTGCGAACTTCCAGAAGGGCATGACGCTGTTATACAGCTCCATCTCGTCCTGATTATTGTCCTGCGAAATATAGGGACGCATTCGGGTGAAACGTTGAAATTCGGCATCACCAAGCTTTTTCAGCGTGTCCAGTAGTTTGCGCATTTCGTTGTCGTCTTTGACCAGCGCATACAGATTCTCGAATTGGCGCTCGGCCATGTTTCGATAGTAAATGCCTTGATTGTGATCTTGCGTTTTACCGTAAAGAAGATAATTGCCCATAAAACCGTAAGAGACAACGCCCATGCTCATCATGCGGTTGATATATGTGGCTATTTCTGTCTGTTTGTGCTCGTTTATGAGCGCCACTTCCTGCTCGTTGATCACGCTTGTAATCAGGCTCAAAAGCAGCGTCGCCAGAGTCAAAGGGACGACAACGAGCATCATTGCCTTCTTGAAAATGCCCGGTTTGAAACGCCTTTCTTGCGCGGCTCGCTCGGCTGATTGACCGCCCAATTCCAGTTTCATCAACTGAGTCAATTCGTGAACGCCTGCATGGCTGTCTTTGTCGAAAGACTCTATTCCGACGGCTGAAACTTCGGTGACATTGGCGGCCAGCTTTTCCAGTGTGAGCAAATCGTTGACCAGCGCGATCAAGCGCTCGACATTGTCTATGCCTTGCTTAAGTAACGGCTTTGCTTCAGGATCGATTTTATCGCCGTCCGCTTTTTCTAACACCGCCAGAGAGAGACTGACTGCAGAAAGCGGTGAGCGCATATCGTGCGCAACCATCTCCATCAGGTGTTTGCGAAACTGTGCGGCTTTATTGAGTTGGTCGGACGCTTTGTGCAGAATGAGATCGAGATAGGCAAATTCGTCATCGCCAAGTATCTCTTGCTCAAGTGTCACTCTTTTAGGAAGTTTAGTGGCGTTCTCGATGAGAATGCTCATCCGCTCGGCGATTTCTTTGTTGAAATAAAAGAGCATGAAAATTCCCAGGGCAAAATTCGCAGCCATGCCCCAGAACACAATCTGTTTGATTCTGTCGCGCAACTCGCGTTCGGTCTGGATTGACTTGGAAAGCCGTTCTTGCTCGTGCTCGGAGATGGAATAAAAGCGTTTGTAATTTTCATACGCGGAAAAAACGAGACTGCGGGCGCTTCTCAGCTGTCTGAATGGTTCTTCTGCCGACTCACCCGGTATCCACGGGCGCAGCCACTTGAGTTTTTCCATCTCCGGCACTGCCAGTTCGTAAACTTCGCGCGCCGCTTTTTTTCTTTCTTCGTCGTTGCCGGCCAGATTGAGCAGCACTTTGAATTCGTCGAGCGCAATCTGGACGAAGTGCTCGCCTTTTTCGCGTGAGCGATCATCGCGAGAAATGAGATAGCGGCAGTAATATCCATATCCGACCGTGCCGGCGGCAATGAGGCGATTGGCGTGAATCGTTTGTTCCAGGCTGTTGCGCTGATCGACAAGAGCGGCTTCTGCTTGTTGACTGAACCAGCCGACGGACAGAAGCAGTAACGTTTCGAGTATGAGCGGAATAAATACCAGCATGAGCCCCTTGGTAAATATTCGCCGTTTGTATTTGACGTTAGGGGTTACTGAATCGGTTTCCGCCATATTTGAATTTAGGTCTCAGGCCTTCGTGTAAGATATTACTTCAAGCGACAGGAAATGCTTGTCGAGTTGCTGGAAGTGACATGGCCAAAATCCTCATCGTAGAAGATGATAGCGAGCTTGCAAAGAGTATTGCCGATTGGCTTACTCTCGAGAATCACACGGTCGAGCACGCTGAAACAGGCGAAGACGGTTTGCAGCTCGTCAACGGTTACCAGTACGACCTACTGATCCTCGACTGGCAATTGCCCGGGATCTCCGGTGTGGACGTCTGCAAACAGTACAGGCGCCAGGGCGGCGAGATGCCGGTGCTTTTCCTGACCGGCAAGTCTGGTGCCGATGCCATTGAGACTGGTCTTGACGCCGGAGCTGATGACTACCTGGTCAAGCCTTTCCAG
>PNKB01000236.1 GCA_013997645.1 Cyanobacteria bacterium PR.3.49
AAACCAGTTTTTATTCATGACACCCGAGGAGAGAAGAAGCTTTTGGTTTCCTCATGTAGAAGAATTTGAACGAAGTGGATTGTCTTCTGTTGAGTTTTGCAGATTGAATGGCTTCAACAGTGCTACCTTCAGCGAATGGCGTCGACGCTACAAGAAGGAACGCGTCAAATGGAAGCAAGCACAGCGTGAAAAGGAAATGCAAAACTCGGACAAAGTTTTGGATGAGAGTCTTACTCCAGGGGATTTCATTTCGGTTAGTCTGATTGAGTCGAAAGAAGCCACTGAAGAGGAGGCATCTGGGGCCGAGCAGAAGGTCACAAGGGTTCAATATCGCAACACATCGGGCGAAGTAATCGAGGTCACAGCGCAAATGCAATTGGCCGAAACAATCGAAATCATCAAGGAAATGAAAAACTCAAAATGCTAAGTATCCCGCCGTCGACAAAGATTTTCATTTGCTCGCAACCTATTGATATGCGCCAATCTTTTGATGGACTCGCAGGAACTGTCGCAAACGCGTTGCGGTGTGATTCGTTTTCAGGACATCTATTTGTGTTTTTCTCGAGATGTAGAAAGCGGGTCAAAATTCTATTCTGGGACAGAGACGGCTATGTGATTTGGTACAAGCGCTTAGAATCAGGCGCTTTTGCAGCTTCGAAATGGATGAACACAGAGAATGGCTCCAGCCTGGAGGTGGAAGCTTCAGAATTCGCTCTATTGCTCAATGGATTCGAGCTGAAAAATCTGAAACGGCGAAAGAGATATTCGCGGAGCAAAGTGTTAAGCACTGTGTAACGCCGAGGGTCTGATACTCAACTATTATGTTTCATTCCGAACGCCCGCAAAACCCCTGTCCATGGCGTTTTTTGAATTTTGAACAATGCGCCGATGTTTTATGGGGTACGGTTTCGCCTTGATTTCGCATGACAGCAGCATTTATCGGGCGTATATTTATACTGGCGGATGCCACTACATGCAGTATCACAAGGACGTAGCGTGACCGATATCGATTCGCAAAAGACAATTGCAGAGTTGACTACCGAGGTCACGTCGCTGAAAGCCGAGCTCCGTGATGCTCAGAAGTTGATTGAGTATATCGGCGCCGAACTTAGGACGCTGCGAGCAAAGCCCTATGCCGCAAAAGGGGAAGGCCTTAGTGACGAACAACTTCATTTGCTTCTGAAAGATATGGAAATAGACCAGGCTATGCGGCACGACGTCGCCAGCCTTGAAGACTCCGCGAAAGAGGTTGTGCAAGCATGCCGCCCTGAACGACCAGAGGTTCAAAAGGGAGGCAGAAGAAAACTTCCCGACCATCTTCCCAGAAAAGAAATTGTACTTTCTGTTAAACAGGAAGAGCTTCTGTGCCAATGTTGCGGAGGAGAAAAACGCAAGATTGGCACAGAAGCTAGTGAGCAACTTGAGATCGTTCCCGCAAAATTTTTTGTTGTGAGGTATTTGCGCGAAAAATTCGCATGCCCAAAGTGCGCTGAGCAAGTTTCGATCGCACCCCCAGCGCCCAAGCCTATACCGAGAGGAAACGCAGGTTCTGGTGTAATCGCCATGGTTGCTGTCAGCAGATTTGCCTCGCATCTTCCATGGTACCGACAAGAAAATATTTTGGCCAGATGTGGGCATACGGTTGGCAGATCGACTCAATGGAGTTGGGCATTTAGAGGTGCCAAAGTGCTTGAACCGCTGATCGATGAGCTCAAGCGCAGAGTATTGTTGTCGGAGGTGATTTGGACTGACGATACTCCGGTAAAAATTCAAGACAAAAAAGTAAAAAAGAGATTGCCGGAGAGCCGGATTTGGACTTATCGAGGAGATTCTAGCAACCCTTATATTTTCTTTGAATTCACCAGGACAAGAAGAAGAGATGGACCTAAGACCATTCTCGATCTGTTTAATGGTTACTTGGTAGCGGACGCATACGCAGGATATGACTGTGTGTACGCCAGTGGAAATGTTATTGAAGCAGCATGTTTTGCGCATGTTCGACGAAAGTTTTTTGAGTCGCTCGGTGGCGCCGGACCGATAGCACTTGAAGCATTGCTGCACATTCGACAACTTTATCGCGTTGAGCAAAACGCAGAAAAACTCTGCCGCGATCAGAAATTGAGTAAAACTGAGTTTCATGCCCTTCGACTTCAAATGAGGCGTCGTTACAGCACAAGCCGACTGCAAGAATTCAAGGCTTGGCTTGAGAAACAGAAGGAAGAGCAGCTTCCTCAGAGCAGGATTGGTAAAGCAATTCGCTATACGCTCAAAAACTGGACAGCCCTCAATTCGTTTCTCGAAAATGGAGAAGTCACACTCGACAACAATCTCGCTGAAAACATCTTGCGAAAAATTGCATTGGGTCGAAAGAATTGGCTGTTCTTCGGTGGAGAAGAGGGTGGAAGAGTCGCTGCCACTTATGCGACGATCATTGCTAGTGCTGCTCGCCACGGACTCGATCCATTTGTTTATCTCAGAGATGTTTTTACTCGACTGTCTCAGGATCCGAAAACTCCTATCGCCACGCTTTTGCCAGATGAGTGGGAAGACAAAACGTCTGGCTACTACGAAAACCTTTGCCAGCTTGATGCTGCGTAGCCTCGCATGTAATTAGTATCTGCGACATTACTTGATCGCACCAGATGCGGTTAATTGGACGGATACGATATCTTTGATTGTTCAGGTAGAAGAGCGGTTGCTTTAAATAGGACTTTTTACCCCGTCTCTGAGACGTGTTTGCGCAACTGCGCTCAGCTAGATTATGTTTACAACTTGGTCGCTGTGGTTTGGGGTGATGTAAGCTCAAGTTGTTTTCGAATTTTGGTCCACTTTGGCGAGAAAAATTCAGTCCATTGCGATTTGCGCTATGTACCAAGTTGTAGTAAGCACCAACTATCGAATCAAGATTTGCTTGAGCGAGACTTGATTTTGGCTTCTAGTTGTCCCACTTTCTTGTCTGTGGCGGACTTGATGACGCGCCAGTATTGCTCGGGCATCAGTCGCTTATATCGCCAGAGAAAGCGTACGTCGTTGGGAAGCACAATGTAGAGCTTACCTTCCTCCATGCCCTTAAAGGCGCTTCCCACGACTTGCTCTGCGGAAAGCCCCGCTTCGTTCACGAGCAGACGTGAAAATGCTTTGTCTGTCTCTGCGCCAATTGAGTCATTGCCGATATTTGTTCGCGCATAAGAAGGGCAGAGTACAGAAACAGAAACATTGCTGCCTGCCAGCTCAGCCTTGAGGCATTCACTCAAGGCAACCACCCCTGCTTTGGAAACGCTATATGCAGACATCCTTGGAGCGGTAGCAAAAGCTGCTGCGCTGGCGACGTTCAGAATATGTCCGTGCCCTTGTTTTTTCATGATTGGTACGAACAGATGACAGCCATTCGCCACGCCCATGAGGTTTGTTTCGATCACCTTGTGAAATGTGTCGATTGAAACTTCGTCGAACAGACCGCCGCAGCCGATTCCGGCATTGTTGATACCTAAATCAATCCCATCATTCTTTTTTGAAAATGCATCGACGGCGCTCTTGAATTTTACGTTGTCGGCAACATCAAACACGTAGCCCGTAGCTTTTCCACCTGCGGAATCGACAGCGCTGACAGCCGCATCCAGCCGTGCTTTGTTTATGTCTGTCAGTCCAATCGACCAGCCATCCTTCGCCAATGCCAGCGCAAACGTCAGCCCTAAGCCGCTTCCTGCGCCGGTGACGAACGCTCGCTTTTGCGGAAATTTCTCAGATAGGCTGATTGGCGATTTTCCCAAGAATTTCAGGCTCTTTCAAAGGTCCTCTAAATTGTTATCTACCCAAGCGCATCAACCACCTTGCATTGAATCTTTCCATGGATATACGGAAAGGGTTGGATTTTGCAATCCAACCCCTTCACCCTCTCCCGCTATAAGCTATTTATCGTATACGTTTCTCGCAATCCTCCAGGCCGCACGTTCGGCCAAGCTGTATTTGTGGTCGTGACCCAGAGGTTTCCCAATTTCCACATGCACGCCTTGCTCGCGATCCCAGACAACTTCTGCGCGTCGTACAGGGTCGCCGGGCAACCTGTATCCGTCACCAAATTTGATTGGTTTGGAGATTTCCACAGTCCCGTTTTCTTTGTCTACATCTACGTCAAAACCTCTGCGTTCGAGCGCATTGATGAGCTTTTGTCCCGGGCGGGTGGTCGGATCGACTCCGATTTCGCAGAGCGGCAGGTATGCGTTCTTTCCGTCACAGTGCAGCATTTTGTTGAGCAGGTACATCTCGTCTCTGCTGGCATCGGCAAGATTGACCTTGGCGGTAATTTCTTTGTCGCCCGTTTTTTCAATTGTCACATTGGGGTTTTCGAACTTGCTCATTGTTAGCTCCTTTTGGGGGGTAGTACTACGCTTCGTTGAATACACTGTCCGGATACTCTTGCTGCCAGGCGCTGCCCACATAGGAGACGAAATTGCCTTGCGCATCTCTTTGTTGTGCGAAGCCGTCGCCGTCGGTAAGGGCTCGCAGCACGACTCTTTCCTTGCCGCTCTCATCGACTGAGAAGACATGCAGAAATTGTCTGTCCGAGCCTTCTGCCACCGGTTGCATGTCGAATCGGAGATTCAATGTGTTGCCTGCAGCATCAGTAATGCTGGCAGTCGTTTGCCCGGCTTCGAAGAGCTGTTTGACAGCCGCCAGCTGGTCTTGCGGAGTGGAGTTTGCGCTGGTCAACAGGGCTAGAGCGCGAGAACTTTCGAAGTCTGTTGCCGCTTGCTCTGTCTCTTCGACGACGGCGGACACAGCCGCAGTGGACTCCGCTGGCGCTGGAGCCGTGAAGTCTTCAGGTGGCAACTCGTTGCCTTTCAGCGCCAGATCTGTGGCAGAAATGCCGCCGTCCCAGCCGTCATCATTGGCCATCGACTCGAGCTCTTCTAAGTTCATGCGCAACGATGCAAGAGACATCTCACTGCGTGCGGAAAGAGCATCCGCATGTTCTGAAAGAGTGTCGGTGATTTCCGATTCGGTTATCTCGAGATCACCGTCTCTGTCGAGGCTGGAAAAATTGTCCTGCGCGAATTCAATCTGAGATGCGGAGAGCTCTGTGTGTCCGCTTAACTCTAATAAGTCATTGCGAGAGAATCCGTTGTCGTCATAGGTCGGGTCCCAGCCTTCGTCGTCGTAAGCGTTGTCCATCGTGTCGACTCGCTCTTCGAGCATGCGTACATATGGAATTTCCTCTTCTCTGATCTGCGAGCCGTTTCTAAAAGTCTCCAGTTCGTCACCGGCGACGGTGCCATTGCCATCGGTGTCCATATCAGCAAAGCGAGTTTCTGCATACGCAAGCATGCCTGCTTCTGTCGCGCTGTCGTACAACGTAAGATTGGCAAGAATGCTCTCATCTGAAATGCTTCCGGAGAGATCACCGGTTCTCATATTTCCGGATTGCCAGGCGAGCAAAACTTCATCCTGTGCATGCAATACATCAGGCTGGCGCCCGCTGACAGATGCTTCTTGCGACGCGTCAGTTGTGCGAAGTTCAACCATTTCTACCTCCAGGTAATTCTGTGCGCGCTCGCGCGCCGAATTTGCGTCGGCGGCAAACTTGAATTAGTAAGATGTTTTAGGGGAGTTGTTGCAGCGAGCCATGTGTATCTGCTCGTGATTGCAATGTACAGGCTGGAAGTTACGCGACTATAATCGTCGCGTTACGGCCGTATAACTAAAGCAAATTTTTTTCTTGTCGCAACGTGAAAACAAACGATGTGCCTTGTTCGGCTCCGCTTTCCGCCCAGATCTTGCCGCCGTGCATTTCCACAATGGCTTTGCAAATAGTCAGCCCAAGACCTGAGCCACCTTTTGTTTTACCGTCCTTTAGTTGGCGAAACCTTTCGAAGACCGTCTCCAATTCGGAGGCTGCAATTTCTGGTCCCTCATTATTGACGCGAATTTCTGCATAGCCATCACCCTTGTCCAGACACGAAAGCCGAATGCATTTTCCTTTCGGTGTATATCTAATTGCATTGCCGACAAGATTGGTAAGCACTCTATCGATGAGCTTTTCATCGGCTAACACAATGGCGTCGGCTTCTTGTAATTCGAGTTTTATCCCTGCTTCGTCGGCTGCAGTCGCAATCGATTCTTCCAATTTGTTAAAACAGACATCTACTTCGAGCGGCTTGATTTCAATATTCATATTGCCTGATTTGATTTTTTCGATGTCCAGCAGATCATTGATGAGAGAGAGCATGCGGTCTGTGTTGCGGCGACCCATGAGCATATATTTGTGCACACGTTCTTCGCTTTCTTTGGGCAAAAGTCGTTCAAAAAAATCGAAGACGTTATTAACAGTATTGAGGGGAGAGCGCAGATCGTGCGTGATCATCGCGGTCACTTCTTGTTTCAATCTCTCTGTGCGTTTTCTCTCGCTGACATTGTGTATGACGCAAAATGTAGAGCCTTCGACATCCGACCAGTGCGCCGACCATTCCGTGTGTATGCGCTTTCCGTTTTTGTGAAGAAGGTCAAGCTCGACAGGCAAGGCATCAGTCTCGGTGCGCAGCTGGGCAAGATAAGTTTCGGCGCGGGCAGCAGCATCTTCAGCAATTATTTCACGAACATACTTTCCTACCAGCTCGTCCGGTTCTACGCCCAAAAGAGAAATGCTGGCCGGATTCGCCGTGACGATGCGATTGTTGCCGTCGAGAGTGCAGATGAAGTCTCTCGCATTGTGAATCACTGCTCTTTCTTTGCGGCTGGCTTCCGTGATGTCGTCGGCCATGCGGTGAAAAACCTGGTCCAGAAGCGCAATCTCATCTTTCCCTTCCAGCTTCGGCAAGAGCGGCTTCCCCATCGCCAGTCTTACGGTATTGTCACTAACGCGATGCAGCCTCGAGGTAATACCTTTTGTAAGGAAAAGGGCAAGAGCAATTCCCAGAACCAAATCGAAAATGCCGAGCACTATAAGTATTGCTTGCGCCTTCTGGCGAAATTTTATCTGCTCTTCCGGCACGCGCTCGAATACTTTTCTTTGCTCGTCCGCTATGACAATAAGCTGTCTAACGACTTGATCTTGCCCTCTGTGCCGGTACTTTCTGGCAATCAGGATGCGCTCTCTTGTTGTCTCGGGATCCGCTCTGTCGTAAGCTTCTTTAATGCTTTTGAACATTTCTAGAGATTGATTAGTCGCTTGTTCTGAAGCAATAACGGCAGCAATTATTTCCGGCTGGTCCTTGGCCATGACCTCGAGCTCGCGATAATGCTTCCACAAGTCTCCAAACATTTTTTTTGCAACGTCATTGTCCAGCGGTGTTTTGTCAAGAAGCTCGTAGGTTCGATACCGGGAGACTATTGCAAAAATGTCTGATGTTATTTCATGAATTTTGTTGTTTATATCTTGGGCGTGGGTCGCCTCTCTGAGGGAGGCTTCCGACTGTTGTTGTAAATGCACGAGTGCGCCAATCAATGCCAACTGAATCAGCAGAGGCAAAGTGACAAAGAGCAGAACTTTATGGGTCAGGGAAACGTTCAGGCGCATAACTCACCATATACCTCGAAATTGCTTAAGGCATTGACTTTCAGTCCCTCGGGTTGAGGTATATTCTATTAATCTCCCTCCGGCTAATCTAAAGCAGGCTTGCAGTGGCAAAAATATTGATCGTCGAAGACGACGCAGACTTATCGGAAACGATTAAGGACGGTCTT
>PNKB01000237.1 GCA_013997645.1 Cyanobacteria bacterium PR.3.49
GCGCCTAAAATAAACAGTCCCTTCATAGACTAAATTGTCCTCTAAGCGCCATTGGCGCAACACTTCCCTTTTTACAGGCTATTACACTTTAGTGAACAGTTGGTGAACTAAGACTTTGAAGAAAATGCCAGAGGGAGTCGCCAAAACATCCTTTTGTTTTACGATTCAAAACGAGAAAAGCGAAGCCCGCATACTGAAACCACAATCCATTCCATAGCTGACAATTCTGACCAGGTCAGTTGTGGAAAGTGCTAAGAAACCATGCACACTGCCAAGCGAATGTTTCCGCGAACTGCCGTCATTGCAATGCAGGTTTTTCGCATGCAGTGTTTGGTACCGGTATCACTAGAACTGTTACGGACGGAATTCGATTTCAAAAAAGAACAGACGCTCATTTTCAAAGTTGAAGGTCAGCACGTAGGGTTCAATGTAGTACGCATCATATCGACCTTCTGTTGAGGAAAACGGCTTCGTTTTCAGTTTCGCTTCTATCTCCGAGCGACTGTCGCTTGCAACAATGCCAGCCGGAAGTCCCTCAAAGGGTCGAACTTCTCCAGATCTGATCATCGGGGTGTTGATACTCGCAACAATGTGATGGGCAACGCCATATCTAAACCGAAGTGAGAAATGCCCTGATTTGTAGAAGACGAGTGGAGTGTCGAATTTATTGAACAGCACCGGATCTGACCAATTGCAGTCATCAGGCTGCTCACCAATATCTGCAATAAACTGAGGGAAAATGGGATCTGTGTAGCGTTTCCCTAACAAGTCGAGCAAGCGCGAATAGAGGTTTTCCATGCTGATGTTTATCTCCAGCTACAAGTTTAGCTTCTTTTGTAGATCTCTTATCACTTGCAGCTGACTTTCAGATAGACGTGTTTTTGCTTCCGTGAGCAGCTTTTGTGCTCTTGTTGTCGCTCCCGCTCTACTTGCATGAGTTATCAGGGCGGCGTATCCTCTGCCTGTCTTTTGATACTGCATGATCAACTCATATGCTTTCTTAGCCAGGGACTGTTTCTTAATGCCGAGTGCACATTCGTAGATAGCACCGGCGTGCATCAAGAGACTCTTTAGCGAATGCTCCTTTAAGGAGGCGCTTTCATTCTTCGCAGCAAACATTTTGTTCATAAGACCGTCAGGGGAAAGCTGAATAAACGCCATCATCGAATTTTCAGAAAGCTTTTGCGCAAGCTCCACGGCCGATAGCTCGTGATAACGCTTCATATCTATTAGTTTAAGCCAAATGACATGACGAACTGCTTGCATCAGAGCATCGTTTTTTCTCGGATCCTGTTTTAGTGAATCATAAAATTTGATCTGATGTGACACGTCTATATGCTGGTTGAGAGCATCCCATTCTTGAAGCGAAAAAAGGTTATAGTCTCCTGAACACATGGACGTCTCATGTGCGTTTCGCAGCTCGATGAGCTTTTCCATCGCTGGCTCATAGACTCTTCCAAGCTCTACTGTTTCACTTAAGCAGTAAGACAATCTTACGCCGACAAACGGAGAGTACTGCCGACCATCCTCGAACACTCGCATATAGGATTTAAGCGCCTCTTCGAATCGCCCTTCCTTTGCGAACGAACGTGCTCGTTCCATCTCTTCCTGCAATACTTCTCCGCTTGCGAAGTCCATTCGGTCAATCCCTTGCCATTCATTGCCCTAATAATATTATGCATGGTTAAAGCAATATAGATCCGCTTTGAGTTTTGGGCGTGTGAAGGGGCAATTCTGCGATCATTACTGGTACAGTGAACCAAACAGCTGCAAGGCAGAGTAAAAGAAGAATGCCTGAAGCTATAAGAATTTTTGGAAGCCATTTTTTCATTTCAATTTGAACTCTTTTCTGCAATCACTATCACTTGTGCTCCAAGGCGGGAAAGAGAGTTCACTCCTGGATCTGTATTTAAGTGATTTCTTCAAATAGCTATCTATTTCGATATTTAAGATCCGGTCACGAGAATCAACGCGTCTCCATCCTCCTCAAACTCTTCGATGAATGAGTGGTCAAGGTCGCCGCTTTCGTCGATAGCCTTATCTGCTGCCTTCCACAAGTCTAGCCATGTAGAATTCGGTTGCAAATTGATCTCCACTTGGCCCCTAGCCGGATATAGTGAATAAATCAATTTGTTAGCGTTCGGAAAAGGCACCACGTTAAAGTCGGTTACTTCATACATGCTCCAAGTACTGTGTTTTATATTATTCTCTTTTGCAATGCTCTGGAAGAACTCATAGCTTGCTTCAAAGTCATCTTCGTCTTCATCATCGACATTTTCTTTCATTGGACATTCCTCGATGTACTGTGCTATCGCGTTGGCTACCTTGCATATTCCCCGAACGAAGCAAATCGACCAGCTCGAACAATGTTACGTCAGAATTTTTCATTTTTGCCAAAAGCTTTTCTAGAATTTTGTCGGCTGCCATTGTTAGGTTTTCTCTTGGATGATCAAGAACTGTCGGATTAGATAGAACTTGTCGCGAGCAGGCCAAGCGAATGACAAAACCTTTTCTTTCGCGGATTCGCAATCGTTGTTATCTATCAAGGTATCGCATGCGAGCAACTTTCCTGCGTTCTGACAGTAACATATGCTCGCCCAATGAGTTTCTGAAGAAAGAGGCAATTCGCGAACTGCCGAGTGCCATGCTTCCTGCCATCCAGAATTGGCACCAGCTTCAAACTCTCCTCTTGCTGTTGGAAAGCCTACGGTGATGTTCCTGTTTATGCCATTCACTTTCCATACATACTCTTTCGCGAATTGATTTGGCTTTCCCAGCAGAGCAGAAAGCCACACATGAAAAACGCTATTAGCAAAGTTGGTTTGCACATCAAGGATCGCGTCTTTCTGTGTATCACCAATTCCAGCTAAACGCTCTATCATCAGCTGCCCGCTCGGAAGGCGGCACATCGCTTCAAGTGAGACTGTGTTCTCCCCGCTTTCATAAACCTGCAGAACGAATCGGTGGTTTGAATGCTCTGGTACTGTCACGATGCCGTCGTTGTGGACGGCTATTATTCCGTGCGGCTTCAGAAAAGCCACCAATAACTCTGAGCATGTTCCTAATATTTCCATGAGCTATCCGTTCTCTTTTACGGGATACTTTTGTATCTTCTTGAGTGCCGTCCTAGCTTCTCTTCTGTGCCATTCGTTCTCAGAGGATAGAAAGTTTTCAATTGCTTCGGTGGCGCAGGCCGATCTTAGATTGCCCAAGGCACGAATGGCATGTCCTTGTACATCTTTTTGCTCAATCAATTCCAATGCAATCTTTCTGGCCTCTTCTTTATTCTTTTTGCTTTTTCCAAGCAACATCACCATCATTCGCCTTGTTGTTCCATGAGATGTGTCCTTGACGATTTCTGCAATTTTATCGAAATATAGATCAATTGTTCCAAGTGAGTACAATGTGTTCCCTATAACCCATTTGACATGGTGGAATTCGTCGGTCTTCGGAATGCTCAGGAATTCCTCGATCAGTGGAATTTCAGCAATTCGTTTTGCACTCTTGACGCCCAAGACTCTAACCACTTCTTCTTTGATATTGGGCTTTTCAACCTGGCTGAGCAATTTAATTAGGACTGGAATTGCGGTTGGATAGTCAGCTCTGGAATTCACCAAATCATGAATTGAGTTGACATTTATCCCGACTGCCTTGAGCGCCATTCGACACTTCGTATCATCGTCAGGATTTTTCTCTCTTTCCGGCATATCCAATGCAATATCTTTTGCCGCTTGCATGTTAAGAGGAATGCTTGTCGGACGCTTGGCGATTACTTCGAGCGTTTTATAAAAATCGCTACTTCTATCCGCCACGAGACCCAAGTCTGGATGTTTTGCAAAACCGCTGTGTAGTTGGTGTGCTGCGTCAAGCGCCAAACCTGCAAACAGTTTGGCATCATTTTCATAGCCACTTTGGTCAGCGATGATGGCAAGGCAACCCCAGTGTTGAAACAACTGACATGGAAGGTAATTGAACCGCTTATATTCGTTCAGGATTTCTGCGGCGCTTGCATACTGTTGAATTAGTTTGTGCCGGACCACCAGCATGGCGAACTTCGTTGGGGCATTTGTAAGATAGTTCGGAAATTTCCGTTGCGTATCAATGCACTTTAAGTATGCGGAAACCGCGTCTTCGATTTTTCCGAGCTGTTCATAGCTCTCTCCAATTATGCAATGACTGTGAGCAATTTGAGATGTCTCTTCTGGGAAATCGTTAATGCACTTTTGAGCAAGAATGATTGCCGCCGCCGCAAGATTTGAATCTTCCATTGAATTGAGTGTGACAGCTTGAATGTTCAGGTATTGTGCTTTGTTGTATGAGGTTCGAGCCCTCTTTAGATGAGCGAAGAAATCAGCTTCATCTTCTAGCGACCACGATTCTTTCCTGAACCATTCTTGTTCTGCCATGCTACATTTCGGTTCCGAACTTAGTCATCACGATGGATAGGGTAGACAAGCCAATTTCCATCAACACCACAATTACAGCGATGGGAATGACTAGTTTATCCAGCTTTGGTGCTTCTCGTTTTGGAAGTTTTGATGCGACGAATTCGCGCACCTCATTGTATTGAGCGTCTGACAAGCATCGTCGCACTATGAGATGGAACTGGAATGGATTGGTGAATAGGAAAAGGGCTGTACCCGCTTCCGACCAACTTGTGAATTGTGACCACTCTGCGTTGAAGTCGAAGTGTTCGCTATGCTGACGAAATCTGTCGGTTGAAAGCGTGTATGTGACTTCGCCATCGAACATCGGAGTTTTCAGTGTTTTTTCGATGTGCTGTTTCAATTGGACATAGCGCCACACCAAGCACGTCAAACCGAATCCACCCAGGAAGAGGCATGGTGTGCCGAAAAAATTTCCCGGAACAAAACCCAAAACGGAAGGAGGAATCGTTAGTAGCGCTAGTGCGCGCCAGTGTTTGAACAAACCACCAAACTCAATAACAGGAGCGCGTAAGTCTTCCTCCTGGATCTGGACTTTGTAGGTAATTTCATTTGTAAGGCTCATGCATTTAATTATAGCTGGCGTGCCCAACTGGCGACTCAGTGAGGCTTTCTCCGGCGTCATGATAATTAATGCTTACTGGACGGTGAATTATAGGCTACCGCGGGAATAGTAAAGTTCGGAGATCCGGTTTTTCAATTCTTATATGGGGAAATTGTGCGACAGGCTTCAATTTTTTTCGCCGCGGCACTACTGCTAGCGGCTGGCTGTTTCATGCCATCGTTTGCGAGCAAGTGCTACGG
Source organism: Cyanobacteria bacterium PR.3.49 (assembly GCA_013997645.1). GTDB lineage: Bacteria > Cyanobacteriota > Vampirovibrionia > Obscuribacterales > Obscuribacteraceae > QKMZ01. Next base: position 5,250 of record PNKB01000237.1, read on the forward strand.
CTTAGACCCGTGCAACGCTTGCAGAAACTGCAGCGCCTGTAGACACTGCCATGTGCTAGGTGGGACTTGCGGAATTTGTAAGCCGCAGAAGAATGCCTATCGAAAAGGAATCAAACATCGTGTTCTTGCTCGTAAGCGCATGCCAGCTAACAATTCTGTCTAGCGAGAGTATGAATGAGAGTGGATAAGTGGTGACTCTTAACGCAATCTAGCTGCAACTTGGTTGTGATATCCTGAGCGCGTAGTTAGTGACTTGCTGAATACTTTATGTCACACGGCATCCGCCAAATCTTGACTTTTTTGCTGATCCTTCAACTTAATTGTGGGCACGCATTCGCTCAGTCTGATTCGTCTAAATCAACGAGAAAGATGAACACGACGTCGAATTTGTTTACCTTGCAATTTCAAAGATGGGGCAATTTTGGTTCGTACCATGTCGGAATGATGATTTCGATGAACGCGAATGATTCCACGCCAAAAACCTGGTATATCAACGGATCTTGGGATACAAGTTACGCTTTGGACACTATTTTTACTTATCAAATTCCAGCACTCTTTCCGGTATTTTTGCGCGGGTATATCCATCCAAGCCACCCAACTTCTCCATTGCTGAATATCAGGAAGTGGGAAAACATCGGAGAAGAGATTCCAATTTCACAGCACGCCGCAACTCAGCTAATTTTGTTTTCGCAAAATGGAATGACTAATATCAATTCCAACAACTACATGTATAGTCCGCTAGTAAAGCCATTTCGGGTAGGAGGTCTCGGCTTTTACACTAGCAACAGTTATGTAGCTTCAGTAATTCACTGGACCAACGAAAGCGGAGAATCCATTCCCTTTCCTACCAACGGCAACTACCCTGGATTTGATGGACCTTACATTCCACGAGCAGTCTTTGAGGCAAGATAAACGCACCGATTATGAAACTATAGATTCTAAAATGATCAAAAGCTTTCTCAAAGTATGCATACTACTCTCCGCGCTTCAACTCGGCTGCACGCCAGTGTCGGCGCATCAAACATCAAAAGATATAGCTAAGAAAACTGGCGGCAATCCGGCATCTTTCACTCTGCAATATCAGAGATGGGGCTACTTTGGTTTCTATCACTTAGGAATGAAAGTTTCGATGAAAACAAGTATTCCAGCTCAAAAGAATTCGACTTCAACAACGTGGTACATAAACGGCTCAGGTGACACAACGTATGTCTTGGATACCATTTTTACATTTCAAATTCCTGCTATCTTCCCAGTATTCATGCGCGGATACATTCATCCTGAGCACCCAACCGCTGCCATATTGAACATCAGAAAATGGGAAAACGTCGGAGAAGAAATTCCAATTTCGCAAGATGCCGCCAGCCGAATCGTTGCCTTTGCACAAAATGGCATGACGAATATCAAATCTAATAAGTACATGTACAGCCCCGTAATAAACCCATTCAGCATTGGAGCGCTAGATTTTTACACGAGCAACACCTTCGTTGCATCAATAATTCACTGGCTCAACGAAGGTGGAGAGCATGTGAGCTTGCCTAATGACGGTTACTACGTCGGATTTGGCGGTCCCTATCTTCCGAGAACAGTGTTTGAGGCAAACTAGCGATGTTGGCTAAATCAGTGCAAAATTATGCAATACAAGTGAAACGTTTTATCGCGTGGATTATCGATCTTCTTCTCGTGGCGATATTAGTTTGCGCACTCCGCTACTCGCTCGTCACTGCACTCAACATACTGAACTGCGGCATTTCAGGCGGTAAGATCTACACAATAAGCGTGGCAGTTGGAGTGCTTGTGGCAACGCTCTACCACTCAATCTTCGAAAGCTCAAAGTTTCAAGCAACGCCGGGCAAACTTTGTTTCGGATTGATAGTCACAGATTTATCGGGACAAAAAATCACTATTAAACGTGCTCTGCTTCGCCACATTGGGAAGTACTTGTCTGAGCTCACGTTGGGCATCGGCTATTTTCTTTGTATTGTTTCGAAGAAGAAGCAATGCCTTCATGATGTGATCGCAAAATGCGTAATTACACAACGAAATCCTGCCTGCCAGGAAGTTTCAAATTAACAGCTCAAAAGGGCAGGCGAATTTTCTTAAACTAAAGACTTTTACTGGGCTGCCTCGATGCTTCTACTTTCGGCATGAGCGAAAATTGGGTGTGACCTACAAGGATAAACCGAAGCACCGCTCGAAGTCTATTGGTCTG
>PNKB01000238.1 GCA_013997645.1 Cyanobacteria bacterium PR.3.49
CCACCGAGCGCATCTCAGTGCCGAGGTTGTCTTTGGCACCATAAAACTTGTCAAAATTGAAACGGGGAATTTTTGTCACCACATAATCAATAGATGGCTCGAAGCAGGCGGAAATACCGGCGACATCGTTGACTATTTCGTCCAGGGTCAGCCCAACAGAGAGATGGGCAGCGACTTTGGCAATCGGATAACCGGTTGCTTTGCTGGCCAGGGCCGATGAGCGCGAAACGCGCGGGTTCATCTCGATAACTGTGTAGGCGCCATTTTCAGGGTTGACCGCAAACTGTATATTGGACCCACCGCAGTCGACTCCGATCGCTCGAATTATTTGCGCTGCAGCGTCTCTCAAAGTCTGATATTCGCGATCGCTCAATGTCTGAATGGGCGCCACTGTAATCGAATCACCGGTGTGCACGCCCATCGGATCGAGATTTTCAATGCCGCAGACGACAATGAAATTATCGTTCTTGTCGCGCACAACTTCCAGTTCGATTTCTTTCCAGCCACTGATGTTTTCTTCAATGAGCACTTCGCTGACCGGGCTGGCATTCAGCCCGATGCGGCAACTTTCCATTAGTTCGCTAATACTGGATGCCGCACCGCTGCCGGTGCCGCCCAGAGTGAAAGCAGGTCGAATAATGCAGGGAAGCGGAATTTCTTCCTTGAATTTTTCCACTTCATCCAGCGAATGCACGATGAAAGAGCGTGGCACGGGCTGCCCGATTTCAATCATGCGATTGCGGAAGAGCGCTCGGTCTTCGGCGACTTTGATCGCATCCATAGTGGCGCCGATCAGCTCAACTCCGTGCTTCTGCAAAACTCCGCTTTCGCACAAACTGACGGCCAGATTGAGCGCCGTTTGACCACCCATTGTCGGCAAAAGAGCCTGCGGCTTTTCACGCGCGATGACAGCTTCCACATACTCGACAGTAAGGGGCTCGATGTAAGTTCGCTGCGCCACTTCCGGGTCGGTCATGATTGTGGCGGGATTGGAATTGACCAGCACGACTTCATAGCCGAGCTGGCGCAGCGCCTGGCAGGCTTGAGTGCCGGAATAATCGAATTCACAGGCCTGCCCGATCCTGATTGGACCGGAGCCGATAATGAGGATTTTGGAGATATCCGTGCGTCGAGGCATTTGCTCTTTAGATTTTTGTCGAAGGTAGATTTTAAAGTACTTATTGGCAAGTTAAGTTAGAGGCACTTAGGAAGCCCGTGCCGACGCCGCAAAGCGCCAGAGGCAGCCCTGCTTCCAGTCTTAATTTAATTTCAAAGAGGTTTCTCAATACCTCTTCTGGCATTCCCAAGTCCAGGCGGTCCGGACAATCGACTGCAAATCATGGGCTGGTTTCCAACCTAAATAGCGTGCTGCTTGCGACGCATCTGCCACCAGACACGGTGGATCGCCGCTGCGGCGAGGTGATATTTTGAAATCGATTTTTCGTCCGGAAACCTCCTGGCAAACATCGACGATTTCTTTCACCGATGCACCATATTCAGTACCGAGGTTGAGAAAACGCGCACCTTTCTGTTGCGACAATTTGTCCAGAGCAAGCAAATGCGCTTCGGCTAGATCCTCGACATGCACGTAGTCACGAACGCACGTACCATCAGGCGTATCGTAGTCGTCGCCAAAGATCTGCAGCTGCTCTCCCGAGCCGCAAGCATTTTTCAAAGCCAGAGGGATGATATGTGTTTCCGGGTCGTGGCTTTCACCAAACATACCGCTGCGGTCGGCACCGGCTGCATTGAAATAGCGCAATGCTGTGACGGACCAGTCGCTTTCCTGCGCATTGGCAGCCAGCATCTGCTCGGTCAAATACTTGGTTTGTCCATAAACATTGATCGGCTGTTGAGGGTGATCTTCCTTGATAGGGATGCTGACAGGATTTCCATAAGTAGCACAACTCGAGGAAAAGACAATTTTGCGCACACCGCAATCTTTCATGGCCGCAAATAAATGTCCGGAGCCAGAGACATTGTTTTTAAAGTATTTGTCGGGATTGGTCTGTGATTCGCCGACATAGCAAAAGGCTGCGAAATGGACGACGGCATCAATTGCATGTTTCTCAAGCAGTACTTTCATGCCATCGATGTCGGCAATGTCCATCTTTTCAAAATGAACCTTAGAAAGCCCGTCGAGAGCCTCTACGTGACCTTCGGCCAGACTGTCCACGACAAGCATCTCTTCAGACGGACGCGCCCGCGAGTAGTGCCTGACAAATTGGCTGCCGATGTAACCGGCGCCGCCCGTAACAAGAATCATTGCAGTACCCGCTTTATTCGGAGTCCTTGTAAACTCTGACTCATGACCTTCAATATTCAGTTGTTTAAGATTGTCGCTAAAAGTCGCTGGCAGCAACTGGATCGTAACGAAAAAAGTCGCCACTAAAACCTGATGAGAATTTGCTTAATATCAAGAGAATATCCGCCAGACACTGGCTGGGGCGGCGTCGGCGCCTACAATCATTACATGGCTCACGCCTTGAAAGCAGCCGGTCATGACGTAGAGGTCATTGCGCTTGCAGGTGGCGCTGAGGCATCTTGCCAGACAACCAGTGGCATTGTCGTTCATCGAGTCGCCTGGAAGACCTTGTTGGAAGAGCTCAATCTGCTACTCGTGTAAGCTCCGACCAGCCATTATGTAATCAAAACCACCATGGCGCTTTGGAAACGCTTTTTTGAAGTACACAGCGAAAATCCGTTCGATGTAGTAGAAATTCCCGAACATCTTGCTGCCGGGCTCTTTCACTCTATGACCCGCACTGTGCCTTTGGTGATCACTTTACACACACCCCATTCAAAATTCATCCACGACTCTTTCCATGGAGTTACACCGTCGTTCGACAATCGGCTCATCTGCATTATGGAGAGAGTCGGCATCAGTCTTGCTGATTTACTTATTTCACCGAGCGACAACTTGGCACGGTTTATTGTCGAAGATACAGGCTGCTCGCCCGAAAGCATTAATGTAATTCGCACACCGATAGATACACGGAAGTTTTGCCCTGATGGGCATCAGGCTTTAGCAAGCGAAGGCACAAAAACCGTTTTCTTCGCGGGCCGGCTGGAAGAAAGAAAGGGAATTCAATTTTTGATCGAAGCGGTTCCAGCAATCGTGCAGAAGGTGCCGAATGTGCAATTTGTTTGCGTCGGAGCCGATACACCAACGGCACCAGACGGCGGATCAATGCTGCGATGGCTGAACCAACGACTGGCAGAAACGAATTGTTCTTCTAGAGTAAAGATCATTCCGCACATCCCTCTTTCGGAAATGCCCGACTATATTAGAAGTGCCGACATTTGTGTCGTCCCCTCACTCTACGACAATGCGCCGCTCACATGCATTGAAGCACTGGCATGCGGCAAGCCCGTCGTCGCTACTACCGCAGGTGGCATGAGCGAATACGCAGTCCATCAAGAACGAGGCCTCATCGTCCCTCCCAAATCAGCAGAAGCACTTGCTGAGGCAATTACGACGCTGCTTCTGGATGACAAAAAGCGCCTTGAATTCGGGCATAACGCAAGACAATTTGCGGAAAGTTATCTAAATCTTTCGATAAAAGCAGAAGAGCGAATTGAACTCTACCAACAAGCCACGCAAAACTTTTCAAGCAAAAACTCGGATCCTATTTATAAACGGGGGACGGAGCGCTGCCTGCGCGATTCGCTTGAAGTTCTATGCGCTTATGAGCAGATGCTTTTCGAAACTCTTTGCAAACAATCCCTTGCTTTCAGGCTGCGTCATTGGTTTCGGTTGTTGAGAAAGAGACCTCGTCTTTGTCTAGCGTCGAACTTCGTCACAACTTACAGAAAAGTCTTTGGCTCCCACGCTAAAGCTCCCGCCTTCATAATGAAGATGGAAGAAAAAATCGATTTGCAAAAGAAACACCAATTTTCCGAAACATTGGGATTTGCTAGTTTTACAGAGCAGCTGGCACATTTTTCTGGGGTTCAAAAACCGTCCGACAAATTGCTGGAGACGGTATCCACTCCAGGCTCAAGAGATTGACCGGCAGCACTCAGCGGCAATTGCAGACCTGTTTAGTTACACTCTAACGGTGTTTGTACTTGGTTGATCACACCGATCAGATGCTTGGTCTGCTCTTCCAAAATCTCACGGCTTACGGCGCCCACAGTCAGTCTCAGGACCGGTTCGGTTTGCGATCCGCGAGCGGCAAACCACCATTGCGGGAAATTGACCGACAAGCCGTCGATATGCTCTTTAGCACCACCGGTGATGGCTTCATCCAGATGACGAAGCACCTGTTCGATGCCGGCGACGCGCAGGTTGATTTCGCCGCTGGAAGAATAGCGTGAAAGCGGTTCAATATGAGCCGAAAGCGGTCGATTGGACTTAGCGACGAGATTGATCACTTCAATCATCGTGCGCATGGCGTTGTCGCTGTCGTGCATGTCGCCGTAATAGTAGTGACCGGACAGTTCGCCGGCAAAAAGCGCTTGGTGCTCTTGCATATTGTTCTTGATGAACATGGTACCGACGCCGGTGCGCACCGCTTTGCCGCCCAAAGACTCAATATGCTCTGCAACTGAGCGACTGGCGCGCAAGTCGAATACTACCGTGCCCTTGCCTTTGTTCTCGATGAGGTGAGCGCCGACAACACCGATCATGAGGTCGGTGCCGATCATGACACCGTTTTCGTCAACGAAGATGGCGCGGTCGGCATCGCCGTCAAAAGCCACTCCAAAATCGCATTTTTCGTCGATTACAGTCTTGGACAAAGCAGCCAGAGCTCCGTCATCGAGCGGATTCGGAGAACGGCTGGGGAACTCGCCGTCTGCATCACAGGCGAGGGCGACGAAATCGACCGAAGTGCAGGTCTTGAGCAGCTGGGTAACTTCCGGTGCGGCGGCGCCGTGTCCGACATCTATTGCCACTTTGAGGCGACGCTGCGGGCAAAGAAGGCTGGTGAGAAATTCGATGTATTGAGCGACTCCGTCGACTTTCGAGACGGTGCCTGGCTTCTTGCCATTGACAGGCTCCAGCTCGTTGAGGATTTGCTCGATTTCTCTAAGTCCGTTAATGGCGCCAATCGGATTCGCTTTGCCGGCGTAAATCTTGAAACCGTTATGCTGCTTGCCCAGATGGCTGGCAGTCACGGCGACGCTGGCGTCGAAGCCGTTGGTGGCGCCATACCAGGCAATCATCGGAGTGGAAGCTATGGACAGAGAGACGACGTCGTGCCCGGCTGCGGTCAATCCTGAAGACAGTGCATCGGCCAGACCAGGTGAGTGGGTGCGGCTGTCGTGCCCGACCAAAACCCGCAAACGCTCAGTGGGTGAGAGGAAACGTCCAAAGGCTCTACCGAGTTTGAAGGCAAAGTCTTCATTGAGCGCCTGACCGTATGTGCCGCGGATGTCGTATGCACCGAATAGCTTGTTACCGGAACCCATTGAGACACTTAACCTCATTCTATTGACTACTTCAATATTGCCATAGAAGAATAATCTGAAAAGCCTTCAAACAGTTCTATTGACAAGACTCTTACTTAGACTTAACCAAAGCTTTAAACTATCTGATATGCGATGCATAATCGTCATAGCATCAAAAGATTGAAGCTGGAACAGGGGAGACGCCGGCAATCAGTTCCGAAAGTGCTTCCACCCTATCTGTAAGTCTCGATGCTTGATTCGATTCGACAATTAGACGAACTGCCGACTCAGTGCCTGATGCGCGTGCATTGAACCACCATTCGCCGAAATCAACGGTGATGCCGTCCAAATAGTTTGCCGGTGCATCGGCGAATCGCGTTTTCAGGTCTTCAATGCAATCTTTAGCATTGGCGCTGTGGATCGTAATTTCTCCTGATCCATGAAAGCGCTTCAATGGTTGGACAAATTGTGACAATGGGCGCGCAGCCTCGTCAGAGCCGAGAATATTGATCAATTCGACGACTGTGCGAAGCGCGTTGTCGATACCGTTCATATCGCCGTAATAATAGTGACCCGACAGTTCACCGCCGAAAAGAGCGCGGCTCTCCATAATCGACTTGCGAATATTGGGATAACCGACTTTCGTAGCCACGGCGCGACCACCTGCAGCGGCGATATGCTCGGCAACAGATTTAGAACAGCGCAAATCATGGACGACACTGCCGCTTTCTTGTGAATTTATCAAATGCACGGCGATTAGAGCCAGGACGAAATCCGGCTCGACTAACTGGCCCTGCTCATCGATGACGATGCAGCGATCGGCGTCGCCATCCAGGGCCACTCCGAAATCAAGGGATTTCTCGAAAACAAGGCGGCGAAGGTGATCGAGTGCGCCTTCGTCCAGTGGATTGGAAGAACGATTGGGAAAGCTTCCGTCAGGTGCTGTAAAAATCGAATGAATTTCAACTGTCGAGGCAAGTAACTCGCTTAGCATATGCACTTCATGGCCTGCCGCGCCGTTGCCGACGTCAACCCCAAGCCTTATTCGCCGTTTGGGCTGGTGGAGAAAACCTTTGAGCATCTCTACATATCGACCGAGTCGATTTGCTTTTTTAAATCTGCCGCCGCTTCGTGGCTCTGTTTCAGAGCGAAAGAACAGTTCCTTGAGCAGCGGAATATCGGTCTTCGAATCAATCGGCATGGCGCCGCGCCTGCTCAATTTGAATCCATTGTAGTGACTGCCCAGATGGCTGGCCGTTATCGAAGCGATGCCGTCGAACTCTTCTGCCCAGCCACACCACGAAATCATAGGTGTGGAAGCCAGTTCCAAGTCGACAACCTCGTGGCCTTGCTCGAGAAGTCCGCGAATAAAAGCAGCGGACATATCGCTCGAAGATAAACGTACGTCGTGCCCGATTATAAATCGTCCCTGCCTGTCGGGTGCAATTAGCGCACCAAATGCAGTGCCCAATCGTTCACCAAACTCGGTGTCGATTTCCTGACCAAAAACGCCACGAATATCGTAAGAGCTAAATAGTTTTGTCCATTGCTCTTTCATCATCGACCCCTGGAAGCGCCGGTCAGACTCAGTCGAGACTGGGAAGCAGCAAGAATTCGGGCGGCGATGCTTTGCGCGTCGAGCTTGTGCGCTTGAAGCACCTCGTCATTCTGACCGCATTTGGGAATTTCCGTGAGACCGAGCTTAAGGACGTTTTCCAGGCTGCTCAATCCCAGCGATGGAATTACGCTGGCAATGTATTCGCCCTGCCCACCTTTTATGAAGTGATTGTCCAGGGTAATCAAAAGCTTATGCTTTGCCAACACCTCAGAAAGCCACTGCTCATCCACTCTATTGAGCCAGGGCAAATTAATTACGGTCAAGCCGAAATTACTTTCCTTAAGCAACATTGCGGCTCGATAGGCTTGCGACAGCATGACCGGACCGTAGCTTATGAGCACCGCATCATCACCGGAAGTCAGTTTGACACCACGACCTTCCTGCAATTTATAGTCGGC
>PNKB01000239.1 GCA_013997645.1 Cyanobacteria bacterium PR.3.49
TTGTTGATTGCAGCAAATCCACCGGATTGATGGTAATTGAAGCTGGTAATTTTTTCCATTTTTCCGTTCGCCTTTCGCGCCTCGGCTGCCGACTGCGAAATTGGCAGGAGTAAGAGCATCATCAGTGCTATTGCAATACTTTTATTCAGTTCAAATCCGTTCAACCTGTTAATGCTGTAAATGCTCAAGCTGCGCTTGCCTCATATTATCTGCCAAACAATAACAGACTAAAGGACACCACGCTCCTTAAATTGTTCCGCACTGCTCATATAGAAGCCTATTGTTCGAAAAGCACGTTGGAATTGTTCAATGCTGCATCAACGCTGACACGGTTGGTGATGAACACCACCTTTAGTGGCAAGCCTGAATCAGATTTCAAATCAAGAGCCAACAAGTCGTTGCTCAATTGTTGCGCCTGCTCTTTGTTTGCTCCTGGCTGCGGCTCGATTCCAATTGTCAGTTGTTCTTGTTCGTTGATAGGCTCGAAAAAGCAGCTGAAAATCATGCCGCGCTTGACCATCTGATGACGTTGCAAAACTTCCTTCAGTGAAGCGCCGCAGCGTGCGACCATATCAACATTCGTGCGGTGCATGGAAATTTGTGCGCCGCTGCTGATCGTCACTTGCGTCCAGGTCCAGTCTTTACCGCGCTCGATCGGCAGTTTACCTTTTGAAAATGCATCCATTTCCCATTTGCGCAAAATCACGCCGCCGGATTTAGTAGGATCCAGAATTACCGCTTCCATCTGCTTGGAAAGGGCGATGGCACAGAGGTCACGCACAGTAATCGTGCGGCATACAAATTCGGTTTCACCATCCCAAGCCTCGATCAATTTTTTGCCGCTGAAAACGATAATGCCTACTTCTCCACGTGCATTGGTTATCGTCAGAGGCTGATTGCCACCGCCTTTATCCGCGCCGGGCAAAATCAGCTCGCCATTGTTCAGTGCTTCGTACAATTTGATGCGACTGGCAACGGTGTCGGCCTCGCGTACCACTCTGATTGCTTGGGCGATCCCGACTCTTTCTGTGTTGACGTCGGCCGTTTCCTTGGTTGTGTTGGAGCGCTTCTCCGCCAATTTTTTCAAATTTTCAGGCTGTCGATCGAAAGCGGCTTGCGCGGGCTGGCATCCTTCGCGAGCAGAGCGCAAGTAGAGCTCGAGGGCTTTATCACGGTTAGCCGTTACACCAAAACCTTTTTCATAGCAGATGCCCAGCCAGTAATTCGCATCTACCTGCCCGCGTCCGGCAAGATCTTGAAATAATTCGACCAATCGGCCGAAGCGCTCTGCAAACCCGTCTTCAGACCAGAGTCTATCCTGAGCGAATTGACCCTCGGCGGAGCGCTCCAGAAGCGCCTTGGCGCGTGGACGATTGACCAGCACACCGGTCCCTTCTATAAGAGCCAGGGCCAGATTCCATTGGGCAAATGAATTTCCTGCCTCAGACGCCAAACCGAGCCAATCAACGCCTTCTTTTTCGTTCTTCTCGACGCCGATACCTTCCAGAAAGATCACACCCAAAAGACCCTGGGCGGTCATATCTTCCATTTCCGCGGCGCGCACGAGCAACTTTACTGCTTGCTGCGGATCGCTCATCACCAGTAATCCACGATGGTACATGCTGGATAATAGGCGCAGTGCCTCGCATGAGCCTTCTTCACCGGCCGCATTCAACCAGCGCATCGCTTCGGCTCTTTCGTTCTTGTGGCCTTCATCATCGAACTCTTCGGTCGTGGCAGAGTTCAAGCCTTTTTCAAGAGCATCATCCCACCAGCGTATAACCAGATTGCGTTCTTTCTTGAGCAAGTTTTTCATCACAAGAAAGCGGCCGAGCAAATATTGCGCTTCGCTGTCGCCGCTTTCGGCCGCCTGTCTGTAGAACCGCAAAGCTTCAGCAAAGTTACGACCGTCCGGATTGTAAAAACGATAATAATAAGCAAGGCTGATCATCGCCTTGGTGTTTCTCTTATTGGCGCACGATCGCAAGAATGCTTCGGCGCCTTGCGGGAAGATATTGTTTTCAAAGCATAAGCGCAAGCTATTGATCGCGTGCTGCTCGGCAATGTAGCTGCCCAGGTCATAGGCGCGCTTGTACCACTCGTAAGCATTGTTGAAGTCCTGAGCGACCCCCATGCCCATCTCCCAGCATCTTCCCAAAACAAGCATGGACGTTTCATTGCCCTTCTCCGCAGACGGCTGAAGATCCCAGACGACCTCAGAAAGCTCCGACGAGCCTGGTGACTTCAAAAGAATCAGCAATTGTTTCTCCGCTACATCGACAGCAGTTGCGGTCGATTGGAGGATCCAGCGATCGACATCTTCGACCGTCAGTCCGGGCGTCAAGTCAGTGCTGATTAACTCAGCCAGCTTTTCCTGGCAGCGCTCGTTGCCGAGGGCGCTGCCGGCCTTGAGCCAGTAGGTTGCTTCCTCCATGTCTGCCTCGACACCTTCACCGTAGATATAGCAAAGGGCAAGCTCATACTGAGCTGCTTCGTTGCCGTTTTCAGCGGCTTTTCTGTACCACTGCGCGGAGCGGACGAGGTCTTTATCCACGCCATCTCCGTTGAAATATAGAATGCCGAGCATGTATTGTGCGCCGTCGTTTGTTTCATCTGCTTCTGCCGCCTTTGTCAGCCATTTGAACGCTTCCTCGAACTTTTTTTCGGTGCCGATGCCGTAGTAAAGGCAGCGACCATAATTACTCATGCCGACCGAATAGCCTCCTTCGGCAGCGGCTTTATACCAGCGAATCGCTTCGCCAGGATTCTCCTCTTCGGTGAAATAACCATATGAGCTTTGTGCTTTGGCATGTCCTTGCTGAGCCGCTTCATAGTAAAGACGGATCGCTTCTTTCTCATTTGCTTCCACACCAAGCGCGCCCCACTGGTATATGGATGCCATCTCGTTCTGCCCTTCAGGACAGCCGGCATTGCATGATTTGCGATACCAGAAAAGCGCTTCTTTCTCATCCGCGCGAACGCCGGTTCCGTTTTCCAGCATCGCACCATACTGGTGCATAGCAAATCCGTCGCCGCGTTGAGCACGATCAAGCACTTCCTCAGGACTGCTTGGCTGTTGCTCCGGCACCACCTTTGGTGCTTTCTGCATTTCCGGATAAGGAGAAAAGGCAAAGGGTTCGGGAGTGGTGATTACCGGTTTGGATTTCGTGACGACGGTCGACTCGTTATCAGGCTTCTCGCGCCCGGCGGCGCCTTTTTGGCTCCACAGCGATTGCATCGCCTGCTCGAGTTCTTCACGCAATTCGACAACCGACTGATGTCTTTCCGCCGGTGCTTTCATCAAGGCTCGAAAAACGCAACGCTCGAGCAAATCGGGCAGGGGGACACCGACCGCCACTTCATGGAAAGCGAGAGGCTGGTCGGAAACCTGCTTATGGAGAGTCTCTAGAGAATTCTGCCCGGTAAGAGGGCGGACGCCGGTGAGCACGTGATACATCACGCAACCCAAAGAATAAATGTCCGAACGTGTATCAAGCGGCTTGCCCAGGCACTGCTCGGGGCTCATGTACGAAGGAGTGCCAATTACCGAACCTTCCGCGGTCAGCTCCGATTGACTCTCCATGACCGGCTTAGCGATGCCAAAGTCGACCAGCTTGATGATCTCATTGCCGGTGTCATCTTTGAGAATGACGATATTGGCAGGTTTCAAATCTCTGTGCACGATGCCGCTTTTGTGCGCATGCGCCAGAGCCTGGCAGACGGACATGAATAGCGGCACCGCTTTTGAGGCATGCATGCGAATCGAGCGCTTGAGCACGTCTTCCACAGTCTCGCCGTTCAGACACTCCATAACCAGATAGGGGCGGTTGTCTTCAAGCACGCCGAAATCGAAAATCGTGACGATATTGGGATGCTGCAAAGAAGCAGCCAGACGCGCCTCTCTCTGGAATCGCAAAGCCGCGACATTGTCGGCATTGAGCTTTTCCTGCATGACTTTTACAGCAACGTGCCGGCTCAACATTTCATCCCTGGCTTTGAAAACAACGCCAAGGGCGCCCCGGCCGAGCTCGGACTCGACCTGGTAACGATTGGCAATGCTGGTTCCAATTAAATTGTCGCCGCTCACGGACAAAGCCTCCAATCACTGCTTACCACCTTTAAAAACAACTTTCACCGTTCTTTGCTGACAAATTGAGGCGCCTGTTGCGTGGTTTGCCTTCCCCTTTGCAGTCGTTTGCCACAGCCGAATCTTGGAGCAGGCGTCTCAAGATCGTCCCCCAATCGGGTGAAAGAAGGAAAAAAACGGCAAATTGGCGTTAAACCGTTTGTCAGATCGGTACCGAGTTACATTAAAAGGGCAATCTCGATCTAAGCGGCTACTTGACACATTAGGAATCTAAGCTATGGCGAATACCAATTCTCTTCTTGGAGAACTGTTGGTTGACTGGCAACTGGCCTCAAGACAACAGATGGAAACAGCGGTTGCCGAATCACTGAATCGCGACCTTCCACTGGGGCTCGTTTTGACAATGCTGGACATTGTCGATCCAGAGACTCTGCATTCGGCGATTGCGGCCCAATCTTTCTTGCGCGACCAGGTGATAACGGCAGAGCAATCCAGCAGTGCCATGAGCCTGGTCAAGAAAAAACGCATATCATTTGGATTGGCAATGGATTTGCTCGGCATTCAAGCGGCGACAAAACCGCGCAACCGGCTAGGTGACTACCTGGTCGAAAGTGAGTCTTTAGGACGCGAGCACATTAAATCGCGATTGAATTTGACCAAACAGACAGGACTGCATCTCGGACGCGTTCTGGTTACACTCGCCGATGCCCATCACGACCTGGTCAACCACGCGCTCAGTTTGCAAGAGAAAGTGCGAGTGGGCGACATAGATCGCGAAGAAGCCATCGACAGACTCTATTCGGCACGCCGTTGCCTGGAAGTTATCACTCACGTAGGTCACGACGTAATCGAAAATCAGTCCAAGCTCGGCAATCTTTTGGCCACGGCAGGTTTCATCGAAGATAAAGATATCGAGCTGGCTCTCTGCGTCAGTAAGGAGCAAAACAAACAACTGGGAGAATCTCTAATTGAGCTGAATTGGGTGAAAGCGCAGGTCGTCTACGCGGCACTCGAAGTGCAAAAAATGATCCGCACGGAAAAAATTTCCATCAACCAGGGGCTCGAACAATTGCGCAGATTGCGCGCTCAGGTGGGAGTTTCCGAAGATGTGCCTTCCACGCCCGAAGGGCAGGACGAGCGCAACTTGACCTTCTATTATTTTCTAAAACTGGCGAATGTTTTGCCCAGCCCGCAAGACAAATCAGCTCAGACCGTGATTCCTAGAGATCGTTTTGAATCTCAATTGGAAGAAACCTGGCAGGAATTGAAAGCGACACCGCGCTCGCCGCGGCTGCCGGAAGACGTACGCGACTTGCTCTCGCAATGCGGATTCCTGTCGGAAGAGCAACAAATGATGGTGCAACGCGCAGGAAGAACTTACAAACTTTTCCGCGAGCGCCAGTTGAATATTGAGCAGGCCTTGATTCAATTCCACCTTGCTCAATCGACATCATCGGAACCCGGTCAGTGGTCAGGAACTTTCCCCAGCTTGCCGATATTCTAGTTTTGCTTTGAGCCAAACTGCAGCGCAGCGGGTATAGCAGTTCAAGTAGGTGATGACACCTGTTTGAAGAAGCTCTTGCTATGCCCGCTGCTCGCGGTTTTACTTTCGCCGATTGCTGCACACTCTGCACGTTGAAAACATTGAGTGTGGAAGTTTCCACGGTGCCTGAAGATTTCTTCGCCTTTCCTAATCTGGTGTTGTGGATGGTGCCATGGATGTTATTCAAGGTTTCGCAGAAGACTTTCTCAACGACCCCGATACCGATTCGAAATCAGGCGGCAAAACTAAAAAATAAACTTGCTCAAGCTGAGCCTAGCGGGCGTCTCGCGCCGGCAATACGCTCTTTGATTTCTTTGAGAGCATTCCTCAGTTCTAAAACAGAACCAGGTCTGTCCTGCGGTCGCTTTTCCAAACATTTGAGAATAATTGCATCCAGTTCTTCTGGAATTTCAGCCACTGCTGAGACCGGCTGTGGTTTTTCATTGATCACCTTGTTGAACGTTTCCAAAACGGTGGCACCAAAAAGCGGTGGCTGTCCGGTCAAGCATTCATACATGACGCAACCAATGGCATAAATATCGGTGCGGGCGTCAGCCGGATCGCCTACACACTGCTCCGGACTCATGTACATTGGGCTGCCGGCCGAGTTTCCCTCACGAGAAATCTTTTGCTGTGCCTGCCCGCCGTCCTCACTCTCGAGCATTTTCGCCAGCCCGAAATCAACTACTTTTACCAGCTCTCTTCCTTTTAGACTGTCGCTGATCATTATATTGGCCGGTTTGATATCTCTGTGTATGACACCGTTGTCGTGCGCGTTTATCAAACCATCGGCAATCTGCAAAACGATAGCCAACATCTGTCCAACCGAAAGCCTTGTGCGTTCCTGAATAAGGACATCAAGTCCTTTTCCGTCGATAAAATCCAGAAGTAAGAAAGGCACGCCTTCAAGAAAACCGCATTCATGCACGGTCAAGAGATTAGGGTGCTGCATGCGCGCCATCGATTGAGCTTCGCGTTGAAATCTCTGGACAAAGCGAGCATTGCCGAGCAGATGCGGTTGCAGTAATTTAAGAGCAAGAATTTTGTCGAGCACAATGTGCCTGGCTTTGTATACAGTGCTCATCCCGCCGGCACCAAGAAATTCAACGATCTTGTACTTACCGTCCAGAATTTGCCCTTCCAGCTTGTCCACGACTTTCATTCTCTCACCGTCATCAGGACACTCAGCAACACTGAAAGCCAGTTGTTTAGAACATTTTGGACAAACGGCATAGCGAACACTGAAGCCAATCAGAGCCGTAGAGGTGCCGTCACCTTTAACACTACGCTGTGACATTTCCGATGAAAGAGTGGCAAGCTTCTGTTCTGTATCGCGGCGCAAATTCTGCTCGCGCCTGTAAGCATAGACGAATTGTGATATGACAATCGAAACACCGGCCAAAAGATTGAGGACACTCAAAGCAGGAGACGCGGTATTCTCGTCGATTACGTGAGCGGCAACCAAGCCGGCTTTGAGAACAGTGAAGGCGGGAAGCAGAACCATAAGAGCAAAGAGGCTGCGTCTTAACGCTGTTCCGAGCATATCGGGCTCGAGCAGCAAAGCAAACCAGCCGGAGCCGGGGCGCAACGAATAGACGGCAAATGAAAGAACAAGCGTCGAAGCTGCAAGCGTCACGGGCACTTTCACGCAGCCCCACAGCCCGCAGAATTCAGGAATGCCCTGCAAAAAGCCGACAACAGGCAGAAGCGCGACGGAGCCGGTTAAAGTCAGAAGCCACTGCCAAACCGG
>PNKB01000240.1 GCA_013997645.1 Cyanobacteria bacterium PR.3.49
ATTGCCGGTAAGGCGACAACAAGAAACAAATAATAAGAAGGATAGATCTTGAAGCCGCGCCGAATCAAAAAATGCAGGCCGTTGAAATCGCCGTGTTTTTCAAATTCTCTGATTATCAGTCCTGATATGAGAAAGCCGCTCAAGACAAAGAAAAGATCGACGCCCATCCATCCTATAGATCGCCAGGCCTCGAAAAACATTTTGAAAAAGTCTGGCATGTCCTGGGGTGTCTGGCTCATATGACGGCCAAGCACAAGGATGATTGCCAGTGCTCTAAGCAGGTCCAGCTGCAGATTTCGCAAAAAAGCCTACACTTCCATCGCTTGTAAATCCGGGTCTATTTTTTGAGCAAAGCCTGTCGCCGTTTGACTTCTGCTTCAACTTCATCGGGTGTGATGTTGTTGACTTGCATGGGGCCCGCGCAAATCTCACGCCAGGGCGCTCCGGCAAGAGCCTGCCGGACAATTACCTCGAAAACTTGCGCTCTGACGCCGCTGCCGTAACTGCCGGCGCCGGTGGAAAACGGCGTGGTTACGGGAGCGCGCGGGATCGCTTGATCCTCGCGAGACTCTATTGGCTGCGGAGGAGGAGGCGGCGGTGGTGGTGGTGGTGGTGGAGGCGGTGCCGGAGTGGGCGCAGGAGTGGGGGCAGGAGTGGGGGCAGGAGTGGTCGCCGGTGGCGGCGCAGCTGCTTGCGGCGGTGCAGATGCAGCCGTGGGCAACTCGGTGGTCTGACTGCCGGGCAAATCCAGTGGTTTGGCAGCAGGATTGGCATCGAACAAATTGGGTGCCGTCGCCGGCGGGGTGGGAGCGACATCGAAGAAACTTTGCGAGCGCGGTGGTGTGGCGGCAGCCACTTGAGCCTGTGCCTGCTGGGCTTGAACCTGAGCTTCCTCGGCTTTGGCCTTGGTTTCGACCATTTGACGCTGGAAATCAGTCACCATTTCCTTTGTGGAATCGCGCAACTCTTCGAGCTGAGCTTTCAGCTGTGCGTTTTCGCTTTCCTTGCGCAGTAATTCTTGTTCTTTGGCATCGAGCAGTTCGTCGCGCTTGCTCAGTGTTTCTGAAAGTTCGTCGTAGCGGGTATTGAACTCTTCCCAACGCGAGCCGAGCAATTGTTTTTGTTCTTCCAATTCCTGATCTTTGGCGTTGAGAATACTCTCCATTTCGCGCTCGCGTTGCTCAAAACGACCAACCAGGTCATCTTGCGACTGACGCATTTTCTCAAGCTCGGCAAATACAGCTTCGTCCTGAATGCCCTTGTCGGCATGGTCGGCACCACCACCACCTGCCGAGCGCGCGCGCGGAGGCGCTTCGGCGCCCTGGACGGCATCGTATGCTGCCCGGAAAAGGTCGCCGGAGAGACGCTGAGTGCCCAATAGATCAACCAATCGATGCAAAAGGTCGGCCGGGTGATCGGCAGGATAAACAGCCATATAGGCAGCTTTGAATGTCCATGGATCGATCAATCCCGCTGAGAGCTGATCGGCAAGGCTCATGACCAGCTGCTCCGGGCTCATCTTGTCAGAATCAGCAGAACCCTCACCTTTGTTTTCCAGGCTCTGCACCAATTGATCGATCGCTGGCACCAGTTCGCCGACAGCCTTCATCGGCTCGAGAGCGGCGGACAGGGAGTCCATCAAACTGTTGAGAGTCAAATTGATTTCGGCAAAGGTCTGATTTTGCATAGTTTCAGACAAAGAACGCATGGTTTCGGTCTGCTCGCCGGCCAGCTTTTGAATCATAGAAAGATTCATCGCGCAGGCAGTCAGCCCTTGATCGATATTGGTAAGTATTTCCGATGCCAGCTCACTCACGGGTGCCAGAGAAGCAGATGAAATACTGCCGACACCAGCCAGGGACGGAAAAGCCGACTCCGGCTCAGAGGGAGGTGCAGTAGAAACGGGAGGAGCTGCGGCGGGAGTCGATGCCAAGTCTTTCGACTCCGGCTCGGCTGCAGCCGGAGGCTCTGCCGGCGGCGGATTAGCAGAAGCAGTGACGACCGGCAAATCGTCAACAGTCGGCTTCACTTCTCGAGCGGCTTTCGGCGCTTTAGGCTCGGACTTCGTGTCGGCTTTGGGCTCGGGCGGCTGAGCTTTAGGGTCGCCCATGGCAGGGTCTTGCGGCACTTGGGATGGTTGAGCAGCTTCTGGAGCAGTTTCAAAACCAGGTTCTTGAGCCGTTGCTGAGGCTGCAAGAGGTGCCGGCGTGGTCGCAGATTCTGATTGTAGTTCGGGAGGTAGATTCACAGGTGCAATGTCGGCGGTTGCGGTAACTGAAATTTCGGGCGGTAATTCTTCCAGACCGAAGGAGTAGTTTGGAGCGGAGGTTTTCGAATCAGTTGCGCCCGCCATTGTGATTGGATTACCGCCGGAAGCTTTTGAACCTTTGCCGGCTTTCGGAACGAGGGAATCTAGAGTCGAAAGGGGCGAGGATGGCGGCGGTGCCGGAGGTGGAGCGGCTGGAGCACCAGCTGAGGAGTTGGGATCGGGTGCGACCGCGTGATTATCACCATTAGCAGCGGTTGTACCCTGCCCATTCGATTGGGCGGGATCGGCAGCTGTCGCCGGTGCCGGGTCTAGTGCAGAAACTGAATAGGGGTCGGGCGGTGATGCCGATTTGGAAAGCGAGCCGCGCAATCTTGCGCGCCGTGCGGAAAGGGACGAACCTTCATCGTTCGCCTTGCCGGACGCCGCATTTTCGTACGGGCCTACTGCGCTTCCCTTGTCCTCAGGACTCATCTGGTTTCCTTTCTAGCGAAAAGTGAACCCTTCGATCTTCAATCTGGTGCCACTTTTCTGTCTTCGGCGCTCTGGCAGGTTTGAGCAACGCCTACCGAGTCTGGACTAAGCCGCCAAATACTTAGCTTACTTAGTAATGTACCCTCACTATTGAAACAATACCCTGGCACGACCGCTGCGTTCATTCCGGAACTCGAAATTAAGCTCCAAAAGCGCCCTTGCATCAGGCGTCGGATAATCAAGCCTGGATCAAGATTGATCAAACTTGCAACAGTAAGGACAGGCCGGCTCCCTGGAAATCGATCACCTACCACTTACAGTATATATCCCAAACTGCTCAGCTGGCCAAGAAATTTGATGCTTGACAAGCTGGCGGTATAGACATAAGATCACGACGAAATCAGGTCTTTAAGCAGCCTTTTACTATTGCAAATAGCCAAACAAGCGGCAAACGCCAATATCTGCCTTAATTAGCGCTATCATCGAGATATGCGCAGGGTTATCTGCCCAACCACAACCATAGGTTCAGCTGCCAGTTGGAAATCCTTATCTGTCAAACTTGCGGTCTGTTATTACGAGGCGAGATCAAAAGCTGCCTGTCTTGCGGCACACCTGCCTCTAAATTCTCAGCCACCGCGCTGCCCGTCATGTCCAATACATCCGCGCCGCTGGCCGTCGCCGTCGACCCTGATCCTTTGGTTCTGGAGCGAGTTGTCACGGCACGTCGACTGGGCACGTACAAGCTCAAATCAACTTACAGCTACGGAACAGTCCAGAACGGCGAAAACGGTCATGGTGAAAACGGCAACGGCGGCAACGGACACAATGGCGAAAACGGCGGTTCGATAGGAACGCTCACTCAAAACCCTTCCAGCTCGCAAACGGGCTTGGCAGCACTCAGCTTGGGCTTCATGGGCGGACGCCAGCAGCCCAGCGGTCCTCTCTTTGCAGACAATCCCTGGGGCGAATCTGAAGCGGCTCCGGCACAAGACCCTGCTGCCTATTCCGCGCAAGATCCTTCCACGTCTTTCGACCCTGTAAATTCAGATCCTGCAACACAGGACAATCAATCATCAGCTGCATCGGCGCAAACACCGACTGATGTTGCCGGACTGATCGCCAATTTGGGTCAAGCGACATCACCATGGCAGACTCCTGCCACCCAGGCGCCATTCGCCACCAGCGATCCGTTTTCTTCCGGAGTGCAAGCTGCACAAAACATGTTCGCGAATGCAGCCGCTGCTCCGTCTGCCGACCCTATACCTCTTTCACCTCAGAGCCAGTCGGGCCAATTTGATAAATTTGACCCATCTTCGACCGCTCCGGCACCACCGGCAATGCCGCAGAATTTGCCGGATGCGCCGCAGCAACAGCAATCGGATAATTCTGCAGATCCGTTTGCATTCGACGGTCAAATGTCCGCTTCCACTGCTTCAGGATCGTTCTTCGACGAGCCAACTGCAAATGTAAAACCCGATCAAATCAATGTTGTTTCCGATAACGGTTTTGATGCGGGCCCCGAAAATTTTGCTCTGGCACCGGCTCCACAAGGCAGTTTCGAAGCGGCTACTCCGGTCGAAGCGCTACCAGTTGAAACCGCATCGGCTGCCGACTTGCCCGTGCCTGTTTCAGAAGGCGAGCCGGAAACAGTCACTGCTCAATCAGTTGACTCCAATAAAGCTCCCGATAACAATTTTGCACACACAGCAGCAATCGCAGCCGCCGCAGCAATTGCTGGAGCCGCAGCCGGGGCGGCTGCCGCTAATGCAGTACATGCCCGAACAGCAGGTGGCGACTTTTTTGATGCCGGTCCGCCGGCTCCCCGTAAAGACACCACCAGTGGTGACACAGAAGAAGCAGGTTTTGATCCATTCTCACCGGCCGCATCAAAAACAGCCTCGTCTCAACCAGCTGCGGAAGGTGCGCCTATAGACGACTTCTTTAGCGCCGCGCCGATTGGACGACCCAAGCGTGAAGATGGAAGCATTGAAGATGTTCAAGATGCAGCAAAATCTGCCATGGACGCCTTCAGCTTCGACTCCGGCAATAAAGCCAGAGGCGACAGCGATGATGCCTTTGGTGACGAAAGTGCAAAACGCGGCAAGAAAGACTTATCGAGCAATTCCTCCGATTCGGATGCTGAGGCTCGACCCAAAATCGCTCGCCCGCGTGGATTTTCACCATCAAAAGACGCCGGCAAATCTGCGGATTCTGCGGATAAATCGGACAAGTCGGACAAAACCGACTCGGCTGATGATGATTTCTTCGCAGGCAAGAAGAACAAAAAAGAAGTCGACGCGGAAAGCGACGAGGATGCCGCCGATAAAGAAGATCCACCGCCGAGAAAATCATTCTCCGGCGGCGCTTCCACTATAAAGAGACCGGGTGCCAAGAAAAAAGAAATCGTCAAAGAAAAGCCCAAGAAGGGCAAAGATGAAGACAAAGACGATGATGAAGATGCCAACCTGCCATTTTTCGAAAGAGAAATCAGCATTGGTGGCATGTCGCTGACAAACAAATCGGCGGTCATATTGGGCACCATATGCGCCTTCATGACCGTGGTCGTTTTCAACACCTTCTGCACCTTCTGCACATACCTGGCCGGATCCATGCCCAAAGGCGGGCAAAACGGCTCGGGCGGCGGACTGCTGGGCGGATTGTCGCAACCGCAAACCGTTGATATTTCCGGCATTTATAACGTCTTCTATAAAACGCCGATGGAAAGAAACGGCGGCTCTTTCAAAATGCAATTGGGTCAGCAAGGAACCAATATATATGGACGCGGTGAAGATGCCGGCGGTCCGTGGATCCTTCAAGGAAATCTGGTTGCACCCAATAAAATTCAATTCAAAAAATTCTATCTGCGTGACGGCAAGCCATTCGGCAAAGGAATTCAGTACGCCGGTGAAGTCGGCGTAACCCAATTGGGACGCCCTTTTATGCAAGGTCAATTGGCCTATGAAACGAAAATGGGCAAATTCTGGCGTGCCACCATTGCTCAAGTTACCGGCAGCTGGAAAGCCGTGCAAACAGTTCCGGGCGCTGTTTTAGCCAGCCAACCAGGCGGCGGTATGCCGCAGCCTCCGGCTATGAATCAAATGGGTCACATAGGCGCAATGCCTGCTCCTCCTGGGGCCGGCAACAATCCACTCGCCATGCTGGCTCCGCATGACACGCGCAATCCAACCGATATGTCCGGATTCTTCATGAAGGTCGCCTTCGGTCTCATCGGCATCGGTGTTTTGATGGCCATGGTTGCTCTGTTCATCTTCGGACCGTCCGGAAAATTGAACATCATGGCCAAGCAAGAATACATTCCTTCGCAGTACAAGTCGCAACATAATAAGATGATGCGGGAGTGGTCTAAGCCGTTCAAACGCGGTGCCATGCCACTTGGAACACGCGTGGAGTGGAGATTCTGGAAGCCCTGGGTGCCGCGCGTTATGGCAATGCCGCCTGAGTCGCGCACCAATAATCCGCACATGATCATCATGGGTGGATCGGACAAAGGCAAATCAAGAATGATGGCAAACATGATTTGCCACGATATTGAATCAAACGACCGCGCAATCATTGTGATCGACTCGGACGGCGAACTTGCCGACATCGTCACCAACTGGGTGGCCGCACATCAAAAAGGAAAAGAACTCTCCAAGCGGATCATTATTATCGACCCAACCTATAGAGGCGGCTCGATGTCTTACAATCCGCTCGAACCGCTGGACGACATCAACTTCATCGATGCCGCGTCAGCGATCGTTCATGGTTTCAAAGCTATTTACACGGAACCACCCGGCTCGCAAAGTCAGTGGAATCAACAAACTGCAAACATCTTGAGAAACTCGGCCATTCTGCTTATGGCCAACAACAAAACTCTCATCGATTTGCCGACACTACTTCAAGACAACGACTTTAGAGACATCCTTCTGGAAGGCGTAGAGAAGAAGAAGAAAGAGCGCACGGAATACACGACACTGATCGAAACCTGGGGTCAGTACAAGAGATTGGCCAGAACGGACCAGTGGATCAACTGGGTAGAGCCGATTCTCAACAGAGTCACGCCAATGCTCAGCGACCCGCGGATCAGACCAATTCTCACCAAACCGGTGGGCGATTTGAGACTGCACGATCTTATCGTCAACAAACAGGTATTGTTGGTCCGTATTCCGCAAGGTCAACTCGACCAAAACGGCAATTTGCTCGGCTCGCTGCTCGTTACCGGTCTCAAGCAAGCGGCATTGAGCCTGGCTGTGCACGAACCGGACAAACAGCAACCATGCGCTCTCTACCTCGATGAAATGAACAACTTCATCGAAAAAGAAACGATTGAAGCGCTCACTCAGGAAACCGACAAGTTCAAGATCGGCTTTGTCGGCTGCTGCAAGACGCTGCAACATTTACCGGAGGACTTCAGAAACCAAATCATCATCAACGTTGGAACAGTGTGCGCTTTTGCTCTGGCTAAGAAAGACGGAGACATGATCGGTCCGCAGATGTTCCGGGTTGACGGTAGAAAGATCAAACACAGAACCATTCAAAACTTCTTCAACCAGGTCAATACCTCGCCCCAGTTCGAGCTGATTTCCGACGAAGAAAAGCTCAACATCGAC
>PNKB01000241.1 GCA_013997645.1 Cyanobacteria bacterium PR.3.49
GCTCGAAAGCCGCATCCTCCAAGCCAAAAACAGCATCAGGCGGCGGTGGACCTTCGCTGAAGACTTACACTCCGTACAAAGGTTATGGAGCTCCGGCACAAATGGTGAAAGGCGGAGGCACGCCTAACTACTCTGCCGGCGGAACATCTTCACCCAGTGGAAGCTCTGGTGCAAGTTACGGATACAGCAATCAGCAGACTGAAACAAACGTGCGCGGCAGCGTTTTGCACTGGGCACGCGTCAAACGCAAGTCTTTGAATTAGCAAAGTACAAGTCAAATTTAGACTGATCCAGGCGGCGGATACGGCATGCCGAGCCACTTTTCGATAAAGCGCCTGCGATGCCAACGCGTCATTCCATGTTCGTGAATTGCAGTCCAATGTTGTCGCGATCGATAACCTTTATTTGAATCCCATCCGAATTGAGGATGCTTGCGCGACAGCTTCGTCATAAGGTCATCGCGATAAACCTTAGCGATTATCGATGCCGCAGCGACAGAGGCAGAAAAATTATCGCCGTCCACGATCGTTATTTGTTCGACCTTGAGCTGCTTTATTGGCTGGTTACCATCCACAGCAATTAGCGCCGGACAAGTCACTTCCAGTTTCCTGATCGCCCTGCGCATGGCTATTAGACTGGCTTGCAAAACGTTTAGTCTATCGACCTCGGCGGCAGTCGCCTCCGCGATTGCATACCGGCAATGGGTCATCAGAACCGCTGCAAGCAGAGCTCGTTTTTGCGGACTCACCTGTTTGGAGTCGTTCAAATCAGCAAGCTGCACGGCCAATTCGGAGCTCACATCAATTGTAGGAAGAATAACCGCAGCAGCGACAACCGGCCCCGCAAGACAGCCGCGCCCTACTTCATCGGTCCCGATGAGCATTTGAACTGCGCTTTTTCTTGGTGCAGACAACAAGTTGCGATCGAAGCAGAGCAAACGCTCGAGGCGCTGAATGGACTCAAGGTCACAATTTGCCGATCGGGGTTCGCCGGAATTCCTCATACCGGCATTAAAACAAACCGCGCGCCCCTTCGCCACACAGGCTTGAGCAGACGTCGATATGTTTCCAGAATTGTACTTACCTGGTCGGCACTTCTTGCGACTTTATCGCGTGAGCAACTTCCTGGGCAATACCCTTTGCTATGCGTCCGGGCAAAACGTTCTTTACCTCGGCAAAAACACCCACATCCTGCCTGAACATTGTGGGCGTGAATGCGAATAATTTATCCTTGATTTGCCAGAGCACTTCGCCGGTTTCTCCATCCACCAATTGCGCCGACACCCGAGCGCGTGCCTCGTCTGCCATCGAATCATCTTTGATCAAAAACTGACCGATGACTACGCGCACCAAATATTTGGATTGATTGAGCTTGCCCAGCTCGACCAGATTATCACCGGTTGCCAGCCCCTTGCCCTGGGCATCCGCGGAAACCTCTGTGGCAATTATTTCTTTGCCCTTCAATAAATTCTTCAACCTGTGAGTCAGTTGATCTTGAACATCTTTGGCCATGGAAATAATTTCAGGCTTCTTGTCCAGCTCGATATTTTCTTTCTTCAAAACACCGGTCCACAAATCGTCAGCCTTGATGCTGAGCGGACCTGCGCAAGGAAGAATAGCCAGACGGTTCGGCAATTTCACGACCGCTTCAGAGACGGTTCCAAATGATGATATCGTATTCGGTGCCTGGCGAGCCGCCGAAGGAATGGAAGTCGCCACCGTATGTGATGAGCTGCCCGCAGGCATCGAGACCGATCCGTGAGCAGGCGACTCAGGCAAACCAGGGCGCGGAGAAGCCGGACGCACAGCGAGTTTTAGCCCATCACCCTGCCATTTGCTTCTGAGGACGGGCTGCTGCAGTTCACCGCGTTCTCGCAAAACCTGAGTTTTTACTTTGTCGCGCACATATTCGAATGCGTCGCCGAGACTGGTGAATTCCCCTTTCTGTTTCAAGCCGTCGATCAAATGATGAGTAAACACACCGTTGGGATAGCTGGCGGATTCCCACGAGACCTGGCTGGGTTCGCTCGAGCATATTACCAACTGCCCGGTGCCTTGAGAGATTGCTTCTGCATTCACATTGTGCGAGCGAAAGACCCCCTTCTCATCAGCTTTGGCAGCACCACTGTGGCAAGCGTCGAGAATGACTATTATGCGCTGCGAATGTACTCGCTCTTTTATCATTCGAGTCAAATCTTGGACCGGTATGCCGGTCGCATAAAGACTGTCTTTGTCGGTGTTGTGCGCAAGCAAATAACTGATGCCGCTCACATCCATCGACTGAGGGCTGCCATGACTGGATACGTAAATAATCACCAGGTCGTCAGGTTCTGCCACCCGTGGCAACCACTTATCACCCACCTGCGCCATGATATTTTCCCGGGTCGCCTTTTCATCGGTGAGCAAACGCACATGATCGGGGGCGAAGTGAGCCTCCTTGACCAGATAGTCAGCGAAGTCTGCCGCGTCTTTGCTGGCATACTTCAACGATATGGTCGGGTCTTGAAATTTGCTGATGCCGACAACCAGAGCCCACTTGTCGGCAATAGGCTTGCTGGCGGACGGCATTTCATCCGCGCGTGCATTTGTCGTGGCAAAAACGGAGACACAACAGAAGGTTAGAAACAAGAAAAAGAAGTTGCAAGGCAACTGCTTCGAAGAAATTCTGCCGAACATTGCGGCTCCACTACCCGGGGATCCTATATATATTGCCACAGACTTACGGATTTGGGCTCATCTCATCCCATCACAAATTCCTCACACCACCTGCGTAAATTAGAAATGTAAGCACTGAACCGAGATTTCAAATCAAATCAAGTGGCTCGCCAAGTTTAGGAGATAGGACAATGAAACTCAGTGAAATTAAACCGGAAATAGTGGCACCCTTAGTAGTGATTTCGTTCTTGTCGGCGCCGGCAGCGTTTGCTGATACACCGTTCACATGGCACAAGATGGTTGGACCGGTACAGCAAAGAGAAGCGAACATCTCCAGAGAGATTCAATGTGCGTTTGATGCGGGGCTGATTAATGGATATGAGATGGCACAGCTGCAACGCGACCTGGACGGTGCGCGCGCTGAAAATGACTATTTCGCCATCGATAGCACCACCACCCGCGATACCGCACCAATTATGCGCAAGCTCGATCGAATTGAAAGGGTGCTAGATGCACATGCGGCTAGTAATTTGACATGGGAGGTGGCAATAGTTCAAAGATAGAGTTCATAAATCCAAAAATCCTGGACATTGCAAGCGCATCCGAAGAGAGCCGAAAGGCTCTCTTTTGGTACATGAAGTACGCCGTTGGAATGAGCGCGTATTACCCCAATGGGTGATTATCAATCGGTGACCAAAGCAATATAGTGGAGATAGGCGAATAAGCAGCTTCCCTTGCCGCACAATTGCAAACGGCATGGGCAACTCTCTCTGCGCAAAGGAAACTCAATATGGATAACCTTTCTGTCATGCCGCTGGCCCAGACGTCTATTGATGAGGCCAGACAAACACTAGTACTACGTCTGGCAAATCTCAATTCCAAAATGATCTGGCTGGCGGATTCCACCGGTGCTCGATTCTTTTTCTCACCTAAATGGCAAAGCTTTACAAGCGCCGATCCGTCCAGACTCAGTGAAGACTGGCTGAATTATGTGCATGAGGCGGACAGGCAGCGCGTAAAAATTCTGCTCAGCAGCGCATTTGCAACCAAACAGGCATTTCACATTGAATATAGACTGCGCCGAAAAGATGGAGTCTACCGACAAATTCTTGATTCGGGCACGCCCGAGTTCGACGACGACGGCAGTCTGCTCGGTTATCTCGGCACAAGTACCGACATTAATGAAACGATTCATTCCTCGAGTAAATTGTTTCCCCAGCAAACACAAATTGCCAAAAATCAGATTGATACGAACTTCAATTCACCAATAGCGATCTGGAAGTTAAACGATGAGTTTCGCATTGAAAAGGTCAACCCTGTTGTTTACGAATTACTGGCAGACCGCAGCGACATTATAGGGATGAAGCTGTCTGAAGTCGTTCCCTCCATAAGCGAAAGTCTGCTCACAGCAGTATTCGTAGGCAAGAGAAAGGTTTCCACAATTTGCAAAAATGTAATTCTGGCCAAGCCGCGCCCAGGGAAGCCACGCGACTGGAATGTGAGCATTTGGCCGATCACGGATCGCAACGGTCGTGCCGTAGGCGTTTGTCTCAGCACTGTGGAAACACCGGCCGAATCGGAGGCAATTGATAGCGTAGAACACATCGTGGCTACGCTTGTACACGACCTGAAGTCTCCCTTGATTGGAGCGGAAAGAACTTTTGAGGCTCTGCTCAATGGACACCTCGGGAAGCTCGATAGCGACCTTGAGAAAATTCTCCAAATTCTCAATCGCGGCAATCGATCGATGCTGGAAATGATTCAAAACCTTATTCAATTGCAACGCAGCCAACTTACAGATGTGCCGTTCATTTTGGAGAGGGAAAATATATTAGATATTGCCAGAGAAACCTTGCAGGAATTGTCGGCACTTGCACAAAATCGCGGCATAACAATCGTGGATCAATTACCCAAGAATGCCGAGATTATGCCGGTTGAACGAACATACATGAAGCGCGTTTTCTACAATCTGGTGAGTAATGCTCTCAAATTCACCCGCGGCGGCGGCACGATTATGCTCAGCGCCAGGATGACTGAAAGCGCCGTCAGCATCGCAATTTCAGACACCGGCATTGGAATTCCGCAGGAAGACCAAACCCATCTTTTCGAGCGCTACTTCCAAGGACAGAAAGGAAGACGGCAAACAGATGGCTCCGGACTCGGACTGTACCTTTGCAAGAACGTGATTGAGAAGCACGGCGGCCGGATTGGAGTCACGAGTGAAGAAGGCAAAGGCTCCACCTTCACAATCGTGCTCCCCAGACAACAGGCGCAACAGTCGAACGCAGGGCCGAGAATATCCGCAGTCTCATCTATAAATTAACTCCGGCTGAATAAAAAGATTTCATTGCTTGTAAGGAACAAATCGAATTATCTATTGCCTTACATCAAAACAGTAATGGGCCGGTGACAGTGAAAGCCGTAATTTTCGATATCGACGGAACGCTTGTAGACTCCGTGGACTTACATGCCAAAGCATGGCAAGACGCCTTTGCACATTTTGGTGTGAAACTCACCTTTGAGGCAATCCGCAATCAAATTGGCAAAGGTGGCGACGAGCTTGTCCCGACTTTTCTTAATAAGAAGCAGAATGAAAAATTTGGCGAAGAAATCCAGGAGTGGAGAGGACAGCATTTCAAAAACACTTACATGGGATCGGTAAGGGCATTTCACGATTCGCACCGTTTGCTGGAGAGTGTGAAAAAGAGAGGAAAACTTCTGGCGGCAGGCTCGTCTGCAAAGCAGGATGAACTTGATTACTATATGGATTTGCTGCGAGCGAAAGACCTCTTTGATGTCACAACGAGCGCAGATGATGTTGATCGCAGCAAGCCTAACCCGGACATTTTTGAAGTCGCGCTGACAAAACTAAACAGCACACCCAACGACACCGTTGTCGTTGGCGATTCGCCATACGATGCTGAAGCTGCGCAAAAAATTGGATTGCCGACAATAGGCATGCTGTGCGGTGGCTTCCCGGAAGAGTGGCTGAGAAATGCCGGTGCCATCAAAATCTACAAGAGCCCAACCGAGCTGCTTGAGAAAATTGATGGTTCACCCATTTGCGCTAAAGAAGCTAAAAACTAAAGGTTAGATCGAACGTTTTTTAACCAGGACGATCCAAGCCACATGCTTGTTTCCGTTTGGCAGCTCAAAGCACGAACGTTCCAGCCGATGAATTTCAAATTTGTTTTCCATCGGCGTAATCACCTCAACTGCTGATAGTTGCGGCGGACCTTGTTCGGGGTTCTCTCGCACTTCATCTTTTGATCCGGCAAGAGTCAACCAAAATCCACCCGCCTTCAAAGACTCCGCAACGCGATCAGCAAACCGAAATCGATTTTCCTCGGTCATTACGTGAAACACACCGCGATCGAAGACGAAATCAACCGAACCGGGCTGCACAGCAGGGGCCTCAATAATGTCGGCAACTGAAAATTTGACCTCGACTTTTGCAGACACAGCCTTTTCCTTGGCCTGCTCAATGGCTGTAGGCGAGATGTCCGTCGCCACAACATTACACTTTTGCTGCGCCATCCAGATTGCATTAGTACCGGTTCCGCAGCCGATTTCCAGGACAGGCTTGCCGGCCATATCCAACTCTGCAAACGCTTCTTGCAGCTCCGGGGCAGGCGTACCGATGTCCCAGGGCAAACGCTCGGTGGCGTTCTTGTAGTGGTCTTCCCAGGTAATTTCTGAAGTCATGTGTTTCCCCTTTGGACGCCGCGCTAACCAGTCGAAGCAATAAGTTTAGTGGCAAGCGCCGGATTTGGGAATAATAGACTGGCAGACATCCAGGAGTCGGCATTATGCGGTTCCGTCAGTCTAAAAGATTTTTGCTCGCAACTGTTGCCGGAACAGCCATCGTGGTGTCGTTTCTCACCTCACAACATGCGTTTGCAGGCATCAAAGACAAACAAATAAAAGTCTGGAAATTCGAACAACGCAGTCATATCGAGGGACCTATAACTCTTTTAGTGGGAAGCTCAAGTGTGAAGATGATCTGCCCGATTCAACATCTGATTTGCGTTGCGCATGGACCAAAATGGGACGTCACAATAGTGAATGAGAAAGAACATCTCGGAATTGTCTTTCCCTGCGATCAATGGCGCACGCGCGGTTTCAGACTGTTCGACAAAGGCGGTAAATCACGCGAGAACGGAAGAACACTTACTTCCTGGCACGGTCATCCGGCAGAAAAAATTGTTCGCGTCGTAGACACCTCCGATCCCGTTAAAGAACAACTTGAAATGCTCTACAGGGAAAGCGGAGGAAGGTCCGTCGAATTCAAGTCCGAGGAATTTCTGTACGACAGGTGGCTGCCGATTGCTCCGGGATTACACGACTTTTTAAGCGGCATCTACGGAATGCAGAGTTTCAATGGCGTCATGCTTAGCAGAACTCGAAAATACAACAATGGCAGAATCGACACGGCATTTGAAACATTCTCCTGCGGACAGACAATGGTAGACTCCTCGGTATTTGACTACCCAAGCGGCTTTAAGACGGCATCTTCAATCAATGAAATCACCCAGTTGAAAAAGAAACGCCAGCAAGCCGCAGGCATGCTGGAAGAGATGTTTCTCGAACCGGACGGCTCGAGCGGTAAGGTCAACGCTGCACCCAAGTAGGAACGTTTACAACATACAGACCGGCAAAAAGGTGGCTGAAAGCACTTCGGATTATTACTCGTTTT
>PNKB01000242.1 GCA_013997645.1 Cyanobacteria bacterium PR.3.49
GTTGACATGTTTTTTCTGTCAAGTTAGGCTTTCAATAGTGCAAAACTTTTGAAACTCGAGTCATATGCCAAGCAAATCCGATACGAAAGCGCACATTCTCGATGTTGCTGAAAAACATTTTGCGCGCGATGGTTTTGCCGGAACATCGCTGCGCGCCATTATTAAGGATGCGGGTGTAAACGTCGCGGCTATTGCTTACCACTTCGGCACTAAGGAAGAACTCTATCAAGCGGTTACCGAGAGATTCGCTGCTCCCGTGGTCCGCGAGCAATTAGAGCGATTAAGAGCGGAAATGCGAAAGGAGGGCGCCACTATGGAAGTTGTGTTGCGCGCCTTTTATGAGCCGCCATTGAAACTAATAAAGAAAATGGGCAAGAAAGGCGATGTATTGTCCATGTTCCTCGGGCGAGCGCAGACTGAGCCAGAACCGGTTTATTCCCTAATTGACGAGCATTATCAGGCTTGCAGAAATGAATTTATCGATGCATTCAGAAAATTCAACCCTGATTTGCAAGAGGGTCAGTATCAATGGCATTTCGAATTCATGCTTAGTTTAATTGTCTGTTTTCTGACCAGGCACAAACCGGTGCGATTGCGCTTTACTGAAGACAAAGACTGGGAGCCTGAGCCCGTGACGGAATCTCTGGTCGAATTTTGCCTGAACGGTATGACAGGTTTAAGCAAGGAACATTATTAGTGAACCGAAGTCGGTAGGTGTGTGGGGAGAATCTGCCGAAAATGAGTTCAACAATCGTATACAAGAGCGCGCCGCCAATGAGCAGTCCCGATGGTAAAAGCGGCATTTTTGCTGTTTTCAGAAACCGAAATTATGCTCTTTACTTCGGCGGTCAATTTATCTCGCTCGTCGGCACCTGGATGCAGATGGTGGCACTTTCGTGGTTTACCTATAAACTCACCAATTCGGCTCTCTGGCTGGCAATTGTGGGGGCATCCAGTCAGTTGCCGTCCCTTGTGATCATGCCGTTTGCAGGAGTTTTTGCCGACAGATTGGACCGCAAGCGCGTCATTGTAATCGTCCAAATTTTGGCGATGCTCGAAGCTTCCGTACTGGCGTTTCTTACTATCACCAATCAAGTGCAAGTCTGGCATCTCATTCTACTTGGGTTGTTTGCCGGCATCATCAGCGCTTTTGATATGCCGACACGTTCGGCGTTTGTTTTCGATCTCGTAGAGAAGAAAGAAGATTTGCCGGCCGCAATCGCCATGAATTCTACTTTGATGAATGTGACAAGACTAATAGGACCCGCACTGGCCGGATTTGTTGTCGCACTTGTCGGAACTGGAATGTGTTTCCTTATCAACGCGGTAAGCTACATTCCTGTTATCTGGGCATTACTCTTAATCAGCACAAAGCCGATTTCAAAATCAAAGAAGGCTGTTGGAGAAACATCTATTCTGGGTGAGTTGAAAGCCGGCCTTGAGTACGTCGCGAAAACACGCTCCGTTCGGCAGTTGATCGTTCACCTCGGCGCTTTCGGTATTGGCGGCATGGCTTATGCAATGCTCTTGCCTGTTTTTGTTCACCAGATACACGGCGATTCCAACACTTTGGGATATTTGATGTCAGGCTCGGCAATCGGGTCTTTATGCGCGACTCTCACTCTTGCTTCGAGAAAATCCGTGGTCGGACTCGGTCGTTGGATCAATGCCAGCTCTTTTGCATTTTCGTTAGCGTTGATTGTTTTTGCTTTCGTGAACGACTTCTGGCTGGCTATGCTCGTTCTGGCAGTCATCGGTGGTTGCATGATGCTGCAGATGGCGTCTATAAACACTATTTTGCAAACCATTGTTGAAGAAGATAAACGCGGGCGCGTCATGAGCTTGTTCACCATGGCATTTATGGGAGCCGCACCAATAGGCAGTTTGGGAGCAGGTGCACTGGCGGGCAAAATTGGTCTGTCCAATACGCTTCTGATTTGCGGAATCTATTGTCTAATCGTGTCGTTCATTTTTTATCGCGGACTTCCGCAATGGCGCAAAGACACGCGCCCGATTTATATCGAAAAAGGTTTGCTAATCGCCGAGGAAGAAGCAGAAATTCTGGCGCACTAATTTGTCTGTGAAACTGTTCAATCACACCAGAATTTCAGAAAGGCGGGTCAACTCGCCGCCTTCGTCAACCAGTCCGACTCTATCCTTAACGAGTTGAAGATAGTGCTCGGTTTTTGTATGAGCATCGAGATGGTCCGCTGTTTCCCAGAGTTCATAAAAGAAAAAGGTGTTGTCTGCCTCGTTCG
The DNA here is from genome assembly GCA_013997645.1 of Cyanobacteria bacterium PR.3.49. Lineage (GTDB taxonomy): Bacteria > Cyanobacteriota > Vampirovibrionia > Obscuribacterales > Obscuribacteraceae > QKMZ01. The sequence continues at coordinate 2,259 of PNKB01000242.1, forward strand.
AATAGAGCTGATATGTGATGCAGCCCGGCTCTTTGCGCGTCGGCTCCAGCATTGCTGTGAGGACCTTTTTCAGCTGAGCCTCTTTTCCGGCTATAGCTTTGACTTTTACGATTAGGCACAAAGGGTTGTGACATGATGAATCGGCACTGCCGGAACTCATAAACTCCTCCGCAATTACTCTCGGGTTATTTGTGAAACTGTTTAGGAAATAGGACCGCTTGCGCAGCCGGGGTGTCCGCACTGGCACGGTGCATCTGGTAGCGCCCCTGCTATTTCGCAATTTTTGCTGCAATAGTCTTCATTCGGTTGACAGGTGCAACCGCAACTAGGATTGCCGCAATCAGCCAGGTCGTTTTCGTTCATCTTCAATGGCTTCCTATTTAAATGGGCGGCCGAAATCTTCGCCCGATCAGACCCTATTTTAAAGGCTCAGTTCCCACGGCGAACCAACAGTTTTAAATTGATACGATAATCCCGCCGCCATTTACTAAATATAGGAAACATAGATAAAAATGACATGCAACTGATAGTTGTCAGCAGTCTTTGGCAACCTCAGCAGGCATATAATTACGGCTCCGCCACCCAAAACTGCTCAATAGAGAGAATCTGATGAAAGAACCGAAGAATGAAGGCGCAACAGCCACTCAAGCTCAGGACCAGAAACCGGCAGTAGAAAGACGCCGTGCCTCATTGCCGCAACCAGACTTCACTTTCTACAAGAAAGCCGAAGCTTATCCGGGCCCCAAATATCTTTTCGTCGGTCATTCCTACAATGTTGAGCTCGACAATCAAAAAGGCGAAGGTCAAGATAATCGCGCCGGTGCCATCAAATCATTGTTCGCCAAAGACCTTAAATGGGTCCCAGTGACCGAAGCATTGGGTAACCAAAACTTCGCCGGCGTACTCAGCCGTTTCGAACATGACCACTTGAGCCGTCTTCCGGAAAGCACACTGATTGGCGAAGCCATCGACAAGGACGGAACGCCCATCAAGCACTCGTTCACCATCTGGCGCGAAGAACGCCGGGGCAGAAGAGAACCCAAAGCTTAGGCAGTTTGCCAGCTCAGATTCCGCGATACGTGAAAAACTCTATGCGAGAACTTCCGAAAGGAAGTTCTCCATTGCTTTCCAGGACCTTTTTGCAGCCGTTTCGTTATAAAGAATGCCTCTCTCCGGCATATTTGCTTGAGGAGCAGTAAAGGCGTGCATGGTGCCGCCATATCCGTGGATCTGCCAGTCGGCCTTGGCGTCCGAGAATTCTTTGGCAACGGCCACAACTTGATCCGGTGTCGCCATGGGATCGTCCCAGCCGTGCAAAATCAATGTTTTTGCTTTGATTTCCTTTTGGGGTCCGAGGTTGGGCGGGAAGAACAAGCCGTGGAAGCTGACTACACCCTTAACATCCGCACCTGCGCGAGCCATATCGAGCACGCACAGTCCTCCGAAGCAATAGCCGATGGCGGCGATTTTGGAAGTATCGACCATGGCATGCTGTTTTGCCGCATCAATTGAAGCTAGAAGTCTTGTCTTCAACTCGGCGCGATCATCCAGAAGCGGCTGCATTAGATGGCTGTTGTCGCCTGTCGGATCGCCTCGCATTCCTTTGCCGTAAACGTCGGCGCAAAAGCCGACATAACCCAGTTGCGCCAGTTTCTGGGCTGTTTCTCGATCGGCATCGCCTTGCCCTGCCCAGGCATGGCAAATGATTACGCAGGGTCGCTTGCCTGATTTCGATTCGTCATATGCGACATAGGATTCGAAGGTGTTTGAGCCTGAGGTGTAATCAAGATATTCTGTCTTCATGCTGGCGCCTCTGTGCGATAAAGGGCTAAGTATAATTCAAAAACAGGCTCTCGATAGTGGTACTGCCGGAGGTGCGCCCAGCGGTTCATGCACGCGGCTGCGCTTGATTGTCAAACAGAAATCAATACACATTAATTTGGATGATAATAGTAAAGTCGGTTTGTTTTTTCGCGAGCTTCTATTGATGCCGGAATGGCTGAAAAAATTGCTGAATAAATTTGAAGATCCTCAGTCGATGCTAGAGCACTCATATAAAGAACTCGAATGTCAGGTCATCAACTTGAGAAAAGAGTACGCAGCTTCAAAAGCCAGAGAGATGCACCTCGAGAGGCGGCTGGCAGACATAGAAAATTCTCCGGAAACCACCGCGTTGTTGGAGACGGATCTGATCAAGCAACGAGCTGCATCGGACGCCTTGAGAAACAGTATGTACGCTAAAGAGGCTGAAATTCAAAAGGTCTATACGAAAAAACAGGTTTCCATAGCCAGGCAAAAAAGCGGTGAAACACATTCATCGGATCCTACTCGCGTCACCCTGATCATCATCGCCATAATGACAGCCTGGGCGCTGATCGGAATTTTTATAAATATCAAGGGGCACTGATGTTTTTTGTTTTAAACCGTTAACGGTTTAAATTCGAACTGTGGAAACTCCTTCCGGCTCTCTTGGCAGCGGGTGCTGTTGACCCGTCTCTGGGTATGGTATAGGTTCATACAGTCGCAGTTACTCGCTCTGGTATAGAAGATGCATAAATGTCCAACTTGCAAAGTTCCGCTCCATGGCTGGGAGGAAGAATGCCCGTCTTGCGGGACCAGACAGGTTGTTCGCGATACAAAGCGCTCATACGGTGGACAGCAAGCGCCGGGCGTCAATCCTTTGCCGTTTGTGCTTGGAGTTCTAATCTTGGGGGCGACAATGATTTTCGCTCTTAACGGCAGTTGGATAGGCCAGGTGATGCGCCGCGGACCGGAGGCTCCGGATCCACTGGGCGGAATCAATTATGTTCAAGCCAGGCAGACCATACAGCAGCGTATTACCGAAGGATTGACTGCTGTTGGCGCGACAGGAAAGTTTAGTTGGACGGTGGCGGGTCAGCCGGGCGACATTAACTCGCCGAATCCGATTGAGTTGACCGTAGACACGGCTCTCAGCGATAGAAATGCTCGACACACAATAATGAATCCGGTCAAAGAATTGATGGAGCGAGCAAAGATTCCGACTTTGACCATGAATGATTCCAAATCACATTCCACCTGGACGTACACCTGTGCATTACCCGCACCATCAGCTGATGATAATGCTCAACCGGCACCGGAAGGCGAAGCTCAAGCTCCGCAACAGTGATTTTAATTCAGCGATGTTTGTCACGCTGATAGCGGTAATATTGCAGATCGTCTGTTTTACCGCACCAAATATGGTGCCCACGGTTTACGCACGTTCATTTCCGAGACCGATTTGCCCTGAGGGCATGGTCTGGATTCCCGGCGGAGAATTTGAAATGGGCGGCGTAGGAAAATTGGCTCGACCGGATGAATTCCCTGTGCACAAAGTAAAAGTCACAGGTTTTTTCATGGACGAAACGGAAGTTACCAATGCGCAATTCAAAAAATTTGTCGATGCGACCGGCTATGTAACCACTGCAGAAAAGAAGCCCTCCTGGGAAGAGTTGAAAAAACAATTGCCGCCGGCAGCAAGAAAACCGGCTATAGAATTTGCTCCTGGTTCACTGGTTTTTGCCGGCACACGAGGACCAGTTCCACTCAATGATATTTCGCGCTGGTGGAAATGGACAGATGGAGCCGATTGGCGCCATCCTGAAGGACCGGGCAGTACGATTGACGGGAAGGAACAGCATCCGGTCGTTCAAGTTTCCTGGGACGATGCTGTCGCTTATTGCCGATGGGCAGGAAAACGATTGCCAACAGAAGCCGAGTGGGAGTTTGCAGCACGAGCCGGAAAAGCCGGGCAGGAATTTAGTTGGGGTAACCGAATGCCAGGTGGGAAACGTTTTGCCGCCAACCTCTGGCAAGGGAATTTCCCTTATGAGAATAAATGTCTCGACAAATTTTCGCTTACTGCGCCGGTGAAATCTTTCGCGCCGAACGCTTACGGGCTTTACGACATGATCGGCAATGTCTGGGAATGGTGTTCGGATTGGTACCGAGCTGACTACTATAGTTCCGTTGCCGGCAGCCCCTGCGAAAACCCCACCGGACCGGAAAGCAGTTACGATGGGAGTGAACCGACTATTGCCAAGCGGGTGAAGCGCGGTGGTTCGTTTTTGTGCTGCGAGCAATATTGTTCAAGCTATCGTCCGTCGGCACGCATGAAAGCATCTCCCGATTCAAGCCAGAATCACCTGGGATTTCGTGCTGTCAAATCCGGCTTTGCAGATTAGCACGCCCGCCTTGAGCCGTTTACTGCTAGATGTTAAGGTCTCTAGCTGTCGCTTACTGGCGATGCTTGCGTTTCGAAAATGGAGAAAAGCTTATGCGAGGTTCTTTAACAGTTTTGCTGGCCTGCGCGGCCGTTTTTTCAACTCAGACGTTAGCAATCGCTTCAGGCACGCCCGCTCATGGTGAGTCTGTCGACGCAGCAGATACGCAGGTGAAAGTTTGGCAAGCGGAAGAGTGGGCAAAAACACGCAATTCCCCATGGCTTTCAAAAGATGATGCCGAAACGGACAAGAAAAAGCATACAGGCCCGGTCCGTTCGCTGATCAAGGGTATTGCCAAAGGCACAGCTAAAGAGCTGGGCACCAGCGCTGCCGATTTCGCCAAGGATATGGTTCTCGTTTTCTCAGTGCAAGATATAGATCCTTATGAGAAGAAGGGTCCGCCGAAGAACCGTACGGCTATTGTTTTGAAGTGCACAATGTTAGATGGAAGCAGCTGTTATCTGCGTCGTTTCCCGGACGGTAGTTATGCAATCGAAGATGGCTTTGCCGACGGCACGGTTCTTATTCCGCGCAGAGAAAGTGGTGACTATTTGGTCAAGTATCCGAATAACACGCGCGGCCGCATGGTCAAGCACGGCGACGACGTGACT
>PNKB01000243.1 GCA_013997645.1 Cyanobacteria bacterium PR.3.49
AATTGAGCACTTGCATTTGCATGCACGCTACGCAATGAAAATTCTCAGCAAGGGACATACCAACGATGCGTCCTGGAGACGTTTCGAAATTGAGGCTCGTGCCACCAACAAGCTCGACCATCCAAACCTTATCAAAGTGCATGACTTTGGACTCCTGCCCGATGGTCAGCCATTCTTCATCATGGATTTAGTGGAGGGAGAAACCCTTGGCGATGTTCTGAAAAGACGAGGACGTTTGTCTGTCGAGCAAGCGGTAAAACTGTTTATTCAAGTCGGCTTTGCACTTAGTTATGCACACAACAACGGCATTGTTCATCGCGATATCAAGCCGAGCAACATAATTCTGACTAAAGGAAGCACCGACAAAACAGAAGACTCACTGGTCAAGCTTGTTGATTTTGGAATCGCAAAACTCACAGGTCAGGATGGTTTTAGCCAGCAAACTCTGACGAGAACTGGTGAAATATTCGGCAGCCCTCTCTACATGAGTCCTGAACAGTGCATGGGCGTAGCTGTCGATCACCGCTCTGATATTTACTCATTGGGCTGCGTTCTTTTTGAAGCGCTCACAGGCGCGCCTCCACTTGTAGGCGATAGTGCTCTGGCAACTATGATGAAGCATCAATCCGAAGCTCCCCCCACGCTTAAAGAAGCATCGATGGGCATCGAATATCCAAAAAGAATTGAGCAGGTCGTTGCTCGACTGCTCGAGAAAGACTCGTCTTCACGGTATCAATCGGCGGAGCTGCTGACAGCAGATCTTGTTGGCTTAGATTCCAATCAGCTATCAACCGTTTCGCTCACACCAATAAGGAAACAAAAGGACCCAGATTCCATTACGCTGAGCAAACCTGCCATCGTGGTTTTAGCTTTGGTTCTGTACTTCCTGGGCCTGGGCATTGGCTTGATCATTCCGCAACCAGAAACAAAAGGGTTTCAAAAGGTGGGAGACAGGCTAAAGTTCGAACATTTGTTTCTGAAAGACATAGAAATGAAGCCGAGCAAGACTGGTGCAAATGCCAGCAGAGCTTTTGCCGTCGTGAATCCAACATTTGAGGCTGAGAGCAAGAAGAATGCTTATTTTTCGAAGCCTGGACCAAATGGAAGTCGTGCGTTCTATTTTCCGGATATGAACATCGGTGATTGTCGTGTCGGCACATCCCAACCAACTGAGTCACCATGGGTGGTGAAAAATTTCCAGGGCATTTACTTCAAGCCGAATTACGATTTTAGGAGACATCCCAAATTATATAGAAGGTTCAGAGAAGATGACATTAGCAATCTCAATCTTTCCAACAACAGAACCTTTATCAATCAAGTTTCCGACAACACTTGTGACATGGATGACGACCTGCCGTACATATCGCACCTCAAAAAACTGATCAGTCTATCCGGAGCGGACTCCAGGCTCACAGCCAAAGGCATTGAATATCTCAATCAATTGCCGAATCTGAAGGATTTGCGACTGGACCGCACAGAATTATCCGGACCAGAACTCGCCCGGCTCAAAACGCTTCCTGACCTTACAGCCCTGACTTTGTATACAGTTGATGATGTAAAACCGATTCTGGAAAAATTGAGAAAGTCAAAAGTTCTGCAATTCTTGCAACTGATTGACTGCCATCTGGACTCGGAACAGGTCAGCTTGCTTTCCAATACGCCAGTCGAAAGACTGGATTTAACCCATAACCCGATGGTCACTGAGGACTGCATCGACCGGCTGCCGGCAAGCCTCAAGAGACTAGATGTCGTCGACTGCAAAATCACAGGCAAGAGTGCTGCAAAATTTGCTCGCCTCAAAAACCTGCGCTTCTTATATGTCGACAATCGATACTGGACGACTGATGAAGCAAAGCTCTTAGGCAAGCTACTGCCGCGGGCGGCAATTGTAATTCAGCATAATGAAAAGTTGATTCGCTAAGACAAACTCACTCAGCAGCTTGTTTAGTCAGCAGGTAAAAACTGTAGACACATGCAACACTGCAACTGGCCATGGTTGCTGTGGCAGCGCTCGTTTCCAAAAGCGCTCGAGCAAGGTCGCCATTAATAAACGCCTGCAAGAAAATAGAGCAAAGTATCGGCGGCATAAACAGCGCCGCTTTTTGCGAATGTTCAATCCAAAAGCGAAATTCACACGCGCTGTCGTTTCTCTTGCAGGCGCAGATATTGCCGTGCTGCATGCCACCGCGCGGCAACAAAGTGAGGTAACCCGGCGCCAGCGCAACAGCAAAAGGCGCGCATACGATGAATTGCTTCCAGTCCCCCGAATAGACACCGTACAAAATCGCGCAAACGATAGCACCGGCGATCCCTACAGACAGAAAGACTTTGATCTCTTGTGATAGCTGCAATTGATGATTCCAGATTTTGAAGACTAGACGAGTGCCGACCGCCAGGGGAAGGCTTCTTCTGTTTTACCCCCTGACGAGTGCCTTGGAAGCGACTCAGCGCACTCTCTCAACGTTTGTTTACGTTGCCGAGTGGAAGGGTGCCTACCGGCGTGCAAGAATTATCCGGTACAAAACCTACAGAGATTCCAACCATCACTATGAAAAACCATTGCAAACTGAGCGTTTTGTTGCCTGTTGCCATTCTGGCCATAACCCAGGCGGCTCACGGAGCCGAACCGACACCGACCGCTGCGGCAGTGCTCGAGAAGCTGAAGGCGGGAAATATTCGCTATCTGAGCGGCAAGTCCGCCGTGCCTCGCATCGACGTTGAAAGGCGCGAGTCGACTGCCAAAGGTCAACGCCCTTTAGCAACAATTCTCGGTTGCTCCGATTCGCGCGTCCCACCTGAGATTGTTTTTGATCAAAAATTCGGCAATCTGTTTGTGATTCGCGTGGCCGGCAATGTGACCGGTACATCCGAAGTCGCCTCCGCAGAATACGGAACGCAGTACCTGGGCACCCCGCTGGTTGTTGTTCTTGGGCATTCGGCATGCGGAGCCGTGCAAGCCGCAGTGGAGAAGACACCTTTGGATGGAAAGCTGCCAAAGCTTGTGGAGCTTATCTCTCCTGCTGTTGATAACGCCAAGAAAAGCCATCCTAAAGCTTCGGGCGCCGAGCTGATGGAGGCGGCAGTGGAAGCGAATGTCAGGCATCAGATAGCAGAACTGAGCAAGAGCGATGTCATCAAGAAAGTCATCGACTCAAAGAAAGTGATGGTGGTCGGGGCCGTCAGAGACATCCAGAGTGGAAAAGTCCGCTGGTTGTCCCCATAGGCATTGCGCCGAGCATAGTTTCTCAGGGAAAACAAACGGCCAAGGCGGCTTGGACGCCCCGCCTTAAAACGTATTAAAATAGGCACCCTCATCACACATAAATCGGGGTTGTCAATCATGACTAAGGGTAAGGGCTCTGAGAAGCTGTATGCCTCTCGTTTGGACCTGAGCGAAAAGGTTCGCGGCGAGATGGTTCAATTGCTTAACGAATCACTGGCTACAACGCTGGACCTCTGGACGCAAATCAAGCAAGCGCACTGGAACGTCAAAGGCAAAGAGTTCTATCAATATCATTTGCTGTTCGATCAAATCGCAGGCGAAGTCTACGAATACATCGACATGATTGCCGAGCGCGTCACTGCTCTGGGCGGAGTCGCCAACGGCACGACCCGCATGGCTGCAGAGCATTCAGCATTGAAAGAATATCCGAGCGACCTGGTCCAGGGCGAAGAGCATGTGGCTGCACTGGCAGACAGACTAGCCCTATATGGCAAGCACGTTCGCAACGGAATTGAGAAAGCAGGCTCGGACGATGCAGATACAGCCGATCTTTACACAGAAATCTCCCGCACTATTGACCAACGGCTCTGGTTCCTCGAGTCGATTCTCGTTGGCAGCAAATTCGAAGCTAAATCGGGTGAGCTGGCTGGTTCGCGACACTAAAACACCAAGTTTAGGCGCGAAAAGCTAGAGCCCGGCAAGCAAAAACAATTGAAAAACAAAACAAGGACGACCAGATCAGCAATGCATCATTCGATGATGCGCTGGGTCGTCCTCGCTTTTGTTCTGCTCGGATGCATGCCGCAGGCCGCCCGGGCTGACAGTTTTGACGAAGTATTCTATGACGGTCTTATCTTCAAATCTAAAAGACAAACCAAACAAGCGATCGAATGTTTCCGGCGCGCACAAAAATTGCGCCCCAGCGATCCCGAGCCGTATGCGCTCGAGGCAATGTTGCAGGTGAGACAGGGCAAGTTCAAGGAAGGCGAACGCCTGGCAAGGAAAGTTGTCACTCTCGACAGAGAATACGAACAAGGCTGGCAATATCTTGCCAATGCAGTCATGTTTCAAAATAGGCTCGAGGAGGGCATTTCCTTGTGCAAAAAATGCCTGGCTCTCAACCCACAAAATGACTGGTGCCTGCGCTATATGCGCATAGCGCAGCGCAAATTGCGATTGCCGATCACTGATATCTACGAAGGGAAATTCTCCGAAGATCGTTCTGCCATGATGCAGATTTCCAAAGATTTGCAGGAGCAAAAATACGACGATGCCCTGAAAATTATCAACAAACACATCGCGAAATATCCGACTCACTCAAGCGGCTACTTGAAACGAGCTTACATTTATGAGGGAATGCACAGGCGAGATCTGGCAATAAAGGATTATGACAAAGTCATTTCCATGTATCCATGCGATGCAGAAGCAATCGATTTGCGCTCGCAGGCATTCCAGGCCAATAAGCAAGCCGGAAAGAGTCTCAAAGATTTGATCAAATTGGTGCGTGAAGATCCGGACCACTGGAGCACGCGTTTCAGGCTGGCTTATGCCTATGTGGACGCGGGAAATTACAGAGCGGCAAAGAGCGAATACACAGGTTTGCTGAAGGTATACCCTGACTCGATAGAAGGGTTGTCCGGGCGTGGCGAAGCGCATTTTCGAGCTGGTGAGTATAAAGAGGCGATTGCCGATTTTTCGCAAGCAATCAAGCTTCATCCAACCCGCAGCGCCAGCGTGCATTACAAACGCGGGCTCGCTTATCAAAAAATGGGAGACAAAAAGAAAGCAGAGGCAGAAATCACGCTTTCGAGAAAAATGGGTTATGACCCGAAAGATTTTTAGAACATAAAATGGACAGGTCGCTAAATATCGGTGGGAAAAGCAATCTCGCGCAATGCGCGCGGTTCTTCGGCAACCTCTTCATTCTTGAGCGCGAGCGTAATTTTCTTAGTCATGTCGGCGCTGATGCTCAGCTGTCTGATTGTTTTTGCGACGTAAGATCCGTCTTGTGGCGGTGCAAAACGGAATATGTAAACACCTGAAGGCAATGTCAGTCTGCAAATACCGTCGTCAGGGGTGATGTAATAGCCTTTGGGCATGCCGGCTTGATTGAACTGCTGCCGCTCGTTCTCGTGGACACTTTCATCATCGTCAGGAAGCTCGCTATCGTCATTTCCGTACGGCGCATAGGAAACTCGGCAGCGCGGAACGGAATATCCGTCTTCGCCTTGCACTTCGAAGCGAACATTGCACCAGCCGTGCCAGGTGATGTCTACATTAAGAGGCTCATTCTCGATTTCGACCATGCGTGCATTGACGAAATCTTTGTGCACGACCAGCCAGTAACTGCCGGGCGAAAGGAAAATGCAATAACGTCCATCACCATCTGTAATACCACTGGCAAGAGCGCGTGTTGACTTATCGGCATCCAATTGTTTTTCAGAATCGGAATAAACTGATACGCGCACACCAGGGCGAGCCTGCCCTTGCTCATCGGAAACCCGCCCCTGAAGGGCTGTTCCATTTTGCAGCTTGACCTCGACATGGGTATCACCACCGACAACGATCATTTTCGTCCACGGTGCCAGCCCATTATGCTCTTGCTCGTTGATAATTATGGTCGGCGCATCCTTAGGATGGGCGGTGACAACGAGTTTGTAATTGCCTCCTGGCACGGCGGCAGAAAAATGTCCGTTGGCGTCGGTGCGGGCCAGAAATTCTGTCCTTCTGTCGGCCGCGCGGATGCGCACCAGGGCTTGCGACAGGGGTTCATCCTCGTACAAGACTTCGCCTCTGAGGCGATGCCCCTCACTGACTGTAAACTTCTGAAATACGCTTTCACCGACAGTAATGTCGGTTTCTTTGGTCGAGAAAAGTGCTGCTCCGTCATCAGGTTCGATGATTACGTCATAGTGACCGGGTGAAACGAGAGCGCGAAAACGCCCCAGCGAATCCGTCAGGCAATGTCCCGTCAGATCGAGCTCTTGCGCAAGCATCTTGTCTTTGAGGTCCATTGACGAGCGCGACGGAGTTACCGAAACGTGCGCTCCGGACACTGCTTGTCCAAAGATGTCGTGCACTTCACCGTCCAGAGGAACCAGAGGCGGCAGCACTAGATCGAGCTCGTCGTCGTTGCCGAAATTCACTACTTGCACGGTCGTGCTCACGAATGAGTGCGAAGGGTCGGTATTCATCGGCGGCTCGAAAGATTCTTGCTCTTCATCTTCATCGATGTATTCTTCGTCCGATTCTTCAGCTTCTTCTGTGCGATCGATTTTGACTGCACGAGCGGCGACGTGATATTTACCGCGCGGCAAAACCAGACTGTAATTGCCTTCGTCGTCAGTCCTGGCTGAAGCCTTATAAGAAGATGGCTCGATGCCCAGCGCTACGACTTCGCAGCGTCGTACCGACTCGCCGGTATGTGACGTCACCCGACCGTTGAGAATGCAGCCGGTCGTAAGATTGATATTGCAATTGGTGTTGGTCAAAACTCGCGCTTCAGTAATCGCTTGCTTGAGAAATCTAGTGGACGAATCCGGGCTCACTTCCAGCCTGTAGAGCCCCGAGCGAACGGCAAAACTAAATTCGCCGCGCGGGCCGGTACGTTGCTCCGAAACCGGAACTTCAGCGCCGTTGCCGTTTCCCGAGCTGATTTGCTGGTAGACATCATAGACATGCACCATCACGTTTTGCACCGGCAATCCCTGGTGACGTATGTGCCCAGACAGATTGAATGTCACTTCAGAAGATGTCAAGAGAACCTCGTTTCGTGCACGAAATCTCACCCACGGCAAGATTTTACCGTTAAGTCGAGATAATTCATA
>PNKB01000244.1 GCA_013997645.1 Cyanobacteria bacterium PR.3.49
GGATGGCGTGCTTACGAAGCGTCGAGAGAATATTTGCGTAATCCAGCTCCCAGGAAAGGGTGAAGCCGAAAATCTCCGCATCTTGTACGCCAGGCTCTTCTGCATCGGTAAATCCGCGCAGAACGGCAATGTCCTCGTCCGCATCAAGCAAGCGAAAAACCAGTTGATATCCTAATCCAGCCATACCGACCGTGTATGTGTTCGGATAAAACCAGGCAACGGAAAATTCGCTTCTCTTCTTAAGCGGGCGTTCGATGAGGAATTTTTCGGCGGGAAACATGGTTGGGTGTTTATGTCTTCATTGCGCTTGAGCGCCATTGAGGAGCCGTAAGACCCCAAGTATATCTTGAAAAGTAGGCGCCAATCTCAGAAGAGCCTCTGCCCGCTTCATGAAACAGAAAACAATGCCTTTGAGTGACCCGCTAAAGTGGTGATTGCACCCGCTTTTCGAGTTCGCTCAGTGCTTTCAGGCGGTCTCCATAAACCTGCACAGGCAGAAGGTTTTTCCTCCTCAATCTTCGCCTGGCTCGCTCGGCCTGGTACTGAATGCGAATGTTGTCCGCAACCGTGTAGGCAGAGCCGGACATATATGCAATTTGCCCGCCTACCGTAAGGGGAAATGCCGCTCTGGTATTTCGTGGAAATTCGTAACCGGACATTATCAGAGTGATGCCGTTCGCCATTTTTGTATTGCCGAGAATTTGTGATCCTAATATGTTTTGAGTCGCAGATCTCTGCCCGGCTCGTATTTCCTCGATTGCCAGATCTAATTGACGCTGCCTGCTAATGTTTTCCGTTTCATACAGGGCAATTCTGTCTTCACATGCTGTAAGTGGCTGGGCCCCGAAAAATCTGTGTATTGCCAGCGCGGATTTGAGAGCTTGTGCATCCTTTTGGAAGGTGGATAGATCCTTGCTTTCCGTGTCTCCGAAATCACGATTCAACTTTTTGAGAGTCTGCACCTCCACCAGCTTTCCCAGTGCCCGCGAGACGATCGGGTTGGCCACAATGATGGCACCGGATATGGTTACACAGATTCCATTTGGTCCATTCAAAACAGGATTGCGAATCCCTTGCGAGATAATTCCTAAAAGGTTGCCCGTCCATCCTACGCTGTGCTTTGCGAAATCACCCATGTAGAGCGAATTCTGGAATGTTCTGAATCTGGCTATGCCGATATGAGCACGCTTGTATTCATCGAAAGTCAAAACGCAAATGTCTTTTAGCACCTCGCCCTCGAGTTTGAGAATTTCTCTTTGCGCCGGCTGCAAAATGACGCTGTCAACTAGTTGCTGCCGCTGCTCCAGCAAACTCTCCAATTCTTGTCTCATCGCGACGGCTTTCTTCAATGCGGACGCTCTGTCGTAGCCGTTTTTCTTCGCTTGATAGGAGTGGTAGCAATTGATTCCTAACTCAGTCAGGGCTCCCAAAGATCCTATCTGCTGACCGATCATCTGGGAGCACAGAGCACGCTGTATAGCGGTTCTATTGAGTGGTCTTGGTCGCGCAGTCACTTTTCCCGTGCTCTTGTCGACTGTCCTGGTTGTAGCGGACAGCGACCTTTCTCTTGCCACTATCTGTCCGATCAGACCGGACATGGTCATGGCGGCACTTGTTTCTTGAGAGGCAAAGTAGCGCAGTCCGCGCCAGCGCCCCTGTACGTTGCCTTGTTGCTTGAAGTGGATATTGAATTTGGCGAACTCGATTTCTTTGAGCAGAATTTTCGTATTGAGTGCATGCACTCTGTCTTTGAAATCAGGCAGACCAGGCACGTCTTCGATGCCTTCGTCTTCATCCAGAGGAGGGACCTGGCGAGATTTGAGCACGTCTTTTCCTTCGTTCTTGGAAGGAGGCTCAGACGTTGGTGAGGCCTGCGGTGCTGCCGGAGCATCGAAAGGGGGCGTCTTTTCGTCCGCAGAGTCAGAAGGAGTGATTTCAACCGGAGAAATCTGAGGCTCAAGCGCTTCTGCTTTAACCGGCGGGCAGCAAGAGGCACAAAAGACGGTCAACGCCATGAGCGTCGATGCCAGCCAGATTTTTTCCGCGGATGCCATGAAGCAGATTTTGTTTGCCCTGGACTGCTGATATCCGGTTTGTGCCAGTCCATCTTCTGTAGTTTACTCACACCCGACTGCAAAACACAGACGCTCGTATGGCAAAGTGCGGCATTTAGACTTAATTGCTCTGCCGGTAGTAAGGAGGAAGCCTTAAGATTCGATGATCTCGAATGGGGTACTTGTCATCCGTTAATGATACCGATAATGGTGGCATCGATTGATGCTCTTTTGCGCAGTAGATCTGTAAAAGATCTCGGTTGTATTTAAATCGGATCTTGGCTGGATCTTGAGTGGATTTAGAGTGCATACATATTGTGGTTATGCAGCAAAGCATCTTTACCCTATCGGTCTCCAGCCGCTTGCTTAGACGGCACCATGAAGCTGACGTCGCCTTGCCGAAAATGTCCTTCCGAAAAGCCTTGGCACCATTATTAGTGTCACTCGATCTGCTGGGCACCATATATGAGGGCGTGTCATTTTTTATCACTAGAAGTGATCCAATTTATTTGCGATATGCCTGCATTTACTTTCAGAAAGCGGATTGACCTCAGACCTGGAAACATAATGCCTGTAGGAATTTCAAGACAATGCTCCGCTTGTTTCTCATTCAGATCTGGTATCAAATACGAACCTATATATAGGTACAAATCGCAGCAAAAAAAACTCCGCCCGTTAGAGCGGAGTCTTAATTTGGAATCGAGCTGAGCTCAGTGGGTTGGTCGCCCCGCCCGTGGTATCAAACGAGACCAATCAGGTCCCAATTGATCGATAAAGGCGTGAGCATCGAGAACGTCGTCATAGCTGATTGGTGCACGATTGTGGAGTTTTTCAATATCTTTTTTTGTCCAGTCGTGCGGAACCTTCGGACGTTCTTTTTGGCTTCGCGGAGCTGTGCCGACAATGGCGACACCTAGCGGTTTGCTGCATGTATGGCACGTGACTCGCACCACCAATACACCGGGCTCCTCGCGTAGTAATTGGATTCCTTCAGACGCAAATGGGTGTGCGCAAAAACGACAGAACTTCTGTTGGAAGTATTCCTGGATTGCCTGGAATCCCCCAGCTTGGTACTGACCCATGGATGACCGCCGCTTCTAGATTGGGTTTTGGTATCAAGTGATACCAGGATCTGACGACAACAATGCGAGTGGGAATCGAGCCTTCCTCAAGGGAAGACGGGATGCCCCGTGCTGTAGATTATACTAAAGGCCAGATCTCTTTGAGGACGAAAACAAAATTTTTTTGTGCCCAAAAAATGCGAAAAATTTTGATAAATGCGGACGCTAAAATAGTCGCAACGTAGATCTACCAACGGCATTGAGAGCAGGGAGAATGAGTGATGGCGCATATTGAGGAAATATCCGCGATGGAAATTTTGGACTCTCGGGGTTACCCGACAGTCGAAGTAACCGTCGTGCTCGCGAATGGTGCTGCAGGACGTGCAGCGGTACCTTCCGGTGCTTCAACAGGAAGCTTTGAAGCAGTGGAGTTGCGCGACAAAGATCCGAAGCGTTTTCACGGCAAGGGTGTACTTAAAGCTGTCAACAATGTCAATGAAGTCATAGCCAAAGGACTGCAAGGCGCGAATGCATTCGATCAAACGAGCATAGACCTCGAATTACAGCGTCTGGACGGTACTGACAACAAATCCAAGCTCGGTGCTAATGCCACTCTTGGTGTCAGTCTGGCGGTAGCGAAAGCAGCTGCAAATTCTGTTGGTATGCCGCTCTTCCGCTATGTAGGTGGTGTATCGGCATCAGTACTTCCGGTACCGATGATGAATATCATGAATGGTGGCAAGCACGCTGAAGATGGTGTCGACTTCCAAGAATTCATGATAGCTCCGGTCGGTGCCGAGAGCTTTTCCGAAGCAATTCGCTGGGGCTCCGAGGTTTATCATGCACTAAAGGCGGTGCTACATAAAAAGGGATTGAGCACCGGGGTTGGTGACGAGGGCGGATTTGCACCTTCGCTGAAGACGAACGAAGCGGCTCTGGAATTGATTGTCGAAGCGATCCTGGCTGTCGGTTTGAAGCCGGGAGATCAAGTCGCGCTTGCTCTCGATCCGGCTTCCACTGAATTTTTTGAGAAGGGCGAATATCGTCTGGCGACAGAGAATAAGTCTCTGAGCGGAAAGCAAATGGTGGCCTTTTACGAAAAACTTTGCAAGGACTATCCAATCATCAGCATTGAAGATGGTTTGGCCGAAGATGACTGGGACAGCTGGAAGTTGATGACCGAAAAGCTAGGCAGCACTGTCCAATTGGTAGGCGACGACCTATTCGTCACCAATACGACTCGCATATCACGTGGTATCGAAAGTGGTGTCGCAAACGCCATCTTGATCAAGCCGAACCAAATCGGCACTCTGACTGAGACTTTAAAAGCGATCGAACTGGGCCGCGAGAATGGTTATGCCAGCATGATGAGCCACCGATCCGGCGAAACGGAAGATGCCACCATTGCCGATCTGGCGGTGGCAACTTGCACAGGGCAGATCAAGACCGGCGCACCGTGCCGCTCTGAGCGCACTGCTAAATACAATCAGCTGCTGCGCATAGAACGCGATCTTGGCCGCTCTGCCATCTATCGCGGCAAGGAATCTTTTGCCCAATTCCGTGCATCAGGCAAAACGTCCGAGCCTGCCTCGGTGAAATAGTCACAGTTAAGCAAAAAACGCAGCTGCATAAGTCGGCTGCGTTTTTTTTTCTATCTTTCTTTCTGTTTGATGGTGCTGCACATGCCATCGGCGTCAGATAGTCGGTAAAGCACCGATGTCGTGCGGTACCTGCCGACGAATTGTCCATCGACGTATTGGTCGATATAGCTTTTGGATATCATTCTGTTGTCTGAGACACGCGTGAAGTCATCACGTGAGCGAGCTGCCCAGGCGCCCTGGACTCCATCGCCCCAATAATAGTTGGTTCTGTCGACCCGAGCCTTTTCGGTGCTGAAGCTGACCTGGCTGGCTTCCGCTTCAGTCCAGCCCGGCTGCGCCCAACTGGCGAGGGTACGGCCGTCCGGCACGTGCTTAAAGGAAATTTCTGAAACGCTCTTTTGTCCAGGCAGTATGGTGGCGACGCCAGAATCTACTACGGTGGTTTCGCAGCGCCAGGTGCCGGCAAAAGAAGACGGGAAAGAATTTGAAACTACCGATGCGTTCAGTTTTTGCTCATTGACCGGCGGTTGATTGATGGCCATCTCCTCAAGATGTCCATGGAGCATCGTTCCAGCCGATGCTGCCGTAAAAAGTCCGGTGACAGCAAAAGCTACCGTCAAAGACACAGCACTAGTGCAAATTGCTTGAAACTTCCGGTTCAGCCGTTTCAGTGCTCTGATTTTGAAGGTATGCCTGGTTGCCATGATATTGCGATTGTGTTTCGAAAAATAAGGTTCTTACGTTATCTACTTTCCACATCATATGTCTGGATTAACCCGCCAGTGGTAAAGTTCCGGTCTCGATCAAAATTATTAAGATTTCCCCTTGGCAGCCCGTTAAAGGAAAGAATCTATCAAGTGGTAGACTGGACCTCATCTTTAGAGCGTTTATTTTACAGATGCTCTATTCCGTGAGGAGTTCCACTCCCGGAAATTTCTGTCCGGGTTTGTCTGAAAAATATAAGGAGTGACTGTCCGTGGCCAACCAAACTGCACCAGCGTGCGAAGTAAAGGACCTCAACCTTAAGGCTGAAGGAAAACAAAGAATCGAATGGTCAGAACGTGACATGCCGGTGCTCAGACAGATTCGTGAGCGCTTTAAAAAGGAACAGCCGTTCAAAGGCCTGCGCGTTTCCTGCTGCGCTCACATCACCACCGAAACCGCCAACCTGGCTTTGACATTGCAAGCCGGCGGCGCAGACGCGGTGCTTATCGCTTCCAATCCTCTTTCCACTCAAGATGACGTTGCTGCGGCTCTTGTCGGCGAGTACGGAATTTCTACTTATGCGATCAAGGGCGAAGATATACCGACATATCACAAGCATATACAGATTGCTCTCGACCACAAACCGCAATTCATTATTGATGACGGCTCCGACCTGGTTGCTACTCTGATCAAAGAACGCCCCGATCAAGCCAAGGATGTAATCGGCTCGACCGAAGAAACCACCACTGGTATCACTCGCTTGAAAGCGATGGAGCGAGACAATCAGCTGAAATTCCCGGCCATTGCTGTTAATGATGCTCAGACTAAGCACATGTTTGACAACCGTTACGGCACCGGTCAATCAACTCTCGATGGTATTATCCGCGCCACCAACAGATTGGTTGCCGGCAGAAATGTCGTAGTGCTCGGCTACGGATGGTGCGGCAAGGGCTGCGCCATGAGAGCAAAGGGACTGGGAGCAAACGTAATCGTCACCGAAGTTGATCCTATTAAAGCGATCGAGGCCGTCATGGATGGCTTCCGTGTCATGCCGATCAAAGAGGCGGCGACGCTTGGAGATCTCTTCATCACCGTTACCGGAAACAGACATGTCATCGACGGACCGCACTTCGAAACCATGAGAGACGGCGCGATTATATGCAATTCGGGCCACTTCGATATAGAACTGAATCTGGTGGCACTGGAAAAGAGTGCCAAGTCGAAGCGCCACATTCGCGGATATATGGATGAGTTCGTCTTGAAAAACGGCAATCATATTTATGTCTTGGCCGAAGGACGCCTCGTCAATCTCGCCTGTGCCGAAGGACACCCGGCCAGCGTTATGGACATGAGCTTCGCCAATCAGGCTCTGGCACTGGAATATCTAGTCAAGAATAAAGGCAAGCTCGAATCGAAGGTTCACGTACTTCCGGCATCGGTCGATCAAGAAATCGCTACCTTGAAATTGAATTCTCTGGGAGTAACGATCGATAAGCTCACACCGGAGATGACCAAGTACATGAATTCATGGGATAGCGGCACGTAATTTTCTCAGCCGCCCCGCTCAACAAAATTGAAGAGCCGTCATCGATTTGATGACGGCTCTTTTTTGTGTGCC
>PNKB01000245.1 GCA_013997645.1 Cyanobacteria bacterium PR.3.49
GGCACACAAATGAAAACCGGAGCATTTTGACTGCTCCGGTTCTCGACCCCGATAACAAAAATTGATTTGCGTCTGCAAGCTAGGAGTTTGGGCGTGGTCGTGGCAGGGGCACCGGAGGTGGTGGCGTATTGTCGCGTGTGAGTACCGAAGTGGGTCTGGTTTTACTCCAAAGTGTGCCTGCATATGTAGCAGCGGAGCCATCACGATTTCTTTGCTGTTCGAAATTACCATTGCGCTCTATGCCGCGCAGCATGACTTGCTCGCGTCCTCTCTCCGGCTGTCCATGCAAATAGACCGCATTGGTGTTGCCGTTAATCTTGGACACCTGAATGCGAGCTTTGATACGCTCTCCATTACTATCAACCATATCGAAACTCGTTACTCCAAGTTTGTGCAACTCTTTTACAGCTGCCAAACGTTCCTGGAAAGTACCAGTGCCTGATTGAAGTTTATCGAGTTGAACTTGCTTGGCGCGTTGTTCAGGAGTCTGCGTTTCGCCGTCACGTCCGACAAGGTCTTCGTTGAGGCGCCCGCTGCGGCGAGGTTGAGCCTCGGCAGGCGGCAGAGGGCCAGCTGGTGTTTCTCGGCGTTCCCCAGGTTGATTTCCGCCTGCTCTTACATCTGCCTGTTTTGCGCGCCAATGAGCCAGGAATCGATTGACGTCGATCTCTCGTTCGCCGGTGTTAGGATTGACAGCCGCTACGTCCATATCTCGGAGAGCTCCACGCAGTCCACGCGCAGCAACGGCGGTCAAGAACGGAACATTCCGGCCCATATTGATGATGCGATTGATTTCGCTTTCCGAAATCTTGGAGGGATCGCGGTCAGTGTTTATTCTTCCCAGCTCGGAGATCATGAGATTAGGCAAAACACCGTTTGTGCGAAGTGTATCCACAGCGCTCTGGTAATCTCCGGCGCCTCTGGATAAGCCATTGTTCCGATATTCATCATTGACCTCATTGATAAGAGTCTGGTTCTGTTCTACAGACCTGCCGCCATCTTTCAATGGTGCGAGTTTGTCAACCGGTTGTTGTCTTGCTGCTACTTCAGTCATTTCAAATACCTTCAGGAGCGAGGAAACGAACGCACCGCATTTTCAGGGCGGGACGTTTGATTGAGTAAGTGCGGGGGGTGCGCTTAGGCACCCGTGAAGAATAACCGTGGAACCGTGAGTCTTAAGTGAGCGTTTTTCACGCCGCTACAGAGGCGCAGAGAATTTCAGTTGCCGGCTTTATATCCGGCTCCTGTGATCGTTTCGATAATCCCGGGAGAGACTCTTTTCCTTATCAGTTTTATTGCAGTTCTAAGTGAATCTATAGAGGCTTCGCTTTCCATCTTCCAAACCCTGGACATTAGTGCCTCGGGTGAAAACACCTGATTGGGGTGGCGAGCGAGAAACTCAAGCACAGCAAATTCACGAGGCGGTAAGCGCACATCTACGCCGTCTAAAGTGACAGAAAGACTTCCGGGATTGAGAGTCGCCGCTCCGATAGAGAGCGTCGGCACAACCAGAGAGGGGCGGCGTAAAACAGCACGAATCCTGGCCAATAACTCACGTGGGGCAAATGGTTTTACCAGATAATCATCGGCGCCTGAATCCAACCCCTCTTCTCTTTCAGGGATTGCACCTTTGCCTGTCATCATTATGATCGCTTCGTTTCCGCCTCTGGCGCGGACCCATTTGAGAAATTCAACGCCTTCCATACCAGGAAGATTCCAGTCGAGCAGGATAACGTCGAAGCCACCGGTTTCACATAATGCCTGAGCGTCTTCACAGCAAAACACAGCATCGACAACGTGCTTTTCGTTTTTCAAATACGTGCAGATCAATGCGTTGAAATCAACATCATCTTCAACAAGCAGAATTTTGGCCATTATCCGTCGCCTGTTTCCGGGTTCGCCCAAACGACTCACATTGCCAAATGGTACCAGTTTCCACCCCCAAGTCGGCATTTAATGCGACGGTCATCCGAAAGTCATCCGGCTTGAGGATACTTATGGCATCTGAGGGGCAATGCATTGAGCAAGGGAGAGTTCAATACATTCCCCTCGGAAAATTTTCCCGACTTATCAGACCAGTTACTGCGTTTTGCCAAACGCGAGGAAGCTTCGTATGACAATTACCTGCTTTATGAACCCGACAAAACTGGTCGATAACAGGCAGATCAGGGCAGCGGCCACCGGCATCCCTTCGCCTTGATTCGGGAATATAGGTAGAATCCATGCCCGGGAAGGACTTTGTTAAACAAGCTAAGCGTAGTCCAAAAGTGTCTTCTGCTGGTGCTTCTGCCGGTTATTCTCGAGCTGTCTTTTGTCGCTTACTTGTCAGCTGAACTGGCGAGTGCTCAGGCTGGTCTGAAGACCATATCAGAACAGCGCGAAACGCTTGTCTTGCTTCAGAGTACGCATATCTCGATAGTGCGCACATTGATGGCGCTTTATTTGCCCATCCAGCACACCAGACATCAAATGACCGCGATTATTGATGCCGAAACCGGTGAATTGGAGAAAACCAGCAAGCGTCTGGAAGAAATCGCAAAAAATTCTCTTTCGAGAGAAACTGAGGATGTCCGAAACGCATTTACCAGACTGATTAAAATCACCAGGCGGTCATTCGACGAAGCACGGGGAATTATCAACGATCCACACGTGCAAGTAGACCATACCATCCAAGAGATGAATCCGATTTATCAACTCTCAGTTTTTGCTGAAAACAGGCGATTCACACGGGAGATGGGCAAATTCGAAGCTTACCTTAGAAAGCATGGTCCCGAAGGATTCGAGGCTGCAAAACGCGATTTGCAATTGACACTCACTGCCGGCATTGCAGCAGGAGTACTCGTTTCTCTTCTGCTCTGGAAAGTTTTTTCAATCGACATCACAAAAAGAATTCGTCGCATCTCAGAACAGGCCGACAATGTATTTAGAGGCAAACCGCCCTTCGAACCGCAAAACGGCACAGATGAAATAGCGCAGTTAGACAAAACTCTCTACCAATCTGCGCAGACTCTCTTGCAAACACGATTGAGAGAAAAAGCAATCCTGGATAATGCCGCAGATGTTATCTGCTCACTGGATGCCAGATTTCGCTTTTCAGGCGTGAGCGCCGTCTCTGAAAAATGCTGGAAACGCAAAGAAAGTGAGTTGCTGGGCGCACCGATTGCAGCGCTGATTACCGAAGACACTGTCGAAAACACGCTGGCTTCTTTGAGAAGAATAGCAAGCGAGGGCTCCGGCGAATTTGAAAACCGTATTGAACTTGCCGAAAACAGCTTCGGCGATTTCTTGTGGAGTGTCCGTTGGTCACGACAAGAAAAACTGTATTTCTGCACTGTCCATGATGTCACAGAATTGCGAGCCGTCGAAAAACTGAAAGAGAAGTTTGTTGCCATAGTTAGTCACGATTTGCGTGCTCCAATCACGTCGGTTGGAATTTCACTCAATCTGCTGAGCGATGGCAAAAGAGGCAATGTCAGTCCCGGGGCCCTTTCTATTCTCAAAAGAGCAGAATCAAGCCTTTCCACTCTGACGATTCTCGTAAATGAATTGCTCGACTTGGAAAAACTCGAGTCTGGAAAGATCAGTTTGAATTCCTCAGTTGTAAATGTCAGGGATGTCTGCCTTGGCTCGATAGAAACGCTTCGAGGCATGGCCAAATTAGCAAAAGTAGAGCTTGAGCTTGCTGACGTCGACTGTACTGTTTGGGCTGACCAATTGCGTTTAACTCAAGCTCTGACAAATCTAATCAGCAACGCCATTAAGTTTTCAGAAAAAAATGGCACTGTTCGCATAGAACCAATACTGACAGAAAACGATATTGAAGTTCAAGTAATCGATCAAGGGCCCGGTGTTCCTGACGAGGACAAGCTGCTGATCTTCGATAAATTCAAGCAATCTTCAACCAAGTCGAATTTGCAAACAAAAAGCAGCGGGCTTGGTCTAACCATCGTCAAAGCAATTGCGCAGGCGCACAACGGCAGCATCGGCGTAAAAGATGCACCGGCAGGCGGCAGTATCTTCTTCATCAAAATTCCTCGCATAAGCGGGCAATTGGAGAATGAAGCATGATGAAATCATTGAGCCTGGAAAAGAAAGGATTTCTCCTGGTGGCGTTTCCGCTCATTTGCCAGATTATCTTCGTCATTGCTCTAATTTTTCCACTTCACGACCTCCAAAAAATTATCTCGGAAGAGTCGCAGTCTGCGGAAATTCTGGCGGAAGTAATTTCACTGGTAAATTACTCTATGAACGTAGTCAATTTCGCAGTAATGGAAACGCCAATCAGAAGTCCCAGCGAAACCATCTCATCAAAGACCGGCGTTATGCTGTTTCGCAAGCAGCTTGCGAAGCTTCAGTTGGCGATAGGCAACGATGAAATTCGAAAGTCGAACATAGAGCGACTGGCAAAATCCGGGAATGAAACTCTAAATCTCTTGCAAGCGATGATGAGCGACGTGCGCTACCCGGGCTGGACGCAAAACAGATTCAAAACTGCAATCGAATATACTGCCAACGACGTTCTTAACGCGGCTGACAGCACACTTGAGCATGAGGTGTCAAAGAAGGCCGAACTGAGAGCAAATTCCGAATCCAATTGGAAAATACTCAACACCACAGTCACAGTCATGCTGGTCTTGAGTGTCGCGTTGGCGGTGCTCCTGGCGGGCTTATACGTTCGAGACATTCTCATACCATTGCGGCACCTGGGCGCTAACTGCATCAAAATTTCAAAACAAGAAGAGTTGCTGCCAACGCTGAAGAATAATGATGAATTTTCTAAAATCGACGAGCAACTGCATCAGATCATTTCAGCAACACGATTGCAGCAAGCCAAAGAAAAATCGATGGTTGAAAACACAAATGACTTTATCTGCTCAGTAGACAAAACCGGCATAGTCTTGAGAGCAAATGGAATGAGCGAAACACTATTGCAAGTCGCTCCTCTGGAAATAGTTGGAAAAAACATTCTGGATTTCGTCTATTTAGAAGACAGGACATTGGCCGAAAAATATCTAGCTCAAACCGCAGAATCGGACGAGGGTAAGACGTTCGAATTTCGCATAGCGCGAGGGGACCAAGCCGTAGATACCAGGTGGTCATGCCTCTATAACCGGCAGGCAGCAGAACTTTTCGCCGTTGTCCACGATATCGAGGAAGAAAAGAAAATTGAGCGACTGAAGCAAGACTTTGTAGATATGGTCAGTCATGATTTGCGAAGTCCGCTTACATCCATGCTCTTCAGTTTGGACATGATCGCTGAGCAATCATTTAGCGGACTATCGGAAGATGGATTGAATGAATTGAACAACGCCCAACGCAATCTCACAAAGCTGTTGGGTTTCGTCAATGATCTTTTGGATTTTCAGAAACTGCAACACGGAAAAATGCAGCTCAACTGTGAGTTGATGGATGTAAATGCATGGGTCAACGAGACCGTGGAAATGCTGAAGCCGATGTTGGATGCAAAAAATCTTTCGGTCAAAGTGAGCGGAATCGACACCAATTTTTCGGCAGACCCCCAAAAGCTGGGTCAGGTTTTGATGAATTTATTGAGCAATGCCATTCGGCACACACCGAACGGTGGACAGATAGCCATCGGTTGGGATTGCTCCGGCGAACTATTGACGCTGTATGTAACCGATCAAGGACCAGGAGTACCTCTGGAGTTTCAAGAAAAAATATTCGAAGCCTTCGAGCAAACACCAGAATCAACGAAGAAAGCCGAGGGAACCGGTCTGGGATTGGCGATTTGTAAACTCATTTGCCAGGCACATGGGGGTTCCATATGGGTGGAAAGCTTCAACGGCAAAGGCAGCAAATTCTCGATCAAAATACCCTCACAGCCGGTTTAAAGCTTGAATTTTATGAGATCTGGTAGATTGCATATATGGAAGCTACGCGCGTCATAAAGTACAACGACTTGCAGTCCACGCTGGCGCTGTGGATTAAGGTCTGGACGCTGGCACCCCTCTGGTTTTTACCGCTCATCCCCTTATTCGGTCTGTTTTTCGGATTGTTCGGCTGGCAGGCGGGGCAGGTCGGATTTATCGCTGTTCTTCTCTGGTCTCTCAGCTACTTTATTGAGGATTTGCTCAAGCGCAAAATCAAATTGAGCAATGAAGTCATTCACTTCGGATACAAAAAATTCGAGTTAAAAGACATCGAAGCAATAGGACTCAAGTACAACAAGAAAAAGGTTTTGCCGTCGCACGTGGTTTTGCGATTCAAGGAAGGCAAACAGCTCAAGCTCAAACTCAATCGCCTCTGGGTCGAAGACCTGGATTTTTTAGTCAGGCACGTCGAGAAAACATACAGAACTTGCAAGATCGATCCGGTTGTGATGTCGCTGAGTGCGCTTAGAACCGTTGCAAAGAAAAATCTCAGCGCCACCAGCGATCGGCTGGAGCTGCCATATGCATCGCACCAGCCGCTCAAAGAGATGATTGCAACATTCATGAGTACGGCGGCTGCATGGACACGAGTCGGACCCGCACTATGCATGCCTTACTTCTTCGTCACGACCGGGCTGATGGCACTTAATGGTCTCTTTATGTGGCTCATCAATGCCAAGCTTACATTAGGCAAACGTCTCGAAATTTCAACGACCATGCAGTCTATGATGCACTCGTTAATGGGTCACGTCGGCAGTGGCGTCGCTCTGGCAGGGCTGACCGCCTATGAAGCCTTGAAAAATCCTGTTTATGGCACCACCGCTGCCTTTGGAATTCTCTGTTTCCTCTATTACATATTCACTGTTGTTTTGAAACCCAATAATCTTGTCGTCACACCGGCAGGAATAGATAAAAATCTAAGTCTGGGTCCTGTCACCATCACACTGGAAAGAACAGACTGGAAAAGCATTGTGCATGCTTCACTGAAAAAGCAGGAGGAGAAAGGCTCCGCCGACAAAGAGAAAATCATGAGCCTGGAAAAATCCAGCGGCAAACCATTTGAATTGAGCCTCAGCGCACTCGCTCCGGAAGACAGACAGCTGCTGAATAGCCGATTGAAGCAGTATGCTCCGCAAGC
>PNKB01000246.1 GCA_013997645.1 Cyanobacteria bacterium PR.3.49
CAAAAAAAGAAGTACCGGGTCATCCGCCTGAAGGCGACCCGGTACGAATGAATTTCACGGCAACTTGCAAATTCAGGCTGCAAGCCGCTTTCGATACCTCGAGAACGAGGTGACGCATTACACTAAGCGTCGGTGGTCGGATGTTTTTGAGGCATCCACCGGGTAGTGTCACTCTGGCAGAAGCAGCTTGCCCCGCTCACTGAGCGGCTTGTTCATCCACAAGTTGGAAGGACCGATGTTGTCCTGTGGCCAAACCGGACCGTTCAGGTCATAGACCTTGAGGTCCTTGGGAAGAAGTTCTTTGGGCAGACTCTGCAGGACGCATACCCACGACTCCTGAGTCCTCGTCAGTTCGATCCCGCTGTCCTTCAACTGCTTGATTCCAGCAGTGAAGGCAGCCAGGATCTTGGCGTGCTCAGGAGCTGTGTACCGGTACCCCAGCGAAACACCCCACATGGCGATGTGGTAGTGGCTCGAGGAGTTCTCGATGAAATCGTACCCGGCGTCGATAGCGAACTTTTCGAACACCGCAGGCACAATACCGGACACGTCGGGGATTGAGTTGGCGACCTGACCCGGAGACCGCTCGGTCTTCCAAGCACGCCGGAAGTGTTTCACGAACAACTTCGGACGGTCAAGGAAGGTGTACGGATTGCGGACGAACTCTTCGAAAGAGTTGTCCCCGCACGCCGAGGCAATCTTGGATCCAGGCATGAAAGCGTAGATGGACAGCTCGACCGACTTGGCGTCGATCGGCTTGCCGTCCTTCAGAAGGGGCGCGTTGATGGCGTCTGCGTACGTGAAGTCGAGGAGCGACGTGTCGTCGGCCCTCTTCGTCCCGTCATATCGCCGGTCACGCAGCGAAGCTCGAAGAATGAGCTCCTGTTTCCCACGCTTGCCAACCCAGGCAGTCACTTTGAACTTCAAACCGTCACGCTTGATGATCACGCACCCGTACTTGGTGCGATAGACGGTCTGAATGTACGGGAACCGGACGAAGCCCGGCTTTCCGTACAGGAGGTGTCCGTTCAAATTGGTGACCTCATCGCCGGGAAACTCACCTGCGACGGTTTCCTGAACACGCACGGTCGGCTCACCCTGGATTGGTCCAAGGAATGCCTTCACTTGCGGTGTCAGGAGTTCGTCCCAAATCTGCTGGTCGGGGACCAGCGCGATCGGTGTAATGCCAAGCATTTCGGTAAAGTTCTGAGAGGGAAATGCATTGGTCATAGGGGGTCTCCTATAGATTTCCAAATCAGGCGGAGACCACAAAGGCGTCCGCCTGACGAAGTTCAGCTCCACCCGCGTACGCGTTATGCGAACACAGGCGGAGCCTCTATGCGATGAAGCAAGTAAAAACTAGCTACGAAAGTTTCAGCGCCTTCGCCGCCTCGGAGATTGGCTTGTACAGCCAGAGGCAGCGCTTGCTGATATTGTCTTGCGGCCAGATCAATCCCGGAAGCTGGAGCTCCTGAGGGATCGATTCAGCCGGTTTGAGGCTTTGGACCACGCAGACCCATGACTGCTGTTGGCGAGTCAGGGGCGTGCCTGAAGCGCGTATGCGTTCCAGTCCCTCGGAAAAGCCATTGAACGTCACTTTGTCCTCGGCGGACGCAAACAGATACCCGTTGTTGAGCACCCATTTGGCGACGTGATAGTGACTCGGCGCAGCTTCGATCATGTCGAAGCCGTACTTCGTCGCTATTTGTTCAAAGGCCGGAAGCACATCTTCGCTGATGTCGTCGATCGGTCGTCCGACCTGACCGGGAGCGCGGCGACCTTTCCAGGCGCGCTTGAACAGCTCCACGAATTTCTCGGGGCGGTCAAGGAACTGGAAGGGCTGCTGAATAAAGCTCTCGAACTCGAGGTCTCCGTCGCCATCCGAAATTTTCGACCCGGGCATAAAACCGTAAACTGACAGCTCGACCGACTTCAAGTCGGGAGCCAGTCGGCGGTTGAGCACAGGGTCGTCATACGGAAATTCGAGCAGAGCACTGTCGTTCGCCTGAATGGTGCCGTCATAACGACGGTCACGCAGACCGGCTTTGTAAATCAGCTCACCGCGATTCTTTTCGACATCGCCGGACCAGCAGAGGACTTCGAACTTGAGACGGTCACGTTTGATGACGACCGCGCCATGTCGAGTCTTCCAGAAGGTGTGCAGATAAGGGTATCGAACGAAACCGGGTCGCCCGCCGTAAAGCAGGTGGTTGTTCAGGTTCGACACCTCGTCGCCAGGAAATTTTCCGGCAACGGTCTCCATCAGTTTGGGAGGATCCTTGCGGATGACCTTCCCGAGGAGTCCCTTCGTCATGGGCGTAATCAGGTGGTCCCAGATTTCCTCATCGGAAACCAGGTGCAGCGGACTGTAGCCCAGACGTTCAAGGACATCCGGTGATATGAATTTGACCATAGTTGGGATTCCTTGCACGACTCAAAGTCGGCAGTTGTTATTTTTGTGGTGCGGGACTTGCTTTCGAGCGCGAACCAGAGGGCCGGCGACCTGAGCAAATCCAAGTTCAAACACTGCGGACACACGCACAACCGTTTCGGTCGCGCGATCGCAATGCCTGAACAACACCAAGACTTTCGAAGTTTCAAGCCAAATTTTTCGTTCCGGATAATTCCAGACCTGAAGTACTCCTGAACCAGTTCGCATCCCGCAAAGGACAAGATAAAGACCTGTGTAGAAAACAGGGGCTTAAATCGGAGAACTAGGTTGAGGGGACTCCTGGAGAAATATTTGTCAGCAAAACTTCATTAGGCTATTAGCTTCAGCTATCACGGTTCAATCACCTTGAAAACCAAAGATCTAAGAGAGCTAAACAGGTGAGCTCCGCAAAACACTCAACTGGGCTGCATTTCAGCGGACTGGGAAAGGGCATAGCAAGCTGGCGCAAGTTGTGACGCATATGGCGTGCTTGCGGCAGTGATTAATCACAGCACTCTGAATTCAAAAAACACGCGAGAATCCGCAAAATTCGAGCGATCTAAGCGTTGAACAGCTCCACGATTTCGTTGGTGTCGAAGCCGACCAGACCAAGATCTTCGAGACTGCGGCCATTCTTGGCGAACTCGCCTGATGATTGGCTGGAAAGCATAACCTCTCCCAGCTGAATGACACTTTGCAAAACAGGCATTTGACATCTTGCCAGGCGGGCGAAATCTGCAATCAGCATCAGGGTTTCGACAATGTCTCGCTTGATGAACTGACTGACCGTCGATAGGTCAACCCCATCGGCGGTATCAAACATGCTCTGGCCCATGTGCAATAAAAGCGGCTCCAGCTCGGCAGGAAGGCCCTTTTCCGAGAGGGGATCACATTGATTACCAAGGATTGCAAACTCTCGCAGAGCTCGCGAGAAGGAAGGCACAACGCACTTGAAAACCTTGGCAAGCGCCTGAATTTCAGCGTCAAGACGAGCCACTACAGAAACGAGCGACGGATTCAACCAGGCCTGAATATTGTCAAGAGAAACATCTCTTCCACCCAGCATACCCGCTAAAAGCAGGGTCGGGCGGAGCATTCTCTCGACGTCGGAAAGACCGCGCTCGATCGAATTGGAAGATGGAACAAGACCTTTTGCAACAGCGCTGGCGACATAAAGCCCGCGGCGCATTTCATTGCGCTTGTTGGCCGAAACGCTGACATTGTCACGCAATCCGGTGATGAGAAGCACCCCGGTCTCAACTTTTGCGCAATCGAAAAGTGTGCCCATCTCGATGATATTGAGCTGCAGATCGGCTCCGCATTTCTTGACGGCATGAGCAAATTGCATGCCGGCACCGAGCGGCGCATTAACGAGCAACACCGTTTGTTGGTGACGCAAAAATCCGACGATCTTTTCAGCCAGTGCACCATACTCAGTGGCAGGGCTGGAAATAATGATGGCATCAGACTCGTAAAATACCGTCTCCAGATCCGTTTCGACTTTTGTATTGGGAACACGGCCGCGGAAACTGCCGACACTGGCGTTGCGCGATCTGATTTCATACTCTGCCGGGACAGCGCCCGCTTTGCCGATCGTGCAAACGCGCACGGAATGTCCATTTTGAGCGAGCAAGCAAGATACCGCCAGAGCGGAATCGCCATCGACAAGAACACTCATGCGTGTGGCGACGGGAGCCGGTGCCGGCGCAGCAGCGGCCTTGGCCAATTCCTGCACGAACGCCTGAGGGTGTGCGGAAACACCGATTACGCTGCCATTGCTGCTCGCTGTATTAGGCATCGAGACCAGCATTGTTACCCCTCTTATCTAGCTTCTTCTCTAATTTCTCGAGCAACGCTCGAAATAATGCAGGCGCGGTGAAACCGGCACGCAGCCCGCAACCAGGCCGGTACTCTTTTAAATGCATGGCAATGAAACATCGCGCTTAACTCCACAATGGTAGTCGCGTCTAAAACGGATGACAACCCCTTCCGGCAAGGTTTAACCTCATTTGTAATTTCTCGCTGTGATAAAAACGGCCCATGCTCACATAAATCAACCACCGCCTAAGAGGCGCCAAACACGCCCCAGACCGCATATACAAACGATCAAATTACGCGGCGCTAAGAATTTTTCCGCAAGTGCGACATTTCGCGTTTCATCTTTTCAAATGACCTGGCCAAGCCGGTTTTCATGAATATGTCGCAAATATGCAATGAAAACAGATTATTTCGACGCTTGTGAATGAATGAAAGTACAAATCTTGATTCTTTATAAACGCTGACGGGCTGGCATTCTCATAATGCCCGTATTTAATGATCCGCAAAGAGAAATTGTTAAAACATTTGTCCCAGTTTTTCCGAGATCTTTGTTGCAGCTGCTTCATCGATACTGCCTTTGCGCCTGGCCAATTCCACAGTTTTCAGAGCCAGTGCCACATAAAGCACTCTCTGCGTTCTGGGTGAATTTTGTAACGCCGTTACGTGTTTCAGTACTGTTACTTCGTCCGCGCGCTCTATAGGACCAGTGAGAGCCGCCTCCGGTCCCATTTTGTCGATGTTTTCCATAGTCGAAAACACCAGGGGCTTCAGAGCCGCCCAGGCTATGTTTCTGTCGACGTTGGCCTGCTCCATCATTTCAAGAGCCGTATCCATGAGGGTCGTAAGATAATTGCAAGCAACGACGGAAGCGGCATGATAAATCGCCTTGCCTTCACGGGTGATGGCATGCGGATGATCGCCCAGGCGCGTAACAAAACTCGAAATTGTTTCCACAGCTTTGCTGTTTCCTTCCAAAAACCAGTGAGTACCAGGCTCTTCAGCAACAGCAGCAGCAACCGACGGAAATGTTTTCAAAGGGTGCGCGGATGCGGTGACTGCACCACATAATTCGACAGCCGGATGCAGAACATCGCTGTCCAGGGCACCGCTCAAATGCGCCACTACGGCACCCTTGCGAAAAGCCTCTTCTTCAGCCAGTTGTTTTGCCACCAGAGCTATCTGATTGTCGCTCACGCAAATAAAGACAAGATCCGCATGATTAGCTGCCTCAGCCATGCGCCAGGGCTTTGCACCCTCGACCAGTTTGGCAGCTTGCTCCGTTCTGTCTTGATGACGCCCGCCCAGATATATGTCTCTTACTCCGGCCCGGCGCGCCGCTACAGCTACCGCCGTCCCCACTTTTCCAGGACCGATAACGGCCAGCGCATGAATTTCAGACATCAATTACTCGAGATCGAAAGAGTGGAAATTTAGCGGACAACGACATTATCTATCAAACGAACATTCTTCAGTTTTGCCGCCAAAACGACCACCATGGGCAATTCGAATTGAGCAACAGTCTGGAAAGTATCGGCTTGCCTGGCTTCCAAATATTGCAATTCGACATCCGGCAGCCCTTGCAGCTCGGCTCTGGCTTTCTCCAGAGCCGCCTGGAGACTGAGTTCGCCTGACTGCGCAGAGTCTTTGACAAAATTCAAACTGCGATTCAGCAGCGGTGCAACCTTTCTTTCTTGCTCGGAAAGGTAAATATTGCGACTGCTCAGCGCCAGCCCGTCTTTCTCGCGCACAGTGGGCACCGGTGTTACTTGAATGGGCAGATTGAGATCGCTGACCATGCGTTTTACAACCAGCAATTGTTGATAGTCTTTTTCACCGAAAAACGCAGCTTCCGGCAAAACAATATTGAAAAGTTTTGCCACCACAGTAGCGACACCGATGAAAAACCCTGGACGGAAGTGCCCTTCCAGACAGTCAGCCAGCTCCGTGGGCGGAAAAACTTTGGTCACCGACTCGCGACCTTCGGGATACATTTCCTTTTCGTTCGGATAAAAAACAGCATCCACGCCTTCCTCACTCATCAGCTCCAGATCTTTCTGGAAAGTGCGCGGATACTTGCCGAAATCTTCATGAGGAGCGAATTGCAGAGGGTTGACAAAAATGGAGGCGATGACGCGATCGCATTCTTTGCGCGCGGCGCGCATCAAGGAAAGATGCCCTTCGTGCAAGGCGCCCATGGTGGGCACGAAGCCGACTCGCTCGCCCTTTACTGTAGCGTTGCGCCGCCACAAGCGTACGGCATCAACGCACTCCAGCACTTGTGTTTTTACAGGAGACATTGCATTATCCAAAACCAAAGCACCCCCCGGCACAGCCGGTCGTCCGCCTCATCCGGCAACTTTCGACTCAAGCGCCTATTGTCCATTACAAGCGCCGGTTTGGAAAGGTTTGTCAACAACTCTTTCTATCTTCAAAAGCCAAAGCAAGCTTCGCTGGCAGAAGCTTGCTAAAACTCGACAAGAATGGAATGGCCAGGCTAATCCTGGATTGCGGGTTTGTCGGACCCTGCAAAGAAAGAACTTCTATAGGGTGATCAAACTATGCCTGAATTTCGCCCTCCTGCGCTTCTAAATTTGTTTCCGGGTTTTTGGCTGACCGCGAAAGTCAGGTAGATACAGTAAGACTTACCTTGTGGAAATGAGCCTTCCTCTTTCCACAACGCAATCATAAACAAGGGTTATGACATCGATTTGACGAAAAGAACTAACGAGCAAAAACCGTC
>PNKB01000247.1 GCA_013997645.1 Cyanobacteria bacterium PR.3.49
ACGGGTTTACCCTAGCGATAGCACCCTCGATTTCAGTTCGGGCTCGCTGGCAAAGAGTGAAATAGTCTTGCATTCGGGAAAATGTTTAGGTTTATTTCGGGAAGGGATATAGGGTTTTCTTGAATTTGGAGCCGGAAATGAGCAGCTGTAAGGCGCGGGATCTGCTCGTTTTGAGGTCTAAATAGGCGAAATTCGCGCAAAATACGGGCGATAGAGTCGAATTCCGCCACTTTCCGGCTTGAAAATCGTTTTTTTCAATTTTGTACCTATATATATTGAACAGCAGAGCAGAGGATGCTTTGTAGATTGAAGTCTTCGGTTCACCGGTTGTTCACCGACGGTTAGGATAATCAAACTGGAGATTTGTCTTGACCAAGCGGTTGAAAACCGAAGCTAAATCCAGCAAGCCCTTTCCGAACCTGGGGCTGGTTTGCATCACATTTAGCCAGGAAGTTCGTTATCGAACAATAACTCGCACTCGATATTTGGGCCTGCCCGTGCAGAAGCGTAGTGAGGTTCTTCGCGAACTGTACAGTTCAAACTTGATGACTTTCCAGAAGGCTTTGAAGTTTTGCGACAGTAAAAACATTCGTCTATACCGGATGCCATCGTCGATATTTCCGTTTGCTGATACACCTGATGGATTGGCAATTCTGAACGACTTTGCCCGTGAGCTGAATTTGCTAGGCAAACTTGCCCAGCAACTGAGCATTCGCATTGTTGCCCATCCGGACCAATTTGTTGTACTTAGTTCAGACTCGCAGCAAACAATCGACAACAGCATTACTGTCCTGCAGATGCACGCTGACATTTTCGACCTGATGGGGCTCTCTTGCAGCCCTTTCAATGCCATTATCATTCATGGCGGCAAGCGCGGAAATGGCGAAGTTTTGCTGCGAACAATCGCTGGATTGCCGGAATCAATCCGCAGCCGTCTGACGCTGGAGAATGATGAGATTTCGTATTCAGCAGCGGAAATAACTTCGATTTGTAAGCAAGCCGGTATCAGTATGATTTTCGATGCGCACCATCATCTAATTCTCGAGAAGTGTTCAGACTACAACGATGCATCAATTGAGGCTGCCCTAAAAGCCGCGCGCGCAACCTGGCAGCCAAATGAAGAGTGGCAATTGGTGCATATTTCCAACGGCACTACTGACACACACGACAGGCGACACAGCGATTTTATCACTGATATGCCGAAGTGCTATGCCGATGTTTCATGGATTGAAATCGAAGCAAGGGCTAAAGAATTGGCTATTGAGAAGATTCGCGCCGACTGGAAGATCTAGAGCGTACAAGTAATACTGCGCTCGCGATTAATCCCAGCGAGAAAAGAACGAGTGCGATATTAAAGGGCTTGCTGCTGTAACTGAATTCTACAGTGTGTTTGCCGGCAGGAATTTGCACGCCACGGAAGAGATAGTCTGCGTGGAATATCGGCACTTCTTTTCCGTCAACCCGTGCTTTCCAGCCGGGATAGTATGTGTCTGCCAATACTAGGACTGCATCTGCCGGTGCGTCAACCGTCATTGAAATTTTGGTGGCAGCATCTGTGTCAATTGCAACAGGTAGAGCTTCGCGCACATCGTCGCCAGTTGGAACAGCATTTAGCTGAATACCATTAGCGGCAAGCTCCTCTGCTTCCACTACAACTGTTTTATGAGGATTGAAATCCTTCGCTTTCAGCCGAGCCAGAAGCTCGCCTTCGCTTTTCAGGACTTCAGGTTGAAACAGAAGGAAGGCGCGGCCAAGCGTGCGAGTGTTCTCGTACACGCGAATTTTGTGCAAACCTGACTCACTGATAAGTTTAAAATGCGGTGCCTGGCCCTTCGTCTTACGGCTTTCTGCAGTAAATGTTCCCAATACCAGCAAGTCGCTGGGAGCGATTTTGCTGCCGCTCTGTACAGCTTTGTCATCGCTGATGAGAGGTTTGAGCGATTGCATTTGTTTGAGATTCGAGACTTTCAAAGCTACAGTGAACTTGCTGCCTATCGGCACTGCCAGTGGTATCGGAGCGGAGAGCTTGCTGCGCGTTGGTTCTTTCGGAAATTCCTTTTCACGCCAGCGTGATTGTTTGAGCGGGTACTGACCGCCGAACCATAGCACCTGCCGTTGGTCGCCCAGCACTACAACCTGAAAGAAATAGTCATCGACATTCGTTGCACCGGGCTCGAACTTCAATTCACCCACAACATCAGCGCGTTCCGGACAGTATCTGAGATTGCAATACTGGAGTTTGATATCCTGATTCCCTTCATAGGAAACAGGCTGTTCAAGCGCGGCGGTTTGTCTGCCTTCATCGTAGTCGTCTTTGCCGCGCACAGAACCAAGCGCCATAATGTATTTTACGCCGCAAACATCAATGAGCTTGGAAAATTCCTCCCGGTCGAACACGGTGTTGAAGGTGGTGACACGTCCGCCTGCGGCATCCATAAACGTTTTGTATCTCTGCGGCGGCATGACGTTGTGAGTGTTGACGTTTGCTATCTTGTACACAAGGTTGGTATTTGGCGCCAATAAGTCAAATCCGAGAGAGACAATCCGTGCTTTTTCTTTCTGCAAAAACGGCAGCGGCTCGATCTGGTCATAGCGAAAGTTTGGTCGAACAGGCAACGCGAGTGGCGTGGCCTGCCACAGTGAAACAAGTGTCGCAAGAATCACAGAACCGATGAAAAACAGCCGGTTTTTGGCAATCAAAAATGCTGATGCTGCAACGACAGTGCCAGCCGCCAGGCAAATCAGCCATATTTTTAACTGAAAACGCATGTCGGGGACACTGTTGTCGAAGTTGCCGAGCTTGAAATCAAACCCAGAGAGATTCAGCAGTGGTGGCACAGCAAGAACAATCGCCTGTGCGGCCAGGAAGATGACGAGGAGCTTTCGACCTTTCAAATTCTCGACGGCTGTTTCAAAACCATGCGCTGCCGTAATCAATAACAACAGCAAGAATATTGGTTCAAAGTACAGTCCGGGAATGTAGCGTAAAAACGTCAAATCCCAGATGTTGGCGGTAAACCCTGGACGTGTGACACCTAAAAAGGCGAATACAGCCAGGAGTATCAGCCCTCTTACGAGATTGCGTGCCGGTTGTTTTGTAAACCATGCCAGGCAAACAAGCGGCAGTGTAGCGATGCCGATGAACGGACTGGCGCCCCCATGAAGCGGCATGAAAAGCGAGACAAGTATGCCTTGCCAGGGAGCCACGCCTGTTTCTACAAATTCGCCGAATTTATAGCAATTGGACAATTTGAAAAACTCGACGAACGGAAGCAAAACTGGGGATGCAAGACACAGCGCAAGCCCGGCTACGAATGTAAGCCATTTGGCGGAGTTTAAAAGTTTTGTCTGCGGCTTGTCACTGCCCGTAGTGAAGAATATCAAAACGGCAACAAGCGTAGAAAACATTACGCCGTTAAAGGCGCTGATGGCATGACCGATGGAAATGAAGAGTGCACATCCAATGGCAGCTAGAATCACTCTCGGGATGCTGGGGCTTTGCGCCAGGCGAACAAAAGTCCACATCAAAAGAGGCAGCATTGAAGCCGAAGTTCCGATGTTGAGTTCGGAGTTGCGCAAAAGATAAGGGCAAAGAAAATATGCGCAGGCTGCGAATATTCGCGCGTAGCGCGGTATTGCAAATGCACCGCAAAGAACATAGGTGCCGATGCACGCAATTGTCAATTCCAAAACCAGCGTAAAGTTGATTGTATAGATGCTTGGAAAAAGCAAAAATGGAATCTTGAAAATTGAGAACGGACGCGCTGTCACATCGCCGATCAAGGGCGCCCCAAAGCCTGCGTATGGGTTCCACAAAGGTATCTGTAAATTGCGCCAGAAATCGGTGACCAGATAGAGAAAAGGGATATGCATCAAATAATTTGATTCATCATATCCGGTATCAACATTCGAGTAAAAACTACGAAACATCACATCGCGGCTGCCGACCAAATACAAGTGAGAGATAGGCTTGCCTAGAAAGACCGTTTTCGAAAAAATCAGCATTGCGAAGGCGAACAGTCCTGCAATGATCAAAGCGTCTTTGCTTTTGAGACGAGAAAAGAAAGAGCGCTGCATGGATTTATCGGTGCCGAATGTTTGTATTAGCTGACTGGAACTTTCGCCCAGTTATTGATGTTGACGCCGTAGCGTTCAGCGAGCGCAGCATTGGATTCTGCGAAGTGCCGTGCGAGTTTTGATCTCAGTTCAGGTGAGGGTGGCGTGACCTGCTCACTGGCGAAATTGATTGTTTGATTTATGGAATCGGGCACAAAGTCTTCGTGGACTTTTAGGTAGCGGTAAAGCTCCTTTACTGCTACCTCGTTGCCGACAAAGTCTTCAAAGACGAGCACCTTCATTTGTTCTTTCGGGAAGTATTTCGCAAATCCGTCGAGATAGAGGACGTACTTGCTTCTCTCCAGATAAAGAAAAGGACTGACCGAAATCTTCGAGCGGTCGAATTCTCTGAATTGCAGGCTCGGGTCTTCAAGCACGTTTTCCAATCTCAGTGTTTCGACTTTGTTGTCGACGGAATAGCGAAAGTGAGATATCGCGCGCTCAATGGGATTGCGGAAAGTGAAAAGAATGATTGCGTCAGGGAAACATTTGGATATGCGTTGTGCTACCTCTTCGTGTTCTAGATAGCTGGCGCTCTTATCACCCCAATACTTGACCGACGGATTGCTGAAGAATGTTTTGTGATATTCGGCGAGCCGATGCTCGGCATCAGGCTTCAAGAAAAACTTAGGCTCCGGTTTGACCGGATGATTCATCTCTATCTCGGGATGGTTATTGAGTATATGATAGAGATATGTCGTGCCGGAACGCTGTGCACCAACTACGAAAAGATGTCTAGGAATCATGTTGTCCGAAAATTTCTCTGACGTTGTAGGACCGAGGTACTGCGATGGTATTAAGAATTCTCATGGTGTATTCACCGATGAGTCCGAGCATAAGAATAAGAACGCCGTTGTAGAACGACAGCAAGACAACCAATGATGTCCATCCCGGTACTTTTGCGGAGCCCATCAATTCGCGTCCGCAAACATAT
This sequence comes from Cyanobacteria bacterium PR.3.49, assembly GCA_013997645.1. GTDB lineage: Bacteria > Cyanobacteriota > Vampirovibrionia > Obscuribacterales > Obscuribacteraceae > QKMZ01. The sequence goes on from PNKB01000247.1 coordinate 5,051, forward strand.
AAACCACCGAGAAAACTCATCGCCGAAACAAACAGACCAAAATAGGTCATTATCCGCAACGGCACAGAAGAATAGTTGAGCAGAATTGCCGCTACGAGACTGAGAATTTTTGCAATGGTGTAGGTGCTTTTACCCTCGGCCCGAGCTTCGTGTCGGACTTCGACATTGGCGCGCTGGCCTGAAAGCATCATGGAAAGTCCATTGATGTACGGAAAGGCAGTTTTGTATTCACATACGCGCGATGCAAGTCCTCTTTCCATCACTCGGTAGTTTGTGAGACGAAAATCTTTTGGTTTGTTGAAAATACTCTCGTTGATTTTGTTTATCAAACGCGAGCCGAGCTGCCTGTAAATCGGAGCCTTCTTGTGCGTATATACTCCGCATACGAGATCGTATCCTTCAACGGCTTTGTCAATCAGCTTCACCAGCTCTTCCGGCGGGTTCTGCAAGTCATCGTCCAGATTGATGACGTAATCGCCTTTTGCGTAAGATAGTCCACAAAGAATTGCTGACTGTTGTCCATAATTTTTCAGCAGCGAAACGACTTTCACCTTGCGATTCGCTTTAGCGCACTCGACCAGTTTGTGCCAACTGCCATCAATGCTGCCATCATCAACAGCGATAATCTCGTATTCGAGACCTTGTTCTTCAAAAACAGCCGCGGCGCGTTTGATGACCGAGGCGACCGATTTTTCGCTGTTGTATACCGGGATGACTACAGTGTACGTGTGGGCACGCACCAAATCCGGATTCAAAAGAATGTAGTCCTTCGAACCAAGCTCCTGGCTGGTTTTTGCTTCGGCTAGTGCATGCATGCCTAAAACTCGTGCCTCACATGGCTTTTAAGGAGATCATATAAAGAAGCGCTTAAACACGCCTTATTTACCGCTCATAGTTTGCGATTTAAAGCGCGCAGGAGCGGTCTCTTGACTAGCCGTGGAGGATTTCAGGACTGTTCGAGACATGCCGTTAGATGGAATTAATATGGGGCAGCTTACTTACGAGAAAGTACCCAAGGGTCGGCAATGTATGAATATTACATAGCGGCGAAATCGGACCTCTATCAAGGTTTCGGCTCTCATTCGTTTTGCAAAGACTGTCGTCCAAGTTTCGCATTCTCCTCGAATCAATTATCGAGCTGTGCACGGCTGCTTCTTTTGGATGGAGCGCTTTATAGTCATAGTGGTGGCACATATGGTTCTAAAACCCTGCTAGCAAATGCCGGCCCTGGCCCAGGAGCTTGCGGATCGACTATTGGCACTTCATAGAAGCTCTCGAACCAGTGGCATAATATGAGTGTGGGCAAACGTAGACTTGGAAAACTATGCTGTCAGTTTGTCGCGCAAGGAATTCTCGGTATCCGTAGTGTCAGAGCAATATATAGTCGAAGGCGAAATGTTGGCGTCGAAAGTCAACGAAGGACTCAATGCTCTGAGAGCCGCATATCATTCTGCAAATAAGGCGCAATGCGAAGTCTTCGACGAATGCCTGTCGGAGTATTTTGGTGTCTCCGGATTTGGTGCGTCGATGGGTTACTTTGTGGAAAAGGTGCATGCCGAGTGGCCTTCGCCTGAGAGCGCCAAGATGCGTTTTCCTTCTCCCGGCTGTTTGCATCTTTCGCCAACTCCCATGCGGCCAGAAGAAATCAAACAATTTTTGAGCAAAATCGGAGCACTCACTCAAGATCCGGATGGATATCTGACCGGACCTTTCATTTTTTGGTCGTGGAAGGACAGTCCTTGGCTGAGACCGGAAGGCAATTTTGCCATGGTGCTGGAAGTGACAGGGCTTGACCCTTTGACGATGCCATATGACTGGTGCATACTCTTTTGCGGAACCAGTTTGAATTTGCACCTTTGGGGCTCGCGCGGTGAAGCGCAAGGATAGAATTTTTAAGAATGCTCTTCTGA
>PNKB01000248.1 GCA_013997645.1 Cyanobacteria bacterium PR.3.49
TGCCGCCCACCTCCAGCACAGTCGTATGGACCGATTACAGTGGCAATTTGATTCCTGTGCCTCCGTCTCAATCGACTATCGATGTGGTTGGAGTTCAGCCGGGAGGCAGTACCACTGTTATCAGCGCACCGAGCACCCAGCCTGTTCAGCAACCATCTCAAACACAACAACCTGGAATCAGCATCGGCAATGATGATGTTTCCGTTGGTGTCGAATTCAATCCTTATACCGGCGATCCATCGCTGCATGTGGGTCTTGGACCGATTGACATTGGATTCGGTTTGGGCAACCAGAATCCTTACACGCCAACGGTTCCAGTCAGCTACCAAAATCCCGAATATGGAACGCAACCACCAGTGGTTTACAATCAGCCGGATCCGTACAGCGGCGCGTATCAACCACCTCAACAAACCCACAACAATAACGTGCCAACCAACAATGGCTCGTATGTAGATCCTTATGGCTACGAGCATTGGTACGATCCTATCGGGCAGATTGTCAAAACGCTGACTCCGGACGGTACTAATGTCATCTACAATGACGACGGATCGCGCCTGGTCTATGGTGGCAATGGCGGTGGCAACGGCGTCAACTTCATACCGCCCGCCGATCAAGGTCAGATCTACAACGGAACGCAAGTTCCTGTCGGCTCACCTGTCGAAACGCCTGTTTATACTCAGCCGATATCTCCGACAGCACCGCCTGTAAATTATGGCGATCCGTTGAATCCGCCCATCAGTGGTGGTGCGCCTACTTACGATCCTTATGTTCCGCAACAGCCCAATTCCGGCAGCTTCACACCGCAGCCGACTCCTCCTCTGCCGTTCGAGCCAACCGTTACTGCGCCGATCAACCCAACACCGGCAGATCCCGTCAGCGCTCCTTCGACACCTTCGAGCCCCGTCGCTTCCAGCGATCCGCTCCAGCCGGCACAACAACAACAAAATACACCGGCGCCGGTGCAAAGACATGAAGATCCGGAAGACATCGCCAACAAGCTTGATGTCAACTTCGAGCCGTTGCGTCCGGAAATTGCAGAAGAGAAGCAACAACCGAGACTGCCTTTTGCGATCGAAGAGAAGCCTGAAAGCAAAGACAGCTCCGGCAGCCTGCTCAGCGATTACGAGCATCGTATAAAAGACGAACAGGGCATTACTCACTTCGATGGAGCCGAAGGTCTCAAGGGTGCGGGCACCAGTCCTTACGATCAACACAATGTTTCCGCTGCAGAAGCCAGTGCCATGGCGGCTGAAACTCAAGCCGCCATCAATGCGCTTATTCAGCATCTTTCGGAAGAGAGACACGAAGAATACACCGAAGCTGTGAAGTCCGAAGATCGCAAGTACAGCGAAATCGCAGAGGACATTCGCGAATCCAGAGAGCGCGAAGACGATTCCTACAGAAAGCACGCCGACTACATCGCCGACCTCAGAGAGAAAGAACTCGAAGGATACAAACAGCGCGATGAAGCCGCACGCGAGCGCAAAGAAAAGGAAGAAGAGAAAGACAAAAAACTCACCGATACGATGCTCATGGCGCTCGCCAACCGTCGCGAGCAAGACGTCGTCAAAGCGCGGCAAGATGCATTCTGGGCCGAACAGCAGAAGAAAGAAGAGCAAGTTCGCCAGGACAACAAGCAGACGAAATATCTTGTGCGCCCGAACGATACAATCGAATCGATTGCAGGCAAGCGCTTGCGCGACCCGAAACTTGCCGAGCTGATTTATCAAATCAACAAGGACAAGATCGAAATCAAGTACGAGAACGGCAAGAAAGTCTATGTCGTCAAAGAAGGCTGTGTGCTCACCTTGCCCAGTCCGCGCCAAATCAGAGAATTCCGTCAGCAGCAGCGCTTGGGTGTGCTTACTCAGCAAAATTCGTCCGACAATGTCGTCAGCATGGAGTCGAAAGCGGCAGCCGATCAGCGCAGAGCCAATGTCGAAAAACTGCTCGGCAAAATTGGCAACACGGCCGAAGCCGCGACCAACAAGTACAATGTGCGTCTTGGCGATACATTGCGTTCGGTCGCAATGAAACACCCTCAGTTGGGCGATGTGACTTTGTGGAAACTCCTCGCCGAGAAGAATGGCTTGTCCACGACCACGGACCACAAGGGTGTGCCTACGGCAGCGTTGCGCCGCGGCACACAAATTATTTTGCCAACGACCGAAGAAATCGCTCAGTACCGCGATCGCATGAGAGGTGAGAGCATCACTTCATGGAATTCGTCTCGCTACGAAACATCCAGCCGCCAATGCCCGAATTGCCATCGCCTTACGACGACGGAAGCGAGCAGCTGCCCTGGATGCACTTATGCATTTGACGGAGTTGGCAAAGAGGTCGATGTGGAAGTGCGCAATCAGCCACTTATTGCTGCTTCTACCAAGACTGCCACCATTACATCGTCTGTGCCCAAGAGCACAAATGAAGATCTCAGCGAACTCGAGACCATCTCTCTGGAAGGCGGCGAGGATGACGAAACCGTCATCACCGGTGGCAAGGGAGCCAACTCGTTCAATGTATTCTCGGAAAATCTCGATCCGGATGAAAGAAAGTGGGTCGAGCAAACCATTCTCAACAGCTTGATTGAAAAACTCGGCGAGAACTGCCGCGTTGTTGAATCGACAACAGAAGATCACGTGGTGCGCACTCAGCTGGAAGTGCTAACCGGTGATGTCTGGGTTCCGATTCTCAGCTACGAGATCAACGAAAACACCTCAGTGCGTCACGAGTTCGCCTCGGACGGCAAGCAGCGCACCATGCCGATCGACCTGCCGGCTGCCGCTGCGCAAGAACTCATTCACAACGACCTGCAGTCGAATTGGCAAGAATACTGCCGCAAATATCTGGCAGGCAAACGCTTAACTGCTTAGTCTGTCGTCACATCCGCGAAGAAAGACAATTCACCGTCGTGCGTTTTGTTTCTCAAACGAAAAACGACATCGAGCGTGAGTGGTTCTTCGTTGACATAGAGTTTGTGCGGCTTATTCTGACTGTCAAACCAGGCAACCAAATACTTCGAAGTGCCCGGCAATTGTTCTCCCAGGCACCACAAGAGCATGCCTTTGAACTTGGCGCCGGCGATCAGTTTTGGCTCTCCTAATTCGTCCAGCAAAACACCGCGCCCGTCCACGTGCGTGCGTATTTCCTCAGCCGGTCCGTCCTCGCTAAAGGGCAGTTGCGGCGGGTGCATGATTACGTATTCTTCGGTAAATTCGACAAGAGGGGAGTAGCGTCCGGCTGCTGAAAACAGCCTGCCTCTGCCGCCTGCCAGAGGTTCTTCAATATCCACTATGCCCAGCTCATCAACGAGCGGCAGATTCTCCGGGCGCACTTCGTCCGGTGGAAACTCGTCAGGCGAATTTTGATCCGGTGGTTGCTGCTGAACGGGCGGAACCGCAGATGGTGGCGGTGGCGAAAAATCTCGTTGGCGATCTTCGTCAGGCATTTTGCTGCTGTTGCTCCGCTTCGCTCTCGTTTTGGAAATTTTCGAGCGCGGTGCGGACTTTGTGTAGCAGGACCAACTGAGCATCCGTCGAGAGCTGCTGATCTTTGATCAGGTGAACTGCAAGACAGTAGGCGAGGTCAACATCACCTTGACCGATCAAACGCTCTGTCAGAAGCCGGCAGAACCAGGCTGCCGAGTCTGAAGCCGGTGTGTCTTTTCGGTTGATGGACGAGTTGAAGTCGAACTTGATTTTTGGATCTCTTACAACTTCGGAAACTTCGAAACGGTACAAGCATTTTGATGTGCATGGACCGCATGTGGGTAGCGGACCTTGATCGCGTTTGTGCAGTTCAAGGAAGTCGTCACGCCACTGCCGAAGCACGGCGATGTCCAATCTTCGGTTCACTTCTGTCGGCTGGAACGCCGGTCTGAGAAGATTGAGCCAACGCAAGTGCTGTTCCTTAACTTGATCGTAGAACCAGTAGTTCTCCTCTCCTTTTCTCTCGAAATAACGCTCGGTTGCCTGGGTGAGTGCACACCACGTGATGCCGGTTATGTTGCCTGAGCGCGCCCTACCCCCGATAACCCGTTGGATTTCGTGGATGATTTGCGCTCTGAAGTGAACAAGTTGAGTCAAGTCCTTCAAAGTGGACAGAAGATAGCGGTTGTAGACCTGCCGGAAAAGAGTGTCGTCGGCGACCAATTGTGCGGTATCGAGAATAGCCGAATCGCATCGGTGCAGGCAGAATTTACAGCCCAGGTGCCTGTCGAAGGTGGCAACAATGTCGAGACCTTTCATTGCCTCTCGGACAATCTGGTCCGACTCAGCCGGTGTCTCCGGCGGTGGCACTTCTTTTGTTTTGTCGAACATGATGGCCAGGTGATATGGCTGTTCCATCTTTTCTGCATAAACGATGGCGCGACCCTGTCCAAGCGCTGTCACGTGGCGCTTTTGAATATCGTCGAGGTTCATGGCACCACCCATGGAGTCACGGTCGTCGACCGCCACGATCCGGTGCATGATTTTTAAGTTGGTGTTTTTCAGTGCTTCCGGAGCCAGTTTGTTCGGGATTTGGTCGGCGATAATGAAGCCTTGACCGTACGAACGAATTTCAGCAAGCATGTTGGTGAAGAATTCAACCGCTTTTCCGGCGGGGTTGGCCGATTCACCGGACTGTGCAGTAGGCACGTTTTTCAGGAGTCGGTGAGCCTCTTCAATGAGCATGACGTGCTGCAAATTGTCGTGTGGTCCGAGTGATTCACGGTATTCATAAAGGAAAACCATGATCATGCCCATCAAGAAGGACTTCTCGCTGTCTTCAGAAACCATCTTCAATTCAATTACAGTCGGTTTGCCGAACAACGTTTCCATGGGAATAGAACGGCGCGTATTAAGCATCTGTCCTTTACCGCCAATCAGCAATGAGCCGATTCTGGCTTTCAGCGCAGCTTGTACGTCAGGCCCGATTCTTTCCGAATATCCGAATGATTCGGTAATCGGTTCGATAATTTCATAAAGATCCTTCATGGTCGGATAAATTTCCGGCGGACAATCAGGATCGCCAAGATTGACTCCCGGAGGCAATCGGCGGCACTTGTTTTGAACAAGATCCCAGCCTCTGACCGAGTAAATCGAGTTGAGCGCCTTTTCCAAAACCTGAGGCATTGGAGAATACATTTCAAAACTGGCGTTGAATACTGATTTTAGAGCGTCAAGATGCGTTTGCACTTTCACGCCTTTCATGATCTCAAAAGGATTGAGCCTGAAGGGTGATACTGTTTCATCGCCCAGGGAGAACGCCTGTCCGACCCCCTTAAAAGTCTCGGACATTAGCATCATGTGCCGGTATTCTGATTTCGCCGGTTCGCAAACCATGAATGGAATTTTGAATTTCCAGAGCTGTCCCAGCAGGTAGAAACAAGTGTTGGTTTTACCGCCGCCGGTTACTCCGCAAACAATCGTGTGCTTCTGCATCGCGTCGACGTCGATGTAATACAAGTTGCCTGTGTCTACACCGCGGTCAAGAATGTTGCCGATAGCAATGATCCGCACTGGATCTTTGGGTGGAATATTGGCGAGGGAAAACTCGGCCGAGCGCTTGATCCGGAAGCCGGGCATTTCTCGCTTGGGCAAATGAATATAGGAAGAAAGAAGTCGGGAATTGAGCGGAGTGAGAAAACGATATCCGAGCAAAGTTTGAAACGATTCGCCCGAGCGTTGATTTTTCACCAGTCCGAATTGAGAAACGTGCTCCCTCAAACCTTTGATCTCGTGTGTTCGCAAGGGAGTCGGACGGCTGGTTTCATCGACATATGTCGCTTGAATCAAGGATTGCAATCGTGCAAAAACAGAACGATCGGGAGCAAAGAAATAAGTGCCGACCTGCCAGCTTCCGATTGCTGTGCCTAACTGAATGTGTTTTAGGTAGGCATCCTGGAGTTCGAGATAATACTTGATACGTCTTTTCTTCTCAGGGTCTTCATTTTCTTGCGCGCGCTGAATTTGATCAACGACATGAAACTCTTCCTTGGTGACATAGGCTTTTGGAATTGGCGCTGCCAAAACCATCATGCCGAAATCTTTGCCCTGAAGTCCGCTGGCCAGACGTTCGATCTGCTCTGATTCCATGGTGTCACCCGCGGTGGATTTCAGAGCGGGGATGCCGGTGATGATACCGGTATGGGTGGCAAGCGGTGCCACCATCGCTTTCATCTGATCGAGTGTAAATGGGTCTTTGTAAGTATCTACGCCGTTGTAGACACTGTGCAAAATTGACTTGAGTGTGGTGAACGAAATGTTGGTGCTGTCAATCCCGTCACTTCCATCGCCTGTATTGGCGATGGATGCACCCATGTAATATTGAACTCCTGTTTTATCTCCGAGCACCAGAAATGCCAAATAAGCTTTCTGGCTATGCATGCCTGTGAGCGCATCTTCCATCAAATACATGCGCTTTGGTCCCTGGTTGGGATCTTGGTTTTGCTGGGGCTGTTGCTTTGACTGCTGCTTTTCGCCTTCGATGTCCCAGGAGCGCAGAATGCCGTCTACTCTCACGAAGACAAGACCCGGCACCGGCCAACTGACTATATCCGAACCCTGCACAGGGTCTACTTCAAGCGCGTCAAGGTCATATCGCCGCAAGTCAGCGATTTTCTCTTCCCAAATATTGCGTGGACCTTCATCCATGATGCTTGTCCCGGGTTTCCTTTGACTTATCGGTCAGATTAGCCGAGCCGCTGACCCTGATTATACTCATTTACACGGCCTTTATACGGCTGAGGTAGCCGCAGAGCCAGTAACCATTCAATTGAATCATGCCCTTAAATGGCAGATATTAGTACTGGCGGGCGATTACCCGTTCGATTGAAAGCTTTCGCTCAGGCGGCATCTGTCGATTTTTTGTTCAAATGGGCACCTGTGTGCATTTGCTCGAGCAGTTGCTTCTTGATCTTGGCCTTTGGAATGTCCGGAAAATCGTGGGTCTTCAGGCTGAATGTGCCGGCGACCGTAC
>PNKB01000249.1 GCA_013997645.1 Cyanobacteria bacterium PR.3.49
AAAATGCGCGGCGCAGATAGTTCCGAATACGCCACCGTCACCGACAATTTGGCTTTGCTTTATATGAGGCAGGGAAGGTTTGATAGAGCGATGCCGCTGCAAGAAAAAGCCTTAGCCACTTACGAGAAGGTTCTCGGTCCTGAGCATCCCGATGTGGCAATCGCCCTGGGCAACCTGGCTGAGAGCTGCAAGCGAACGGGCAAGGATAAAGAAGCGATTGTCTTGCTCGAGCGGTCGCTCAAGATAATGCAGAAGATTTATGGCGACGAGCATCCGAGCGTGGCTACAGCTCTGGACAATCTTGCCTGCTTCTACGCCGATCAAAAACAATACGAAAAGGCTGAGAGTTTGGAGCTTAAAGCACTTTCGATATACGAGAAAACTGTTGGTGCCGATCATCCGGATTTGGCTATCACTCTGGACAATCTCAGTGAGGTGTATCAAAAACAGGGACGCCTGGAAGAAGGCAGAAAACTGCGCGAGCGCTCTTTGACAATAGCCGAAAAAACGCTGGGAGCATCGCATCCATTTACAGCCAGTGTGAAAGAACGTTTGGAACAAATGTATAAGGCGCAAGTGCCTGGAGTGCGCTAAATCAGGTAAATCGAGCGGGTCATCCTGGGGTTATTCCTGTATAAATCGGTTCTCTCTGCGCCGACAATAGACTGGCTCATCAAACATTTACTCTGTCTGTCAGCTCCGATTCGTTATGGCGTCGGAGTGCCTGCTTTTGCTTTTCGGAGAACAGAATATGAACAAGCTTTCTCTCAGTCTGGCTTTTGCTGCCGCGATTACACTTGTGCCTTCAATTTGCGCGCATCATGCCTGCGCCGACCAGCTTTATAAAACTGGAGAATTGCAAAAGGCGACATGGCATAAAAGTGTTCCTTCTTACTATGTGGAAGATAGAACTCCCAAGGTGAAGTATCAGACAAAAGCTGATCCAGAGCCAATTTATATAATAGATACGCGCTTGCCGCAGCCCCAACCCGCACCGGTAGTGGTGCTGCCTGGAGCGTCCCAGTCTGGTAGTGCGGGTGGTGGCGTTGCCGTGCCGCCTGGCTTTGCTGTCCTCGATCCGAATCAGCTCGGTCAGGCAAAGTTCGGCACCAATATTCCGGCTGCTGGACTGAGTCCTGCTCATAGTTTGCCCGATGGTGTTTCGACTAACAGATTGGCCGGAAAGGCTTGGCCTGGTGCGCCGAAGAGCGGTGCGGGCATTGTTGCAGCTCCTGCCAGGGCATTGCCGGCAGGGAATGCGGTGCCTGCCACTATGACGTACGCTCCCACCAGGTCCGGCACCGGCTCGTCAAGCAGCGCCGTCAGTGTCAAAACATCTGTTGACGGACAGGTGGTGAAACGCGGTCAACTGCTCAAATAGAAACAGCTACTGCTCCGCTTGCAATGATTCTTTCTCTTGAGCCGCAGAGCGTTTACGATGGTAAAGGACGAGCACCACAGCAAGCACTGCTGACACAATCAGTATGATTGTGCTGGTTACGATCGCAGCCGGTATGCCGAATGCCAGCAGGCTGTCGGTGCGCATCGGCTCAATAATTAGACGACCGATTGAATAGCCGGCCATATAGATGCAGGCGAGCAGACCCGGATACTTACGCAATCGCTCAGCCAGACCGAAGTAAAGAAGGCAAAAGAGCAGTAAGTCATAAACCGATTCGTACAAAAACGTCGGCTGGAAATATTTCTGCTCTTTGAACTCCCATGGTCTGCTTTCTTGCGGAATAAATAGTTTTAGCGGAAAGTCGTCACCAACCGGTCTTCCAAATGCTTCCGAATTGAAAAAGTTTCCCCAACGACCGATCGCCTGAGCCAGAGGCATTGCTGAAAGCATGAGATCAGACGTGACGAGCAAAGGCAGTTTTTTAAATCGGCAATAACTAAGTCCGACAATAATTCCACCTATCAAGCCTCCGTGAATCGAAAGCCCGCCCGTCCAGATCATGAGAGCTGCCAGCGGTTCGCTCAAAAAATGCTTGTAGTTCAAAAGGACATAGTAGAGCCTGGCACCAACGACGCCACCGCCAAAACCCCAGAAGGCGGTATTCAGCAATTCCTCAGTGTCGAAATTCCACTTCTTTCCAAGCCGCATGACCATGGCAGATGCAGCGAAAAATCCCACAACGAACATGAGCCCATACCAGCGGACTGTTAAGGGGCCTAGTTTGAACAGGATGGCGCCCGGAGATTCAAAGATCAAGAATTTTGCCTTTTGTGCGTGTTGCCCGGGTGGCAGCAAGCAGCCGGCCACCTACAGCATTGTAGCCGCACGCAAAGCACGCCTTGCGGAAGGCGGCACTATTCTTGTTTCATAAAACTCTGAGCTTAATACGGAGCTTGATCGTTAGGAACTTTGCCGCCGTATACGTCTTTAGGCGCCTTGCCGTTGCTTCTCTCTGCATTGGCTGGCATTTTTGAGTCGTGAACTTCATCGTGCGGATCGTCGCCATGCGGATCTGGACCATGCGGGTCGGTGCCGCCGTACTTTTGAGCGATGATCAGCTCTTGCTTGGCACGGGCGATTGGACTGAGAGGAACGCTTTTCACAACGCTCAGATTTGCCGGAGCGTTAGTGATTGCAACGGATACGAGAATTTCCAGCATAAATTGCCTCCGACGCAGACAGGGAAGTATATTCCGTTGACATCTTGCGAAAGTATACATGAAAGGCATTCTGCGAGCGCAGTTTTCCTTAAAACTAGAACAAAGCCGCAACATTGGCTCTCGGCGCCTTTAGAATTAGTGCTTGAGCGGATGAGCTAAAGCAGGCTGATGATGGCAAAAACAAAAACGCGCTGGATCTGCCAGCAGTGTGGGTTTCAAGCTAACGGATTTTTGGGGCGCTGCACTGAGTGCGGCTCCTGGGGGTCGCTAGTTGAGGAATTGGTCGGTGAGGCTGCCGGTGCCGCAGCGCAGACGGCTCTGAGCCGTTCGCACCCGTCCTTGTCCGTCAAAGCGGGCCGGTATTCTTTGGCCGAAGCAGAAAGACCCTCTGCTCAGCCGCTTTCAGAAATTGAGGCTTCCGATAGCCAACGCATGCCCACCGGCTTGGCCGGTCTGGACGAAGTTCTTGGAGGCGGGTTGGTGCCGGGCAGCGTAGTCCTTCTTGCCGGCGACCCGGGCATCGGAAAATCCACGCTGCTCCTGCAAGTGGCTCGCTTTTTGAGCCAGGCTAATACGCTTTTGTATGTCGCCGGGGAAGAATCGGCGCACCAGGTGCGCTTGAGGGCCGAGAGGCTGGGCGTCTCGTCGAAAAACATTCTTGTCGATGCCGGTCAGAATGTCGTCTCCATCGCCCAAAACATGATGTCCGGCGAGGCGCGAGTAACCATCGTCGACAGCATTCAATCAGTCTTTCATCCGGAAGTGGAGAGCGCTCCCGGTTCTGTCTCCCAGGTCCGCGAATGCGCTCAGGCGATGATTGCTGCGGCAAAAGAGCATGGCATCGCGACCATTTTGGTCGGTCACGTAACCAAAGAAGGCGCCATTGCCGGACCGCGCGTGCTGGAGCACATGGTCGATGTGGTCCTTCAGTTCGAGGGCGACAGAGCACGCGAGCTGCGAATATTGCGTGGGGTGAAAAACCGCTTTGGTGCAACGCACGAAATTGCTGTTTTCTCCATGACAGACCAGGGGTTGAAAGAGGTCGACAATCCTAGCGCTCTGTTTCTGGGCGATCGTCTCAATCATCTGGGCAAGAAGCAATCGCCGCCCGGAACTGCCGTTATTGCCGGTGGTGAAGGGCGCCGCTCACTTCTTTTGGAAGTTCAAGCATTGGTTTCCAACACGACATTTTCCAACGCGCGCCGCGTCGCTAATGGTTTTGACTACAACCGCTTGCTGCAGTTGTTGGCAGTCTTGGAAAAGAAGTCGGGGCTTTTCGTCTCCCACTGCGACGTTTACGTTAATGTAGTCGGCGGAATGGAATTTAGCGACCCGTCAGGCGACCTGGGCATTGCTGTGGCCATCGCCACTTCCCTGCTCGATCGATCTATTGATCCCGGCCTGCTTTTCTTGGGAGAAATCGGGCTGACCGGTGAAGTGCGTCCAGTAAAGGCGGTTTTGCAACGTTTGAAAGAAGCGCAAAAGCTCGGCTTCAAGTGTGCCATTGTGCCGAAGAGCAATTTGCCGCTCGATGGAAATCTCGAGCCCATGAAAGTTGTGGGCGTCGACACTTTGAGTGAAGCTTTGTCGCAGGCAATTCCTGGTTTTGAAACCGCGAAAAAACGCCCGGCATCAGGCAGTTTTGAAGGCGGCAAAATGATGGATGACGGATCCGGTCACATGGGCGCATCGAAAAAACGTTATGCTCAAAGTGAAAGGCGCGATACAGAAGGCGCATTCCAGGATTGATTCATGCGCAACGCCCAGAACGAAAAGGTTCAAAACGCACTTTCTACGCTTCCCGATTCTCCCGGCGTCTACCTCTTTAGAGATGGGGAGGGCGCCATTATCTACATCGGCAAAGCTCTGAATTTAAAGAGCCGGGTCAAGTCATACTGGTTGGAGACGGCGCCGCGTGAGCGACCGAAGCTGGCGGTTCTGATGCCGAAAGTGGCAGATGTGAATGTCATCGTCACCAATTCTGAAAAAGAAGCGCTCTTGTTGGAAGCAAATTTAGTGCGCCAGCACATGCCGCGCTACAACGTTACTCTCAAGGACGACAAACGCTATCCGTGGCTTGCGATTACTTATGACGTGGCATTTCCGCGTTTGATCATGGTGCGCGATCCGCAAAAATACAAGAAAGAAAATCCCAAGTCTCGCGTCTTTGGACCTTATGTGGAAACCGGCATGATGTGGGATACCGTGAGGGTTTTGCGCAAAGTCTTTCCAATGCGCCAGCGCAAATCGCCGCTTTTCAAAGATCGACCGTGCATGAATTACTACATAGGTTTGTGTCTCGGTCCTTGTCAGAACTTGGTGGCCGAACCAGAGTATTTGGAAATGGTCATGCAGGTGGAACTGTTTCTTGCTGGGCGGCAAACCGAGGTGGTGAGCCAACTTAAGGGGCAGATGGAAACTGCCTCCGAGAATCTCGAATACGAGAAAGCGGCCAAAATTCGCGATCGATTGCGCGCGCTCGAAACTGTAATTGAGAAACAACAGGTCTTTTTCAAAGACAAAAAAGTCAATCAGGATATCATTGCCGAGGCGCATGCCAACAAGCTTATTGCTATTTGCATAATGCGAGTTAGAGAAGGCAAATTGACCTCTTCGGAGACTGTTTGCTTGCCTCTTACCGATCGAACGTCATGGGATGAAGCCTATCAATCTTTCATCGATCTTTATTACACATCTGTCGAAGATGTGTCGGTGCCGCAAGAAGTGATGCTTCAGCACCAGGTTGAAGATGCTGCTGCACTGACGGATGTGCTTTCGGCTAAGTCGAAGTATGCAGTGCGCGTGGGAATACCGCAGCGCGGCGGCAAAGTCAAAATGATCGAGATGGCCAAGAAAAATGCTGAGCTTGCTCTCGAAAAAGAAATTACGGAAAAACAGGAAGCGGACGCAAAAGTAGTCCGTCTGATTTCGCACTTGCAGGAAGAATTGGGCACAACTAAGCCACCCAGACGAATCGAATGCTTTGATATTTCGAACATTCAGGGGACGGACAACGTCGCCAGCATGGTGGTTTTCGAGGACGGTCAGCCGAAGAAGTCGGATTATCGCCGTTTTAAAATTCGTGGAGTGGAAGGTGTCGCCAATGACTTCGCCTCAATGAAAGAAGTAGTCGGCAGGCGCTATTCGCGCCTCCAGAAAGAAGAGAAGCCTTTTCCGGACTTGATTATCATCGACGGTGGAAAAGGTCAGCTGAATGCCGCACTCGAAGCCTTAGACGAACTGAATATAAAAGATATCGACATCATCGGACTTGCTAAGAAGCAAGAAGAAGTTTATAAACCGGGTAATCCGTCACCGCTTTTGATTTCTCGCCGCAGTGAAGCTCTGCACGTTCTGCAGCGCACCCGGGATGAAGCCCACCGTTTTGCCATTACCTTTCACCGCAAACTCAGGGCAAAGCGTTCTCTCATGTCGGGATTGGATCTCTTACCCGGTGTTGGAGCCTCGAGAAGGAAGCTGCTGATCCAGCACTTCGGCACTTTCGAAAAGGTGAAATTAGCCACATTGGACGAGCTGAAAGCCGTGCCCGGGTTGCCCAAGAACGTGGCTGCCTCGATCTTCAATGCCTTGTCAGCCGGCGATAAAGATAAGAAAATGAGTGCGGATGCTGCGGCCGACGGCGGTGAAGATGAGACAATAGGGTTCATCGAGGATGATTGAGGGGACGGACGATGATAACGTTTTTTATTAAACGCAAAAAACAAGTAATGACATTCATCATCTTTATCATGGTGTTCACTTTCATCGCCTCGCTGGTGCCGCAGGTCATGTTCATGTTCCAGTAGGCAATCTCGGACTTTTCTCCAAATAGATGTCACTAACAGGGAACGCCGGAACAAGCGAGGATGCAGAAGGCACCACCGGCATGCCTGGCTGGGCTGCGTTTTTCACTGTGACGCTTGTCTATGCCGCCATTCTCCTTTATGTTGTCTCGCCTTTTCTTTTCGGCTCACAAAGCCTTTATATAGCTGACTACACGTACAATTTCGCGCCGGCAGCCAGGTTCATCGAGCAGGTCTTTGCCGCAGAACACGGCTTTACCTTTTTTGCGCCGCTCTGGAATCCTTATGTCCTGGGCGGTGTGCCGCAAGTGTCAGTGGCTTGGCCCCTCTCCTATCTGCCTGGTTATGTGGCATGTCTTTTCGATGCGCCCAGAGCCCAGGGATTTCTTCTTTTTTTTCACCTCCTTGTGGCTGG
>PNKB01000250.1 GCA_013997645.1 Cyanobacteria bacterium PR.3.49
CAATATCTTGAAAACGAAATGGAATGAAGTCCTCCGAGCGCTTTTCAATGGTATAAAATTTCAAACCTGAGCCAGGCTTACCTGGTTTTGATCTTGTCGCCTTTTGAGTTTTGGAGTTTCTGATGAAGTACCTGCACGGTGGTTACATTTTGTTCTGTGACCAAGCCGAACATGCAGACAACGGCAGAGTGAACGCACAAGGACTGTTTGACGTTTTTGTCGGAGAACTGCCTTTGAAAATGGACTGCCAGATGGTGATTGGTTTTGGAACGCCATTTGAAAGACGCCAGTACAAGGGTCTTGTAGTCATCGAAAATCCTGAAGGTCACGAGATCTTTCGCAAAGAATTTCAAGCGAATGACCCGAACGATATCTACAAAGGTCATTACATAGTCACGCCGGATGTGACTATCGACAAAGAAGGCATGTGGACTGCTAAATGCGTTTTGCGCAACTACAAAGACGAAACGATGTGGGACGTTTCGCGGCAGTTCTGGTCAATGGTTGAAGGCTCTGTGCCGCCCGATCCATAAAAACATTGCTGTCAGACTACCGGCAAAATTTCAAAATGTTTGCCCAGGATTTCCTGACTGTCGGCAGCTAACCAGCGCTCCAGTATGGTGGCGTATACGGTGCGGAAGTCGACAGTGTATTTTAGATCGCCGTTATCGAGCGAAGTGAGACTGGGAGCTTCTCCATAAATACCGCCTTTGACTTGTGAGCCGACGATGAAGAGCGGTTCTGCTGTTCCATGGTCGGTGCCCTTGCCACTGTTTTCTCCAACTCTTCTGCCGAATTCGGAGAAAACCAGGGTCAGCACATCTTCATCCAGTCCATGCTCTTTTAAATCAGTTTGAAATGCCAGAAGCCCTTCCGATAACTGTTTGAGCAAATTGGCCTGGGCACGTTTCTGGTTGGCATGGGTGTCGAAACCGTCCAGGCTGACCGTGAACACTGGTGCGCCAACACCGCCTGAGATCATTTGCGAAATGAACTTAAGCCCGTCGCCCAGCTTGCCGGCCGGATATTTCACGTTGCCCTTGTATGCTTTCACTATTTTGAGCAATTGTTCCGAAGCATGGTTGGCTTCCAGACCAGCCTTTTGTAAGAGCTCGGCGTGCGGACGTTTGCTGTCGAAATCTCTGTAGATCTCTTCAAAAGCAGCCAGTTGTTTTTCTCGATCTTTTCGGAAGTGTGGATCGGTGCGAAAACGAAATTCATAAATATTATGGACCGAAGGCACCACAATCTTGCGCGCGAAAAGTGACTTCGGCAGCATCGGATCTACATTGACCGCCGGCAGAGAGACATGCTGTTTTTGTGCGTAGGCGAGATCGAGATACCTGCCCAACCAGCCGGTATCGCCAATTTTTTCAGGCTCGGCCGTCTGCCAAATTTCGATGCTGCGAAAATGCGATCGATTGGCGCCCGGATAACCAGCACCTTCTATGATGGCCACGTTCGAGCGTTTATAAAGTTCTTGCAGACCGCTCATCGCTGGATGCAGACCCAGTTGATCGGTCAGTTTCAAAACATCATTCTGAGCAATGGCGATCTGCGGTCTGGCGTCATAATAAGCACCGGCGCCGTAGGGAATGACAGTATTTAATCCGTCATTGCCGCCACTCAGTTGAATCAGTACCAGTTGTCGCTTGCGTTCGCCGGCAGCTTGAACAGGTGAGGCGAACAGTCCTTCGGCATCAAACATCAATCCGAGCGCGCCCATTGCCAAACCGCCCTGAATAAATTTGCGTCTAGATACTGTCCTGGAGATCGTCATCAATTTATTCCTCTAAGTGAGCTGATAAGTGGGCAAGGTCATTATCAAATGCACCAGACCTCTGAGCTTGGCATCCAGGTTGCGCTCGTCTTCCATCATACTGACCTTTTTACCATCCGGATCGAAAGATGCATATTCCACCAACCTGTCCCTTGCAGACCGCGGAATATCGCCATCTACCAAAAGGTTGCAAAAATAGTTGACCAGATCGAGGCTGTTTTTCATTCCTTGTCTTTCCACAAGTTGGGTGGGTGTAGCCGTAGCGGACAATTCATCGAAGCGCATGCCGACTGCGCGGGCGGCGAAATTAAATCGTTCCATCATTGTTTCGCTGGAAATCCATGCATTTCCACCGTCCCACCCTTTTACCGAGGGCGGATGAAACAAATCCTGCCCCATGGCACCCATCATCTGTGGCAAGTCGTTATCCAGATTCTCAATCTGCAGCACTTTCAAGCTGCCGACAACCAGCTCGGCCGGACTTTTGATCTTTGCATGGTAAGTTTTATCGCTGCGAAATGATCTGTCATTGAAAATCACTTTGAGCATTGCACACAATGAATATTTGCTTTCTGCGTATGCGCCAGCGACCCGTTCGACAAAAGATTTTTCGGGATTCTCATGTGCAAAAAATGAGATCAACTTCCTCGCCAAAAATCTCCCGGTGGCAGGATGTTTCACAAGGATGGCAATGATGTCTTCGCCGTTGAAATTTCCACTTTTGCCAAGAAAGTTTTTTACAGAATTATCGTGCTGATTTTTGTTGAAAAAGAAACCCTCTGGACGAGTTTGCCAGCCTGTGAACGCTTTTGCTGCTTCTTTGATATCGGCTTCGCCGTAATTGCCGATACCGACGGTAAACAATTCCATCACTTCGCGCGCGTAATTTTCATTCGGTTTTCCTTTTCGATTTTGTTGATTGTCCAGCCAAATAATCATGGCAGGATCCTTTGAGACATTGAGAAGAAGCTGATGGAAATCTCCCAGTGCATACTTTCTGAAAAGGAGGTTTTGCAAATACATCGCGTGCGGATTTCTCACTTTTCTGTCAGAAGTAGCGAAGTGTCCGTGCAGAAAAAGAGTCATCTTTTCCTCGAGCGGTCGGCGCGAGAAGGTCATTCGGTAGAGCCACCAGCGCCGCAAATCATTGCTGTTGGTAAAATCAAATCCCTGCTCGCGAATGGCTGTTTCGAGTTGGGCATTGTCCACATTCTTAGGATTGAGAAGCTCATCAAGTGTGCCTTCATAGCCGAGGGATTTATAGTATTTCAATTCCTGAGGAGTGCAGCCGAAACCGGCTCGCCGCAGTAACTGCGCTATCCATACCGTTTCTGTCCTGGGTGATGGCACGTCAATTTGCCTTTTGCGGAGCGGTTTTTGTCTCGTCCGGCAGATAGTCGGGCGGGATCTCTCCGCTCTTCAATTTTTCCAGTTCTTCAATTTGCGCGCTCGTCAGTTTTGCCTGAATCTCTTCCCAATTGGAAAGGCGCTTGCTGCGTAACTTCTGAATTGCTGAGCGCGCTTTCAACAGCAATTCGAAGTCTTTCGACTGCATGTTAGTTTCCATCTGAATATTTTCATTGCTCAGCATTTTTTCAATCAGTGCAGGTGACATTTGTTTTCTCAATTGATTGAACTCTTCGGATAAGGGCTGCAATTGGCTGCGCCCTATCTCGTATGATTTGAGAACATCTTGCCTCTCCTTTCCTTTCAGTGAACCGATCATCTTTAGTTGTTCCAGTTCGGGAGTGCCGGCTTGAATAAAGGCGCGAATTTTTTCTGACGGTTTTTTTTCCGTGCGATAGCGTGGCAGTGCGCTGCTGTTCCCGCCTGGTTTCGAGAAAAAATTCTCGCCGTCTTCTTCATACTTGACCTTTGTCGAATGTGTTTTTTTATTGTCGTTCCCAGCCTTTTCAGGCGCTCCATAAGCAGGCGGAAAGTGCACTGCCAGAGCGGCTGTAGTTGCGATGATTGCCGCGCGAAACATCATCAAGGAAGCTTCGCTGATGAAACGGCTTCTTCTGAGTCACTCAGCAATTCGCGGCAGCGCTTGAGCATGATGCTGGTGGGCTGGTCTGAAGGCACCATGCGTAAAATCGTCGAGAATAACTGTTCTGCCTCTTTGATGTCGCCGTCATCGAAACTCTGGCGCGCGCTTCTGTAAATTGCGATTGCTTCTTCCATGGCGGCAGGCAGAGAACCTTTGGTGGTGAGCAATTCATAAAGAGACTGTCTTTCGCCGCTGCCATTCAGAGTGAGGCTGTCAATTTGTCTGACCTCGAGCGTTTCTTCGACCAACCTGGCTGTGCCTGCACCGAGAATGAAACTGGTGCCGTACGAGTTATTTAGGGCTTCAAGCGCCAGAGCCCGCTCGACAGGGTCTCCCATGACGCTGTACTGGGCAAATTGAGTGTCCCTTGAGCCGGCATCGATGGTGCCGCAAAAGGCCTCACCGGTTTCGATGCCGCATGAGGATTTCAGTGCCAGTGAAGCCAGGTCTTGCGTTTGAGTTTCGCAGTAATTGTTGATGGCATCTTTGATTGAGAGCGCGCATTGGGCCGCCTGGGTAGCCTGGTCCTGACCGGGCAAGGGCAGGGGCGCGCCCCAGAAAGCAATCACTCCGTAAGAGGCTATCCTATCGACAATTCCCCTGTGTTCGAAAACTTGATTGACCATGATGCCCAGGCAATCGTTGAAGATTTGGAAAATTCTATCCGGCGGCAGGGGGTCGACTTGATCCATAAAGTCTCGGACGCGGCAAACCATCACTGTCACCTGGCTGCGTTTTCCGTCCAAACCAAGTTCGGCCAATTGAGCACGGTCAATTTGACGGGCCAGATGTTTTGCCGTCATAGAACGAAACAGGCGAGTGTGACGCCTGCGGTCGCGAAAGAAATAGAGATTTTGATCGGCAAGTACCAAAAGCCAGGCGGGCAAAATCACTGCTGCAATTGGTACTACGGTCGGTATCACCTGTCCGAGGTTGAGAAAGAGAAAGAATGAAAGTGCAAACCAGGCGATCGAAATTCCTGCAATTGAAAGAAGACTGCTCATCGGCCTTCCAACCAGCATTCCCATGACCTGTCCGCAAGCCAACGCGGCAATTAGAACAGCAATGATCATTTTCCAGCGCGAGGCGGGAGGCAAGCATTTTCCATTAATCAAATTGGAGACGATATTAGCTTGCACTTCAATTGCCGGCATGCGATTGTCGTAATCAGAAACCGGTGTCGCGTAACTAGACTCGTAGATTGCCGCCTGGCGAGGCTGATTGCTGGAAGTATCGATAAAGCTGCTTTCACCAAAACCTATCAGTACGACCTTATGAGCGAAGGGGCTGTTGTTGGTGGTAGTGGTGTCAGCGCTGTCAGCGCTGTTTGCCTTGGCGATAGTTGCAGCTGATTGAAAATGCTTTTGCCATTCCAACGCTCGCCAGAGTGGAATTGTAGTGAAACTGCCTTTGCCGCCGACAAAATTGATCCTGAATTCGGCAGGCAGAATTTTGTCTTTTAAAAAAACGCGGTCGTGGCTTTGATCGACCATCGATCGAGCGCCCAGAAATTTTTCTGCCAGGCGCAAAGAAAACGACTTGTAGAAAGCAGATGAATGTCCGAATTTTTCAAACACAAGACTGGTTTTGCGCACCAATCCGTCTTTGTCCACAGCAATATAAGCATTACCCAGGCAGGCACCATCAGCTCCCAGGGCCACCACGAATGGTTCAAAGGGAGCATGCACTCTGGTTTTTGCTTTGTTTCCAGATTGCGGATCTGGCGAGTCGACATTGGTGGAGAGCACAATATTTTTTACTGATTTAAACGTCTCAGCAAGCTGCTCATCGTCTCTGTCAATTGACGATTCTTGCGCGCCCTTATCTTTAACTGTATCGGCCGACGGTTCTTCCAGATCGACGTCAAATCCGATTACCGCTGCGCCGCCTTTGTTCAGTTGATCGATGAGAGTGGCGAAAAGTGTTCGAGTCCAAGGCTTTTTCGAACTAAGACCGAGCCGCCTTGCCGACTCCGGGTCGAGTGTTACCAGCACCACTGAATCTGTGTCTGCAACACGCTTTTCTTTGTAGGATTCCAGACCGTCTCGAAAGCGGATAAAGTGATCCGTGAGTGAATTTTCGCTGTTGGTAAGGGCATCCGAAACGATCGGAATATTGAAACACTCAATGAAAAGGACTGCCACTCCAATGCAAAAGCATACTGCCAGAGCACGCCAAGACAGGTCTTTCGACGAGACGCCGACAACTTTGGATATTTTTGCCAGTCCCTCTTTCATCTGGAAACCTTGCCAGAAGTTCACATCGGGAGGCCTGTCCCGGGTATTTGGACTTATTCCCGGTTTTAAAGCCTATTAAGTGATAAATGAGGTCATGCCCGCTAAATTGGTCGAACCAAATCCTTAAATCCAGATTTTCGCGCTGGTTGCCATTAGTTTGGAAGTTATACCGTTAACGGCTTAACTTCCAAGCTGAGATTGCTTCTTGGCAAGGCTGCTATGTCAGCACCGGCCGGAACAGGCGGCTCTGGCTGATAAGTTGGAAATCTCGATTGAGCAATAAAAAATGGACAGTACTGGATTCGAACCAGTGACCCCCACTATGTCAAAGTGGTGCGCTACCAACTGCGCCAACTGTCCGTAAAAAAGACATTCTAGCGTGCTTCTGTGCTTCAGGTAAACCTTTCCTGTAACGCTTAGACACTTGGCGCTGGTCTGTGCCTGAGAAGCTGATGCAGCTTGTCTTTCGAAAAAATTGGAGGCGGCACCCAGATTTGAACTGGGGGTGAAGGTTTTGCAGACCCTTGCCTTACCACTTGGCTATGCCGCCATGGCAGAAACTGCCGGTAAAAGCTTATCCTAGACTGGATGCTTTGCGCTTGTCAAAATCAATCAAAGTTTTCCAAACTTTGTAAGCCGTAATGAAGCTTGTATCATACAGACGGGTTGGTT
The DNA here is from genome assembly GCA_013997645.1 of Cyanobacteria bacterium PR.3.49. Lineage (GTDB taxonomy): Bacteria > Cyanobacteriota > Vampirovibrionia > Obscuribacterales > Obscuribacteraceae > QKMZ01. Next base: position 6,740 of record PNKB01000250.1, read on the forward strand.
GATTGATATGGGAAGGAGAACCTTTTGCTTGAACTCTTGCTC
>PNKB01000251.1 GCA_013997645.1 Cyanobacteria bacterium PR.3.49
AAGTCAGGTTGTGCTGGATCACTATAAACGGTAGTAGCAAATTGATTTGCTTTTGCAGTCAAATTTTCGACCAGGTTGCCGTCGCCGACTGCCGTACTTCCAATTCAGTGTCATGCAATCGTTCAGAAAAATTTGAATTTTTCTGAACGATTGCAGAATTGGAAAAGCCCACAGAGATGGGGTTTGCGTTTTCCGAACAATGTGATGCTCGTCGCAAATTTTTATTGATCCTGACAGGTAGGCGTTTTCCGGCTCTGCATGCTGTCAGAAAAATTCGAAAAAATCTGAACAGATGAATAAGATGGATTTGGGAGTATGCAATTCCGTGAGAAATGTGCAGAAAAAAACCGTTAGCACTTGGGCGCAGGCTATCAGGGCATACTTCTAATCTGAACAATGTTCTGCGGTACTGAGTCCAAGGTTATTCAACTGCGATCACTTCGTCGCCGGCAATGACGAAGATGCGCTCGTTTTCCTCTGGCTCAATTTCGAGGCATCCGGTGAAACTTCCGAAGGCTGGAAGTGTGCCGACCTTCTCACCGAATGAGAAGCACGGCAAGCGCAAACTCTTTTGACCGCGACCGGAAAGGCGCACTGCGGGATGAGTGTGCCCGCACAAAACATAGTTCGCCTTATCTTCCTTGGGGTGATGTTTGAGCGCAAAAGGTCCCACAACATACGGCTCTTCGACGATATCCAGACGCATCAAATTGGTGATATTTGAAACCTTCTTGTCGTGATTTCCTCTCACTAGCGTCATGCGCACGGCATCATGTAACTCTCGCCAAGCCAATATCAACGAACACACTCTGTCCGTTAGACCGCGCTTGTTGTGGACGAGATCGCCGAGGAATATCAGCTCTTCTGCACCGCATTGCAAAATCATTTCCGACAAAGTCTGCAAATCTTTTTCTGTTGTTCCGGCAGGAACAGCTATGTTGTGTGCGCGAAAAGCCGCAGCTTTGCCGAGGTGAACGTCAGCAACCAAGAGCGTTTTGCGAGCCGCCCAAAACATGCCGCGCTGCGGAAGCAGGAGAAAGTTTTCTCCCTGCAAATCAAATTCGATGCATCCGCTGACCTGTGGTTGCATCAAGAAACCTTGGAATTTGTATTGGAAGCAGCCTTCTTAGCGAGCTTGAGAGTCGTTCGCTTTTCCGGCTTGTGTTTTGGAAGTTTTCTCAGCGCTACTTGCATGCGCGCTACTCTCTCGGCAATCGTTTCAGAACTGACCTTTCCGCGCCACGCTTCGACAAGGAGTGGTAATCCGAGTGGCGATGCGCGTTCGATCTCGACTGCCAGAATACGGCTCTCCGTGAGCCTTTGCATAGCCGTACGCAACCTGCTTTCTTCCAGTTGTTGTTCCAGTACTTCGCGTTGAGCTTGATCGAGAAGCAAATTTTCGGGGTCATATTCTTTGAAAACATCAAATAGCAGTCCGCTAGAAACCTGCACCTGTCTGCTTGTTTTTGATTTGCCCGGATAGCCGGAGAAGACCAAGCCAGCCACCCGCGCGATTTCGCGAAATCTTCGGCGGGCCATTTCTGAAGCATTCATGCTGTTGAGAATGTCTTCTGCGAGATTTTCCGGATTGAAAAGGTCGTGCTCACTGAGCATTGCGATTGGTATATCAACGTTGGAAACGAGCTCCAGACCGTAGTCATTGATAGAAATACTGAACGTCGCTTTAACGAGTCTGGAGATTCTGTAGGCAAGCAATGCCGCCAAACCTTCGTGCACAAGCCGCCCTTCAAACGGATAGATAAAGAGGTGAAACCCTTCGCGCGATTGCATGTGCTCGATCAACACCGACTTTTCATCAGGAATTTTCGACCACGCTTCCTGTAATCGCAAAATCGGCTCGACAAGTTTCATCTCTTCTGTCGTGTATTCGCCATGCGATGCAATTGTGAGCTCTCTTCGCACTGCTTCTGAAAGCTCCGAGGAGAGCGGCATTCGTCCACCCATCCAACGAGGAACCGTGCCACCTTTGTTGGCGGCGAGCCGAACAAAGGCTTTCATATCTCGCGTTCTGACAAGCTCCAGGCAGCGTCCTGCAAAAACAAATCGGTCGCCGACTCTCAAGCGCGCGATGAATGATTCTTCCAGCGAACCGATGCGTTCGCCGCTCGTGAAGACGACATGCATGCTGTCATCACTCGTGATTGTCCCTATCGACATGCGGTGCCGCTGCTTCACGGCATCGCTTTCAACGATGAAGTAGCCGTCGTACTCATTTACTTTGCAGTACTCCGGATACGCGCTCAGCGTGCGCCCTCCGCGCGTGATAAAATCCAGCGCCCATTCAAATTCCAAGCCGGTCAGATTCCGATATGAGTAGGCAGATCTTATTTCAGCTATCACCGAGTCTTTTCTAAAACCGCCTCCAACAGCCAGTGTTACAAGGTGCTGGGTGAGAACATCCAGAGGTTTTGGAAATGGTACGCGCGATTCGATTTTGTTTTCCGCGAGTGCTTTTTTGGCGGCTGCGAATTCGACTACTTCGAATGCATGGGTGGGAACGCACACAACAGAGCTTAAAGCGCCCGGTCTGTGACCACTGCGGCCAGCGCGCTGAAGCAGCCTAGCGATACCCTTTGCACTTCCTAGTTGCAAAACCTGCTCCACGGGTGCGAAATCCACACCCAGGTCGAGGCTGGATGTGCAAACCACGCATCGCAGTTTGCTATCTCTAACCGCATCTTCAACGAACCTGCGCGAGTCGCGATCGAGTGAACCGTGATGAAGCGCCATCTCGCCTGCCCAATCCGGGCGAACGACCAAAAGCGCTTGATACCACATCTCGCACTGCGAGCGTGTGTTGGTAAAAACCAGTGACGTTTTTGCCTTTTCGATTTGCTGGGCAACTTGCTCTACCATCGGCAAACCCAGGTGTCCAGCCCATGGAAAGCTATCGATAGATTCCGGCAGCAATGAAATAAATGAGATTTCTTTGTCGATGTGCGAAGTGACGCGCGTGGTTTTCTCTGCGTTCAATCCGCATAGCGCGTGCATCGCCTCATCCGTATTCCCCAGGGTTGCCGACATTCCCCATGTGCGCAAATCGGGATTGATGACGCGCAAACGTGCGAGCGCAAGCTCGGTCATCGTGCCGCGTTTGGTGCCCATTAGCTCGTGCCATTCATCAACAATGACGAGCTTGAGCGAGGAAAACATTTTTTGATTATCGGCATATGAAAGCAAAAGCGACAAACTTTCCGGTGTCGTAATCAATGCAGATGGAAGTTCTTTTCTTTGACGTAACTTGACGCTGGCAGATGTATCACCCGTGCGAGACTCCAGTGTCCATGGGATTTGCAGTCCGTCGAGCATGCCCTGCAGTTGTTTCTCCGTATCGCCTGCCAGCGCTCGAAGAGGTGTAAGCCATAGCACCGTAATTGGTGGCGCGCTGATTTCGGTTTTGCCGCTTGCGAGAGATTCGTCCAGCCATTCTATAAGTGGTGCCGGCCAGATGGCATACGTTTTTCCTGTGCCGGTGGACGAGTGAATCAGCCCGCTTTCACCGTTTTGATATGCGGACCAAGTTTCCTTTTGAAAGTCGAACGGTTTCCATCCCTGCCGGGAAAACCAATCTTCAATTAGTTCTTGACCGCCGCTGACCTGCGGCAGAGGTATCGCCTGTGACTTCTTTTTCCGGCTTGTGCCGGGCTTCTTCAGCTCTCCAGTTTTTTTCGATACTGCACCTGCCGCTTTTTGCGCCGCTTTGGCTCGTTTTGCTGCTTCCCTTTCTACTTGCTGTCTGACGATGTTCGGGCGCTTGCGTTTTTTATACTCAGGATTCACGCTGCGGCCCCCCTTCTCCATCGATGAGAGCGGAGAGCGTCTCCAGCGAATCCGCTTCTTCCATGGGCTTGTCCGTTCGCCAGCGGGCGATGCGCGGGAAGCGAACTGCGACCCCCGATTTGTGGCGCGATGATTTCTGTATTCCTTCGAATGCGACTTCGAATACCAGTTGCGGCTTGACCGTGCGCACCGGTCCGAATTTTTCAAGCGTATTCTTTCGAATGAAGTCATCCACTTGTCGGATTTCCGAGTCGTCGAGCCCGGAATATGCCTTGGCGACCGGCACGAGTTTGCCTTCGTTCCAGACGCCGAATGTGTAGTCTGTGTACAAACTCGCTCGCTTGCCGCTGCCGCGTTGTGCGTAGATCAACACCGCATCGATTGAGAAAGGGTTGACTTTCCACTTCCACCAATCGCCTTTGCGTCGACCGACGCCATATGCAGAAGAAGCGCGTTTCAACATAATGCCTTCGACTTTCAGATCGCGGCTGGTTTCGCGCGATTCGGCGAGTTCTTCCCATGAAGATGCGAAGAGTCCGGGAGAAACTCTCAAAGCAGGGTGCAATTGACCGCGACAACTGGGAGCAGCATCAAGAGCGCCCGGCGACAACAATTCGGTGAGAATTTTGCGGCGTTCGGACATCGGTTTTGTGCGAATGTCCACGCCTTCGAACTCGAGAATGTCATAAACCATAATCGCAACTGGAATTTCTTCGAGCATTTTCTTGCTTATAGACTTGCGCGTGATGCGCTTCTGCAAGAGTGCAAACGGTAAAACCTCGCCTTCCGCCCATGCGAGAATTTCACCGTCGATAACTGTTCCATCAGGCAAAAATGCAGCCGCGTCCAGAAGCTCCGGAAAGCGCTCGCTGATGAGTTCTTCGCCGCGCGACCAGATAAACGTTTCGCCATTTCGCCTGATCAATTGCGATCGAATGCCGTCCCATTTCCACTCTGCGAGCCATTCGCAGATATCGCCGAGCGCCGCTGGTTCTTGCTCCAACGGATACGCCAGGTAAAACGGATACGGTCTGCTGACGTCGGCGTCGGTGGTGTCCGCCTCGAACAGTCCTTTGAAAAACTGGGCAGTCGGCTTCCAATCGCCCATGAGGCGATGCGCGATCGTGGGTTCGTCGACGCCGGAGGTTTTGCTCAGCGCTTTTACAACCAGCAACTGCGAAACTCCGACGCGAAAACTGCCGGTAATGATCTTATTCATAACCAGGCGCTCCGGCATGGTCAGCTCGCTCCAATAAGTTGTGAGCAGCGCTGTTTGCTCCTCTTCGGACTTTCCGCGCAATGGCATCAGGCGCTCCTCGACCCATTCTTTGAGCGGAACATCAGACGATGAAGTCGGCGGCGGCAAGAGCAATGCGATGGTCTCAGCGAGGTCGCCGACCGCGTCGTAAGACTCGCCGAAAAGCCACTCAGGAAGATTGGTTTGGGCAAGCGCGCAGCCTACCAGGCGAGCCGTCGGAACAAGCTGACGCAACTTGCGCCCGGTAAGCAAATACACTGTCCATGCACCATCGGAAGGTGAGCACGTCGAAAAATATTCCGCCATTACAGCGACTTTTTCCGAAGTCTTTGTCGTTTCATCGATCGAACCGAAAAGTCGCGTGAAGTGTCTCATTCTTGCACCTCAGCGTTTCCGTTTCCATCGACGTTGCCGTTGGTATCGCCATTGGCTGCTGGTTCTTCGCCATTGCCTACGGTACTTTCGTGAGTATCGTTTTCGCCATCCGTCTGGGCGTTTTGCTCCGACGCGTTCTGCTCCAGCGACATTTCTTCTTCGCCTTCAAACTGCGTTGAGAGCGTATCCGCGTTCAAACCTTGCTCGCGCAAATACCGCACCAGTATTTGCGAATAGCCATGCGTCACCAAAATGTTTTCAGCGCCCGTCAATTGAACAGCTTTAAGAAGCGACGGCCAATCGCAATGATCGGAGACGGGGAAACCTTTGTCGAGCGAGCGTCGGCGCCGGATTCCGCGCACACGCATCCAGCCCGATGCAAACGCGGCAGAAACCGGATTGAGTTGCCGCTGCCATGGAGTTCCGTATGCCGAAGGTGGCGCAAGTATGAGCGCGCCGGCATATTTAGTGCCTTTCGGCATGGTCGAGAGCCGCGTCGATTCGGGCAATTTTACGCCCGAAGTTTCATAAATCTGATTCATGGTGGCGACAGCGCCGTGCGTGTAAATCGGTCCAATAGATGGGTCAACGCCCATCAAAAGCCGCTGCGCTTTGCCCAATGCGTATGCAAGCAACAAGCTGGATTTGCCGTCGCGCTTGTTTTTCTCCCACCAGGCATTGATGTCGGTAAACAAATCCACGTTGTTCGACCAGGTGTAGATCGGCAGCCCAAAGGTGGATTCGGTTATAAAAGTATGGCATTTGACTGGCTCCCACGGCGCGCAAGTCGGGTCTTCGTCCAGTTTGTAATCGCCGCTGACCGCCCACACTTCACCTTTTCTCTCGACGCGAATCTGCGCTGAGCCGAGGATGTGTCCGGCTGGATGGAAGGACACAGTCGTGTCGTTGATGGTTAGCTGCTTGCCGTAAGGCACACCCTCAATGTCGCCTTCATTGCCGACGCGATGCCGCAGCACTTTGGCGCCCGGCTCCGCGCACAGATAGTTGCGGCTGCCCCAGCGGGCGTGGTCCGAGTGCGCGTGAGTGATGACCGCGCGCTCGACAGGCCGCCATGGGTCGATGTAGAAGTCGCCCGCCTCGCAGTAGAGACCCTTATCGGTTGTGTAAATCAGCTTTGACGCCATTCCGCCAGGCGTTACCTCTTATGACCGACACTTCCATACCTCTAATTTAAACGTCTTGTGTGACCGGTTGGGGAACATTTCGGTCCTTTGAAATTCCGGCAGGTCATCGATTTTACAAACTCGCACCTTGTCAGAAAAATT
>PNKB01000252.1 GCA_013997645.1 Cyanobacteria bacterium PR.3.49
ATTCATATGAACGGCAGAACTTATTATGTCGACCTCGTTCAAGATGTCGGCAGTTCGAGAAAACTTCTGCAATGGGGTGAAGAAGCCTAATCGCGAACAGGAAGCGGAGCCCGATATTCAATGCTCAAATTGGGGAAGGATTTCTGCAACTGATCTATTTTTTCTTTAGACCAAGTACCGCTGCTTATAATCAAAATACGCAATGATTGGAATTTCGATATTGCTGCAAGGGCTTTGTCCGAGACTCGACAGCCGCTGATATTCAAATACAGCAGTTGATTTCGCGCTGCCAAATTCTTGATGAAGTCATCGCTTACGGCGGCGCAATTTTCAATCCTCAAACTTCTGAGATTGGGGAACTGAGCAAGTTGAAGAACTTCTACCTTGTTCAGATCGGTTCCTGAAACATCTATAGTAAAGAGCTGAGCAGAACGATTCAACGCTTTCAATGTCAAGTTTGCATTAGTCAGGCTAGCTATGTCGAGACTTTTGAGCGATCGCAATTGCGGCAATGCGGCCACAGCTTTTCCGGTAACCAGAGTTCGCGATAAAACGAGATCTCGTAACTCAGTCAACTGAGCTATGTGTCGTAGTCCATCATCGGACAAATCAGTATCCGACACCATAAGCTGCTTCAATTTTTTCCATCGGGAAATGTAATACATCAGATCGTCGGTATTTTCTATCGAGCTCATGGCACCATATTTTCCGTCAACCTCTAGACCCTGGAAATCGGCAGGCCCAAATCTCTTGAGCAAGAGACCGTAGTTTTGAACGGCGTTTGCAGTAAGGCGCAAACATAGTTTGGCATCAGCACGCACTCTTACTGTTCCGCGAGCTCTAAAACTTGTATTGCCCGTTGGGGAGTACGCCTTTATGGTTCCCAAATCGACCCCGTCGGGGAAATGAAAAACTTTATATCGAAGGCCATTTATTGCTTCTGTGGTTAAAAGTTTGCCTCCTTCAGCAGTAAATATTTCATTAGGCAGATCCTTCAGTCCGCGGCGTATATACGGATTTTCAGCGCTGTCAGAGATCATTGTGCCAATCGACAGATTTGTTCCGTTTCTGTTGCCAACCAATTCAACACGTCTGGCAGTATCTGTGGGACTCGGACTAAAACACTGATTAACAATGAAAATCAGCATGAATATCAAAACAACAGACATCAAGCTCATCACTTTGCCCGTCGTGACGCCGCCTTGAATATCTGAGCTTTCGGAGTCCAACTGAAAACCGGTCCAGACAATCAGCATTATTATCGTGCCCAAACCTGCAGCAATAACCGGATACGCAGCATTTTGAAAAGGTGAAAGGGGAGTCGCTAGCGCCAAGCCGGCGCACAATGCCAGCAGCCAGTGGCAAAGGACAAGCAAATCAACGCAAGGTCCGGCAAGATTCTTTACTAACCTTGATTGAAACTGTGTGCGTGAAACAAAATCCCTAAGCTGATCGTTCAGCAAAAACGCACCTATGATCGCAGCGGCAACAGGAAATAGCAGGACCGCCGTCAATCTTATTGGGACTGAGAAGAGGGCTATTGATGCAACAGAGGCAATACAACAGATCGCAAACAAGCTTCTGACGATGCTCAATTTACGAGGCAGGACTAATCCACCTTTTTCCGAAACTTGATTAGTCAACTGTCTCAATTCATTAGCCAACAACTCCACACTAAAATATCTGTTCTGAGGATCCTTCTCCAGGCATCGATAGATAATTGCTGCCAATCGCTCATTCACCTTATCTCCTTGCGCGACATCGCAGATGCGCAAGGGTGGGGCGTCGGAGCTGAGGTGTTTGGCGATTAGTTGAACGGCGTTATGTCCGTCAAATGGCGACTTTCCGGAGAGACATTCGTACATGACACAGCCAAGAGAATAGATATCAGAGCGCGAATCGAGATCAAAACCAAGACACTGCTCCGGGCTCATGTAATGCGGGCTGCCGAATACTTCTCCTGTCTGAGTGAGGTTTTGTGTCTCCCTGCCGCTGCCGGAGCGAACCTTGGCAATACCGAAGTCGACTAGCTTGGCAATATCCTTGCCGTCGGCGGAGCGGGTGATAATTATGTTGCCTGGTTTAATATCTCTATGAATAATGCCGTGCTGATGCGCGTGCGTGAGAGCGTCACAAATTTGTATGAAGATATCGATTGCCGCAGTAACTTCCAGGTACGAATCGTTTTTAAGTCTTGTTTCCAGCGACTCACCGTCAACAAAATCCATCACCAGATATGGTGACCCAACTCTGGATGTTCCGTAAGAAAAAACCGGCACCAGATTTGCGTGCATCAGTTTGAGCGCTGCTTTGGCTTCGCGTTCAAACCGTGATACGGATTGCTGATCGTCTTTCAGTTCGTCATGAAGAACTTTTACTGCCAGAAACCGATCCAGCTCCTTATCTCTGACTTTGTATACACTGCCCATGCCACCTTTCCCGATGCGCTCCAAAACCTCATACTCACCGCCAAGGTCGGGCAAATCGAAGGTGTCTTTTGCACCGGGCCCCGTGCCAAACAAAGATCCGGCAGGAGTGGGAGCGGATTGCTTCACACCGGGACTTTCTTTCAACTGGCACTGACAGAATGTTTCTTGAAAGAGCCAGCTCGTAAGCGAGCTGACTCCCTGATTGCCGACAGGCTTTCCACAACTAGTGCAGATTTTGACGGTGCGGAGCTTAGATTTCGCAGGAGTTTCTGTCATTAGACCGTAAAAATAGAAATTACAGCCTTTATGCCCAGGGATATCTTATTTAAAATGCGCCAAGACTTCGGCTCTCGATTGTTTATCGGTCTTAAAAACGCCTCTGAATGCAGTCGTCACTGTGCGTGCTCCGGCCTTCTTGATGCCGCGCATCGACATGCACATGTGTTCTGCTTCCAGCAACACGCATACTCCTCTGGCGTCGATTCCTTGATGAATCGCATCGGCAATTTCTTCCGTCATTCGCTCCTGAACCTGCAGCCTGCGAGCGGTCAATTCTACAACGCGGGCGAGTTTGGACAAGCCGGTGATCACTCCTTCGCAAGGAAGATAAGCAACATGAGCGACGCCGAGAAATGGAACAAGATGATGTTCGCACAAACTGGTGAATTCTATATCCTTTACGATCACCAATCCATCAGTATCTTCCTTGAACTTGCAGGTAATTTCCGATGCCGCATCAACTCCTGTGGAATAGCACAGTTCTTGATAGAGTCGCGCTACGCGTTGCGGCGTGTCGAGCAGTCCGGACCGTTGAGGATCTTCACCGATTGCCTCGAGAATCATTTCGACAGCAGCAGCGATCTTATCGACGTCAATCTTTTTTGCAAGACTATTGTGCGGAACTGTCTGTCCAAACTTGGTGGCAGGATGTTCTTTCGATTCGTCGTTTTTTGCGGATAATGCGCAAGACAATATTGTTACTGTGGCTTCCATTGATCAATCAAAATTCGGAGGTAAGCGCACTACAATACAATGCCGCTGGAGCAGGGCGGTGAAGCATAACTAATTCTTTAAGACCCGAGCTACGGAGTTTGTCCTAAATAGCAACGGATCGACCGCGCGGCCATCATTCCGGTGCCTGCTGCAAAAGCTACGCGATCGTAACCAGGCATAACGATGTCACCACCGGCAAAGACAGCTTCTAACGAAGTAGCCTGATTCTCATTAACCTTGATGTGCCCTTGCAAAGTAACCAACTGGTCAGCAAACAACTCAGTATTCGGCACGTAACCAAGTTTGGCTATCACTTTCTCACATGTCACTTCAATGTCGCCTTTGGAATTCTCAGTGACTATTCGTTCAAGTTTTGGACCACCATCCATATGCTTCACTATGGTTCCGGTATGCACAGTAATATTTTCGTGTCTGTACATCGAATCCACGATATCCGGTCTGGCTTTGAACTTCTCGCTTCTTGCCAGAACAGTGACTGGGCAGTCATGTCCGGCAAGATCCAGGGCCGTAAATACGGCGCTGTCGCCACCACCGATGATTGCAATCGGCTTTCCTCTCAACTGATCCCTCACGATGCCGCTTCGGTACAGCACATCGCCGGCGAATCGCTCAGGGACAGGAAAGTCCCATTGTTTTAGGCGATACCCGGTGGCAAGAAAAATTGTCCTGCCGCGAAAGTTTCCACGATTAGTAAGTATTTGCTTTTTTGTCAGGTCGACACTTTGCACGTTGCAGTTTGTTAATAACCGCTCGCCCAGAAACAATTTTGCAACTTTCTCAAGCTCATTGCGCGCCATCTCTCCGTTTTCAAAATAGCCGGCAACATAATTGAATATGGGGCTCGGTATCAGAGGAAGCTGTCCTCCAACTCTTTCTTCGCGCTCCAAAACAACTACATCTAATGCCGACTCATGGCACTCTAAAGCACAACTGACTCCTGCCGGTCCGCCACCGACAATCACACAATCATAAATATGTTCCGATTGAGACATGCTTGCTTGCCCTTCTATCGCTTGCCGGCAGACAGCGACACAAGTTCGTTAACTGCTTGCGCCACATGTTCCGGCAGGATCATCGACATGCATCTTTCCGGCCAGCTTTCTTTGGTGCATTCCCAAGTTTCCCAGTAGACCTTTTGCTTGTTTTCAGCAAAGGAATCAAAACTGATAACTTTGTTGGGAACAGCGCTGAATTCCAGATCAATACAAGGTTGATGGCATATCGGTGCGGCTAAGGTTCGAACATGCGGATAGTCACGCATGAACATAACGTTGTAGCGAAAGATTGCCACGGTCGGAATGTTCTGCTGAACTGCCATATGCATCAATCCTGTATCACCAGCGATTACACACTGAGCAGAACTGAGAACGTCCAGAGCGTCTTCAATTTTGGCAGTATTAATATGTTCCAGACCGGCGTCCACGCACTCTTTCACTATCTGTGATCGATCGGGCTGACCGACTACGAGGATTTTGTGACCGGTTTGTGACAACCGGCCGGCCAGATCGATCCAGTGATAGGAAGGCCAGCATTTCACTATTCCTGCCGATCCCGGCACAATAACAACAGCACCGGCTGCCTCATTGCGCTTTTGAAATGGTAGTGGAGTGAGCTTGTCGTAATCAGCGGCGATACCATAGTCTGCACAAATACCTTTGAGCACATCGGTGATTTTGTAGCCTGGATAGAGCTTTTCGAATTGATCGGAGCCCCATATATAGTCAGTCTGCAAAGGATGATTGCGAAGGTTGAAATAGACATCGTCGGCAGATAACGAATTTTCATCGAAGACAGTTTCGCGAATGATACCTGCCAACCCTGGAATACGGTGCTCCAGGCCTTCTTGCATAGGTGTACGACTGATCAAGTAAGTCGGCTGCCCCGTCTGAATCAAGGCTTGAAGCGCCGGAAGCGACACTATCAAGTCGCCCAGTCCGGTTGAAATTGGTGCCAAATAAATAGCCACTAAATCCGAGACCTCAGTCCAGATGCGCGCGGGAAGCTCATTGCCATGCAGTCATCATACATCAGCACCGAGCACGTCTTTCAACAAAGATGACACTTCTCTAATAAAAGCCCGCACTGCATCGAGGTCTTAGCGATTAATCTCCTTTCAGATATGCTGCGCACCCCTTTGCTTCCTCTTGACTTCGTAGTATGGTGTTGCCAGGGATTTATTCCGTCGCGATAGTTAGCTATAAACCAAACATGTCACGCACTAAAGCGGATTTGTTTGGTATTTTTCTCTTTAAGGAAACCTGCAAAAAATGACAGCTACACAAGAACGCGGCATTACCACTATTAATTGGAACTTCGAAGGCGATTCGACCGCCTTCAGTCAAGCTGCGGCGCAAGAAGAAAAAGGCGTCGTTTTGCAATCAATGTCTCTTGAAGAAGAGGTAAAGGAAATCACGCGTGTGCTCAGTCAGCCTGCGACCATCGTTGGAGGCATGATGCTGGGAGTCAGTGCAATCTATGAGTTTGCACCGGATGTGATGCACAAAGTTTTTCAGGCGATGACACTCTATCCGACAGAGAGCAAGCTGATTGCATTGGCAAACATGGCCATTGCCGGGCTGGCTTTTCTGGCATTGCGAACCTCGCCTGGAAAGATGGCGGGCTGGATTGCATTCACGGCAATTGCCGTAACGCTTATCGTCATTATGGAATGGACGATGCTGGTCAGCTAATCAGAGCTGTTCGACTTAAAAGTTGGTGTTGCAAACCATTACTGTTCTGCAGCACTGACAGCGTCGCTGAATTTGGTTGCCAGCCCCTTCTTCTCTGCCGTTTTTCTCATCGACTCGACCGATCCGGCAAGAATGGCTATTTCCTCACGCCATTGTTTTAACTTTGAAAAAGCTGCTTTCGTGTCTTTCTTCAGATCGGGCTGAAATTGCTCGAGGCTCGAACTATCCAGCGGTTCTCGAGGAGAAGCAGACACAATCTCGCTCTTGGTCAACTTCCTTTTGAGAACTCCGGCTGCCGCGATTTGCTGTTTTTTCAACATCACAACCAACTCGCGCCAGCGATAACCTTCTTGACCGGCCTGCCGCAATCCCAATTCGGTCGATACATAATCATCGAATTGTCCCTGGTTCCATTCTCGAATTTTCTCAATGGCTGGATGCGACCAAAGAAAATCACGCTCTTCCTTTGTCATAGGCATGGGCGTCGCCAAAAGCATTCTTTCCAGAGTCCATTCGAATGCGGGTTC
>PNKB01000253.1 GCA_013997645.1 Cyanobacteria bacterium PR.3.49
AAATGGAAAACCACGCACATCATCTGCCGAGGACAGATCATAATTTACGAGAAATGCTTTCTTATCACCATCTAGCCGGCAAGAAATATCCGCTTCCAGACAACCTGCCGAAAGTCCACCGCTAAAGCTGCCGTCCTCGCAAATTATCGAGCGCGACCCGGGGCTTCGATAAGATGGGCCGGTAGTACTTACAACTGTGGCAAGCGCGCATCGTTTTTCTTGACGCAAGCAGCGCTCATAGAAGGAAAGTATTTCTTGTATCTCGCTCATCGGTATCCTATTAACGGAGTAAATCTTCGATCTTGATGGGCAGTTCCCTGATGCGAATTCCAGTGGCATGATAAACAGCATTGGCAGTCGCGGCAGCAAAGCCGGCCAAACCTATTTCGCCAATCCCGCGTGCACCGTATTCATTTAACTGTTTGTTTGGAAATTCTAGAAAATGAACTTCGAGATCGGGTACGTCGGCATTGACCGGAACAATATAATCGGCGAGATTGCTGTTGAGTGGTGCGCCCTTAGTCGGCTCGTAATGAGTTTGCTCAAACAGCGCCATACCAATTCCCATTACCACGGCACCTTCAATTTGATTGCGCCCTGCTTTGGGGTTGATAATCTTACCTGCATCAATTACGGTCACTACTCGGCTTACACGCAATCTGGCAATTTCTTCCTGCCATGTCACTTCGACAAAGTGCGCACCATATGAATGTTTTGATTCCTTCGGCTTGTCCGTAAATGTGCTGGACGAACTGCCCTTTCCTAAAATGAATTTGAAATTCCCGGCGCTCAAAATCTTCTGAAAGGAAATTCCGGCTGATGCAGGTTCATTCTTTCGGTGAACCACTCCTGCGGTGTAGGTCATCTCCTTCTGGTCGACATCGAAATATTTCGCTTCCGGAGTTTTTACAGCAGCATTGAGCAAAGTTCCAATTACTTTATCTGCAGCTTTGCTCACTGCAGGTATTAATGATGCCGTCACCATCGAGCCACCGGATAAAGGACCGGGAGGCAAAGTCGAATCACCAATTACTACTTCGATTTTGTCGAGCGCTATCCCGAGTTTGTCGGAAAGCACCTGAGCAAGAACAGTATATGTTCCGGTTCCGATATCCTGCGTTCCGGTAGAAACTTTCGCTGTTCCATCGTCGCGCAATTCTACAGCCACTTCAGCCGGCCATCTTTCTGCTATCCACGATGCACCGGCTAGCCCCCAGCCGAGTTTAAGCCCATCACGCTTCATCGAACCCACGCGCGGATCTCTTTTAGACCAACCAAATTTCTCCGCACCGGTTTTAAAGCAGTCAATCAGATTGCGAGATGCAAAAGGAATATTGAGTCCTTCATCCTTGACCGGCTCATTGATAATACGCAACTGCAAAGGATCCATTTTCAGCTTGATTGCTAATTCGTCGAGTGCGGACTCGGTAGCAAATAGTCCAGGCACAGCGCCGGGTCCACGGAACGGCGTCGGTGTTCCGATATGCCGTTTAGCCAGGCCCGATGTAATTCTTAGATTCGGGCAGCTATACAAATACTTAGTGCACTCGCCGCACTCTTCTTTGTACTCGTCAATCATTGCCGTGTGATTGACATAATCGTGCTGCAACGAAGTCAAATTTCCTTTGCTATCGGCGCCTAGGCGCACTCTTTGCTCGGTGCGCGGACGATGTCCGGCAGACTGGAAAGCCATCTTTCTGGTGATGACAATTTTGATCGGCTTGCGCAATTTTCGAGCAACAGCAGCGGCAATCGCGCTGTGTGTCCAGGGAGTGATCTTGCCACCAAATCCGGAGCCAAGAAACTTGGAAATCACTTTTACACTCTCAGGCTCAACGCCGAGCATTTGAGCCAATACATTTCTGTGATTGACCACACCCTGCGTAGTTTCATAAAGGGTGTAATTGGTGCCGTCAAAGACGGCAACACTGGAATGCAGCTCGATTACATTATGCGTTTCTGCCGGCGTAATGTATGTCTCGTCAATTTTGATTGCTGCCGCATCATAAGCTTTTTGCGCATCACCGCGCTCGCTTTCGACTTTCACACCCGATTCGGCTTTTAGCTTGTTGTCTACATTCGGCTTCTTTTCGCTATAGCTGACTTTGACTGCATGCGCTGCAGCTGTAGCTTGCTCTAGTGTCTCAGCCACCGCGACTGCAACATACTGCCCGTAGTATCTGACAATATCGTCTTCAAAAGGTGGGCGGTCTTCATCGGAAAATGCGTTGTAATCGGAATTAGGCGCTACTCTGAAAAGTTTTCCAATATTGCTTCGATGAAAAATGCCCTTCACACCTGGCATTCTTTCTGCATCGCTAGTATCAATCTTATTGATAGATCCATTGGCGATGGTTGCGAATACAGGCACAGCATGAAGCATGCCCGGGAAATTATGATCTGAGGTGTACATCGCGCTGCCGGTAACTTTGAGCGGACCATCGATGCGATTAGTTGCACGACCGATTGGAGAATTGCTTTTTTCTGTAGTGGCTGTCATTGCTTTGCCCTTATGCAGTGGGAGAGGTTGCGGTCTTAAGTGCATGAACAATGCACCGTTTGGACAGCTCAACTTTGAATTTGTTTTGAGTTTGCGGCTTAGCAGCTTGTAGGGCCGCCTCGGCAGCCTTTCTAAAGTTGTCTTCTGTGGCAGAAGCACCAGCCAAAACCTTTTCAGCCTCAGCGGCACGCCACGGGATAGTGCCAACGCCGCCTAAGGCCATCTGCACACCAGTGATTTTGCCGCTATTCACTTGCACAACGACTGCTGCAGAAGCAAGAGCAAATTCGTAGGATGCCCGATCTCTCAACTTCAAATAAGCAGACTTACTGCCTGCCGGCATTGCCTTCAAAACAACATGCGTAATGAGATCGCCAGGCTGGAGTACATTTTCAATGTGCGGAGTCGAACCAGGCAGGCGATAAAATTCCGCAATCGGCACTTCCCTTTCACCTTTCATTCCACTGATTTTTATGGTGGCATCAAGAGCCATAAGAGCGACATTCATGTCGGAGGGGTTAGTCGCGATGCAACTGTCACTGGTACCAAGAATTGCAAGTGTTCTATTCTCGCCTTCGATGGCCGGACATCCGGAGCCAGGCTCACGCTTATTGCAGGCGAACGTGGTATCGCGAAAGTATACGCAACGCGTGCGCTGGAGCAAATTGCCGCCAGTCGTGGCCATATTTCGCAACTGCGCCGACGCGCCTGCCAGCAGTGCTTCGGACAGCACAGAGAAATGCGATTTGACGTACGGGTGATTGGCAAGATCAGAGTTTCTCACCAGCGCACCAATGGACAGTCCGCCATCGCGGGTGGTTTCAATTTTACTTAAATCAAGCCGATTTATATCAATCAATTTGTCCGGTGTTTCGACGTTCAATTTCATTAAATCAAGCAGTGTCGTGCCGCCTGCAACAAAGCGAGAATGAGCACCTTGCTGCGCGGTTTCCGCATCAGCGGCATTCTTTATCGCTTCGGAAATTTCGGCGGTTTTTGTAAATGCAAACAGTTTCATAGAAGTCTCCTACGCTTTCTGCCGAACCTGCTGAATGGCGGCGATAATATTGGGATAGGCACCGCAACGGCAAATATTGCCGCTCATGCCTTCGCGAATATCATGAACGGTGTGACCCCATGGCTCATTTAGAAAACCGGCAGCCGACATGATTTGACCCGATGTGCAATAACCGCACTGATAGGCGTCGCAGTCGACAAATGCAGCTTGCAGCGGATGTAAATTATCGGGTTGACCCAGCCCCTCGATAGTGGTTATCTCATCCCCATCGTGCATAACTGCCAGAGTCAGACACGAATTGACGCGCCGGCCATTTACATGCACGGTGCATGCTCCGCACTGCCCGTGGTCGCATCCCTTTTTTGTCCCAGTCACATCGAGATTTTCCCGCAAACAATCAAGGAGCGTTGTCCTCGGATCCAGCTTGAGGGAGTGCTTCTTTTTATTGACGATTAATGTTACGGGGATCGCGCCCGCTATCGGTGTCAGCGAATCAATCTCTTTTTCTTCAGCCTTCATATCGTTGGCACCCACCGGCAATGTAGCAGCTGCAGCTATTCCAGCTGCTCCCAAATTTCTCAAAAAAGACCTGCGGGTAACCCCTTTTTTCAGCGATTCCATCGGCAAATCTTTACTGTGTTCATTATCATTATTCGGCATGAATTTCCTATTGATCAGCTATTTTCTAAAAGCAAAAATTGCGTGTTCGCAAAGATACAGTAAATACCTTTCCAAGGTGCTCACAATTTTGCTCCGCGGAGATAAAATCGGCACCAAATCCGGTTTTTAATGTAGTGCAAATTGTCACGCGGGACAAGGCAATCTAGCCGGACGGTATTCAAAACGGAACTTAGAACCGTTGGTGAAGTCTATCTGTCATCGCAAAGGTGACAGCAATGAAGAAAGATAAGAAACCGGAATGGACGGTCACAATTGGCAAGTCCAAAAAGACATTCGAGTCATTTGAAGAAGCGCTGCGATTTGCAGACAACTCGGAAACCAAAGGCACCCGAGCCGTCGATTTTACAGGTCAAAGAATCATCGTAATTCCGATAGTACGTCCTAAAAAGGATATTGCCTAATCTCCGTGTCCCAATTTGATAGAATGAGTCCATGACGCACGCAGGATGTGTGTGATGAAAGAACTTGGTGATGTTTATGATTACCTGCTGAATGCAAACGCATCAGCAGTGGCAGCAGTAGACTACGACTCGGGATACCATTTCCTTGCCGCGGCTCTGCATCTCGCCCAAACGATGGGTGATGCGGACAGACTTTTAGACATTTCAAAAAGAGCCGGACGGCAGCAAGTCGAAATCGATACCCTCAATCCCGCATATCACCATTCCTCACACTCAGCCAAGGCACCAAACAACACACGAAACAACAAAGGCATTTTTGAGAACTTGTCCAGACAAGCATTGATCGCCTCTTCAATGGTGTCGGCGAAGAAAAAATATCGCCATCACTAGGAGCGTCAATACACACTTTCCACATTAAGATACATACAAGCAATAGATCCCTTTTTGGAAACATTTTGCAGGTGCGCAGTCTCACTAGAAGATTGAGGCGCATCGAGCACGAACTTGGGGCTCAATCAGTTTTATCAATGAGGATTATGCTGTGGACAGAAATTTATACGGAAAAGTTGTGGTAATCACAGGCGCCTCCAGCGGTTTTGGTAAAGGATGCGCTCTCGAATTCGCTAAGCTGCAGGCATCTCTCGTTCTGGCCGCCAGACGCGAGGATGCACTCAATAGTCTTGTGGCAGACTGTGCCAGACTGGGGGGCAGTGCTGTTGCCGTCCCGACCGACGTTGCCGATCCCAATGAAGTAATGGCGCTGTTTAATCACGCGGTAGAATGTTTCGGAAAAGTCGATATCTGGATAAATAACGCCGGTGCGGCCGCCATTGGTGTTTTCGCCAAAGTACCACTCGGCGATCATTTGAAGGTCTTGGATGTAGATCTGGCCGGCACAATGTGCGGCAGTTACTTCGCCATGCAACACTTCATGGAACGAGGCTCGGGCACGCTTATAAATGTGGCCTCAATGATTGGCAGGATACCGGCCCCCTATTACGCATCCTATTCAGCAGCCAAGCACGGAGTTCTTGGTCTGAGCGCTGCATTGCGCCAGGAATTGCAAGAACTAAAGTTGGATGACGATATCCATGTATGCACGGTGTTGCCGATGGCAATGGACACGCCTTTCTTTGAGCATGCCGCCAATTATACGGGCAAAAAGTCGGTGCCAATCCCACCGCTAAACGATGCCCAAGATGTCATCGACGCTATTGTTGATCTGGTATTCAAGCCCAAAGCGGAAGTCGCGGTTGGAAAAACTGCCGGCATCTTCAGTGTTTCCGACTCACTCATGCCCGGCATGACCGAGGCAATGATGGCCAAAAACACTCAAAGAGCGCAAATTGAAAAAGCGCCTCCAGCGCCTTTCACCAAAGGTAATCTGGACAAACCTACCAGTGCCGGAACAGACGTGCACGCCGACTACAAGAAAGAAGCGTCATGAAGAAAGCGGCTAAGCAGGACAAGCCGGGCAAGGTCAAAGCCAAATAAAAAAATTGTATTTTTAGGAACCTTGGGCCCTGCTGATGGTCATCGTCTCAGAACAATCTATGCATCGACCAGGAGTTGACAATGAAAAAACGCTATACAGTCCTGGGAGTGGTAACTGCCCTTCTGCCCAATCTTTATGCTTATGCGGGCGAATCACAAGCTTCGAGTATGGCAGGCGGTGGAAGCACATCTCAAGCCACCACACAGGAAGCTTCGTCGGCAGGGAATCAGTCCTCCAATCAGGCACAAAACAGTCAAAACAGCAGTGCTTCTCAGCAAACTGGCACTAGCGCCACAACGCAATCTACCAACCAGGGCGCAACGCAACCTTACCTCAAGCCGGTGGGCTCAACGACAACGCCGGTGCAAGGACGAGGGATGGGTTACACAATGCCGGTTGAAGCAAAGCCGGTTGTGAAGAATTTCAGACCATCGACAAAAGCACCGAAGCGCGGTCCTGTCACCAAAGTCTACAGATAAGTTTTTATCACCAGATTGCCCTGCAATCTGCGTGCTCCTCGAACAACAAAGCAGAC
>PNKB01000254.1 GCA_013997645.1 Cyanobacteria bacterium PR.3.49
ATAACGCCGGTTCCGCTGCAGGGTGCATCTACTAGAACTCTGTCGGCTAGACGCTCTAGTTTGAAATCGCATCCATCCGCCGCTACGGTTTCAAGATTTTTCAATCCCTGCTTTGTACGAGCATCTCTTACTAGTTTGAGCCGCGACTCGTGTTTGTCGACAGCAATCACTCGCCCTGTATTCTCTAAAATCTCAGCCATATGCACCGTTTTGCCGCCAGGTGCCGCACAAAGATCGACAATGGTTTCTCCCTTCTTAGGATCAACCACAAGAGATACAAAAGCCGCCGCTTCATCTTGGACGACGAAAAATCCTTCCTCAAAACCAGGCAACTTAGACGGAGATCCGCGAAATGATTTGCCGCCTTTTTCACTTTCAAAAATCAGACAGGCAGGAACAAGGTGCCCTGATCGAGCAGCAAATCCGTTTTTGTTCATGATGTTAAGCATAGTCTCAGGCTCGACATTGACCTCAGAGACTCTTACAGTCAAGGTCGGCTCTTTTTTGCTCCATTCCAGTAAGGCAAGCATCTCATTCTGCCCATAAAATGCTTTCCATCTTTCAATCAGCCAAACAGGTAGAGAATATCTGATGCTGAGAGAGTGAGCATCGTCTATGTTCGTTTCAAAAATTGATTCTCTATTTTCTCCGGCCTGCCTGGCCCGCAAATAACCGCGCAAAACGCCGTTCGTATAGCGCACCATTCCCTCGTGACCAAGAGCTCGAGCCAATTGATTAGAGGTGTCCAAAACAGCGTGCTCAGGTGTTTCGCTCAAACTGCTCAATTGAAAAACTGCCATTCTGAGAAGATTTCTGAGCATGGGCGGCATTTTCGCAAGAGGCTCTTTGCTGACATTTGCCAGCTCATGATCGATCATGGACTGATTGCGCAAAACTCCTTGAACCAGAGCAGTAACAAATGCGCGATCCTGTTCGCTCAGCCCACTCTTCTCAAATGCGGCATTGAGAGCCAGATTTGCGTAAGCTCCGTCTTTTTCGATTTTCAAAAGAGTTTCAAGCGCCAACTTTCGCGATGCAAAGCCTTTCTGGATCGATTGGCTTTGCCGCCCCTTCGTCCCGCTTACGGCAGAATTTTTCGGAGCAGACTTATTGGTCTGGCCGCCGCTTTTCTTTCGATCTTCACCGGCAGCAATGCGAGCCGCTTTCTTTGGACCGATGCGCGAGCGCATACGTTTTGAGGTGTCTTGCTTGGGCGCATCACCATCTGACATTAGTCAAAAAACTCCTGACCGCTCTTTAGATGAATTCCGTTTGCCCAGGCTTGCGCCTGCATTCTATTTTTATTGGCTGGTTGCATTTCGATCAATTCGAGACGCTCATCACCTGATTCTCCGCAAGCAACCAAGAGCCGATTGGCATCAAGAAAGAGCGTTCCGGGTTTGCTTGCGGCTTGCTTTTCAGCATGCAATTTGGTTTTCCAGATCTTAACCTGACTGCCCTTGCAGGTAGCGACAGTGCCAGGCCACGGCTGCAATCCGCGCACGCGATTATGAATAGTTCTGGCATCCCATCGCCAATCTATAACAGCCATGTCTTTTGTCAGCATGGGCGCATAAGTATGCTGGCTATCGTCTTGAACCTGACTAACAAGGGATCCGTCGATCAATTTTTTGATGGTTTCGATAACAAGTTTTGCACCGACTGTCGACAACTCCTGAGCAAGCTCCACCGATGTCATATCATCGGTTAGCGGTACCTCTGCTTTGAGAAGCATCGGCCCGGTGTCGACACCAGGATCGCTAAACATGGTAGTGATACCGGTGACAGTATCACCATTGAGAATCGACCAATTAATCGGCGCTGCACCGCGCAGCTTAGGCAATAAAGAACCATGAAGGTTCATGACCCCGTGACGCGGCAAATCCAGAACCTCCTTTTTCAAGATCTGGCCGAATGCCACCATCACGATTAAATCAGGATCTAAATCGCGCATTTTGGCAACGACTTCAGGATCCTTCGCCAGCTTGACCGGCTGCAGAACTGGAATTGAGTGTTTTGTTGCCACTTCTTTTACAGGCGGCACATGCATCTTATTGCCGCGACCGGCGGGCCGGTCGGGTTGGCAAAGGACGCCGACCACATCAGTGTCGGGGCAGGCAATCAACTCATTCAATGTGGGAACTGCGAATTCAGGCGTTCCAAGAAAAATCACTCTCAAAGGCATGGGCACTAATCGCCTTGAAGACTGATTTCTACGATGTGATCAAAATTAAGGCACTGCTTGTCATCCAACGTAATGTACATCAGCCTGGTGCCGTCAAAAACGATATTGGTGAGCAAACCTGAATACTTCCACTGCTCACGCGTTACAACAGAAACTTTCTCGCCGATCCATTGCCTGAGAAACAGGCGCTCTTTGCCCTGCGACATAAACCCAATTCCTCCGCTTCCGCCGCCATATCGTCTGTATGTACCCTAAGCACAAATTCTCATCAGCACATATAAGGTAAGATAACAGGCCTTGCCTATTGTGCGGAGATTTGGCGCAGAAACATGGCTAAATATAAAGCTGGCACGGTTTTATGAAAGGTCGCCTGATACTTCTGCCGGCAGGATTGTGGCTGACCATTTTCATGGTCGTTCCGCTTGTGATTTTGCTGGTGTTCAGCGTCGGACATCGTGATGAACTCGGTCGCGTATCTCTGACCAATCTGAGTTTGGAGAATTACTTCCGCTTTTTCAGCGGACCCTATCTGCTCACGCTCATGCGTTCTGCCTTGCTGGCCGCCGCAACTACACTTATTTGCCTGATTCTAGGCACCATGACTGCCACCTGGTTGGCCTTTGCGGTGCCGCCAAAATACAAGGGCTTGCTTATGACCTTGTTCGTTCTGCCTCTCTGGACGTCCTTTTTGCTGCGCATTTATGCCTGGATTACAATTTTGCGTCCCACCGGCATTTTGAGCGATTTTCTCATCAGCTGCGGTATATCCAATCCTCCTTTCATTCTCTACTCGCCTTACGCCGTGCTTTTGGGAATGGTCTATAACTACCTTCCCTATATGGTCCTGCCGGTCTATGCCGCCCTGGAAAAGCTCGATGTCCGGCTAATTGAAGCAGCCGCCGATTTGGGCGCTACGCCGTTGCAGACATTTTTCAAGGTGACGGTGCCATTAAGTTCCCGTGGATTAATCGCCGGAAGCATCATGGTGTTTGTACCGGCTTTGGGAGACTACGTGACGCCGGATCTTCTGGGTGGCGGCAAAACGATGTTCATCGGCAACCTGATTCAAAATCAATTCCTGGCAGTGCGCGATTGGGCATTTGGATGCGCTGTTTCGACCTTGCTTATCATAATCGTGGCAGCTGCCATTTGGGTCTATCTGAAATATGGTGAAACAGAGACCTTGAAAGCATAGTTTGGCATTGATTTTCTGAATTTACAAAATTCTGCTTCTTTATGAAGTGTTGAAAGGCGTTACCATTCGCACTGCTGGTGGTGTCACATACGCAAGAATTTCATCATATGAAATGTGGCTGTGCGAGGCGAACAATTTTCGCAGTGAATATTTTGGAAAGCACTTTCTATCTTGTGAAATCCAGTGCAATGACGCGTAAATTTGCAAGTACTTTCTGCTCACGCCTTGAAAGTAGTCCTTTATAAAGTATGAAAATGTTTTTGCTAGTGATTCTGCTCGTGCTACCTGGGCGGGATTGTCGACAGCGCCATGCAAACTAAGTGAAACGGCAAGCTTGAATTTGTTTCCAGGACATGATTGAACCAGGTCCAATAGTTCTAAATGCATTAATTGAGCAGACAATTCTGCCGAATTCAAACCCGTCTTTTCTGAGAGATATTCAAATGAAGCCGGTTCATCAGATAATGCTGCCAGCAGTTGTCGCTGCTGTTCGTTCAGATTTCGAGATTCGAAATGGGGTTCCGAAGCGGCGCGATCTTCTTTCAATTGCTGTTGAACGGCCAGTTCTTCTGCAGCTGGATGTTCCCTTGCGGGTGTCTGCGTACTGCGTCTGCATACCACTGGAATGCAAAACTGCGAAGGAACATCAACAGCATTCTCCGCGATCCGTTTAGTGACGACAATTCCTGCCTGCGCATACACGAGTTTGGCCGTATGATTCGAAACATCCAATAATTCAGCAGCTTGATTAATGCTGATTACTATGCCGTGCTCGAAGATGTGCGGTATTACAATTCTTGGTCGAAATAAGCGAGCCTTATGGTAAAAGGTATCTGCAGTCAACCAAATCTCTTTTTTGCACTTTTTACAAAGCAGCATTCTTTGTTCACTTGTTTCAATATTATTTTCGAAGTTGCATTGTTTGCAGATAATGGTCTCTCGCATCGCGATGTCTTCCAGAGCAGCTCTTTCATAACCTAACTCGGAGCCATATTCGGCATCGAGAGCTTGCAAAAGCATTTGGGCCTTTGCAAATTCTGCTTTCGATGCATCATTACAAACCATTCCAGAACTCCCCTTTCTCTTAAATACGAGTTAGGGAGCAAAAAAGTTCAAATCAATTTCTTATTGACTTCCATTCTTCCAGTCGAATTTCAACCGTTAGAAGTTAAGCCGTTGACGGCTTAACTTCTAAGTACATGAATTTCAAAAAAAATCAGGAGCGCAGAGCGGAGGCTGGACGAATTTTTCTCAAAATTGTGACGAGCCGGTCGAAATCGTTTTTGAAGATATGCGAGAGTGCTTGTCCTGCTTCCACAAGAAAGGAATACTCCTCACCATGCGCTTTGTAGGCTTCTCTTATACTGGCCGCAGCTAGTTCGTCCTGGGGCACAGTGGTAACAGTTGAAATCAGACGCAAGAAATCGAATCCTTGAGTGACCTGACGAATTTCTTCGGCGCTTGCCGGATAAACAAAGTCGTGCACTTCGGCAGGAATGGGCGGCAAATGCTGATACACTACACCCCGCTCGATATGACCGATTACAACCGCATGAACTTCAGTTCTCAAAAGAGAAAAAATGTGCGGCTGCTCTTCTCGCAGCTGCTCTCGAGACAATCCCAAAGCCCAAGGATGATGGACTGCGTCAGGAGAGCCAGTGATCACATTATGGACAACGGTCAGGACATCGATTTTGTTGGCGGTATTGATTTTTAAAAAGCTGCCGAAACGCGGCTTCGACGTTTCCGGCATGCCGTCTTTATCAGGTGACATCAGACACTGAGCCACCACTCCAGTAATGGATGATGATATGACCTCAGCAAGCGGCTCTTTTTTCTGGGGCATAAGTCACTCCAGGGACACACCGCTAATCAGTCGGTGGCGCAACTTTACTCGGCACAAAATTCTCGCTTTCTGATTCATCCGGCACTTGATCGATGGTCTTTGCGAGTGAAAGATTGATCGTTGTCTTGCCTTGGTCTTCGTCGATCATTACATTCATCTCAATGTCTTTTTTCTGCGCGCTGATACTGATCACATCAGCACTGCTTTGAACATTGCCGACTGTCCAACCATTGCTCTGCAATTGTTCTTGATACCACTTACTGACGTCTTCACCGGACGCCTTCGCTTGCAACATCACAAATTTCGATTGCTCTTGATCGTTTCCATCAGCCGATACTGAACCTGTAGCCTGCGCATCCGGATAGATCAATGCTTTAAATTCAGTCGGAATTGATCCTTCGCCTTGCGCTATCGTATGAGTCATGCCGCCTGAATTGTAGGTCACGTCTTTGCCGCTGCTGCAGGCAACCAGCGAGCAAACTGCCACCGGCAAAACGAATAGGGCCTTCGAGTAGCGGCTTGAAAGTGCGGAACGATTTTTCATCGCGTTAGACGTGGCTCCTTCCTAATGCCTAATTGTTGAATTCTTTCGGTTGACACTCATTGTATCCGAATAGAATCGCCCTTTCATGAGCTTCAGACCGTTTGTCGTTTACCACCTTGACTTTCAAGAATTCCCTCGCCTACAAGGTTTACACCTACGACCGTCGTCGTAATCAATATACCTGGCACAATTACCGCCCACCAGTTGCCTTCTATCAAACTTGACTGAGCAGTGGTTAGCATGCTTCCCCAGCTAGGCGTTGACGGTCCCAGCCCCAAACCCAAAAAACTTAGTCCCGCTTCCATCAATATTGCATCCGAAACCAACAAAGTCGCTTCCACCAGCAAAACTGGAGCCGCATTAGGCAGCAGATGGCGCAATAGCATACGCACAACCCCGATTCCAAGCGCCCTGGCTGAATAGATATACTCTTCGAGCAAAATGGACTTAATCTTCGAACGACTGATTCTGGCGGCCTCCAGCCATGTGGTGGCACTGATCACGATGATCACGGTAAAAAGGGGTAGATAGCCGCTCGAGAATGTCGTTACTTTCAAAAGACGCAAAGCCCATTCCGGAAACAAATGAAGGAATGGATTGGCTGTCAAAAGAGTATTTATTGTCAGCAGCAAAACAATGTTTGGAATGGATAAAAGACCATCCACTGCCCTCATCATAATCGTGTCAACAGGTCCTCCTAAAAACGCCGATAGTGCCCCCCATATGCCACCAAATGTGAC